>JBFELU010000023.1:0-33441 GCA_041551965.1 Acidimicrobiia bacterium
AGCGTCGACCACGGTCACCGCCACGCGGTGCACGGCGTTGTTCCCGTAGCCCCAGCGGTTCCAGATCGAATCGAGTGGCTGGATGTCGCCGGTGGAGTCAACGGCCCGTGCGACCACCACGTGGGAGCCCACCTCGGCATCCCACTCGAAGCGCCACGGCGTTGCACCGTGGGGCCCGGCACGGACGCCCAGATCGGCATCGGCCCAGGTGGCCTCGCCGTCGCAGCTCACCCGGACCCCGGTGATGGCCCCGGCCCCCGACCATGCGGTGCCGGCGACCTCCAGGGGCCCGACGGTCACCCGATCACCGTCGGCGGGTCGTCCGATCACCGAGCGAACCCGGATGGCCGTCACCGGCGTGCCGTCGGGGATGCCGGCTTCGCCTTCGTAGACGTAGCGCTCGTGCTGGTAGAAGCCCCGGAAGGGCTCGGTGATGAACTCGATGTCGGTGAGCCACTTCACCGACGCCATCCCGTACCAGCCGGGAACCACGAGCCGCACGGGGGCGCCGTGCGGAACGCTGAGGGGATCCCCGCCCATCTCCCAGGCCAAGATCGGCCCCGGAGCGGTGGCGATCTCGAGGGGAAGGCTCCGCTCGTAGGGCTCGATCCGATCCCGAGCCACCAGCCCCCGGTCGGCTCCCCGGAACAGCACCTCGACCACCTCCGGGGCGGGTCGCAGCCCGCCGAGCACAACGGCCAACGGGACGCCGGTGAATGAGGTGGTGGAGGCGGCACCGACTCTCCACGGAGTGCCGGGCGGGTCCGGCTTCATCGTGCTGCGCCCGTTTCCGGCGCACTCCAAGACCATCGTGACCGACTCGTCGGCCATCGCCCGGAGATCGCCCAACGACAGGTTCACCGCCCGGTCCGCTGCACCCGAGATCGTCAGCCTCCAGGATTCGGGGTCGACTTCAGGGACCGCGAAGTGGTTGCGAACGTACACCAGGTCGGTGGGAGTGACGGGTCGGTCGAGGACCCCCATCGGGGTCTCGGCGTTGTAGGGGTCTGCTTCGACCGGCACCAGGGCATCGGGCATGGAGCGGGACCCTACTCGGAGGTGCGGCGGATCGCCTACCAGGTGCGAATGCGATCGATCGTGATCCGCAGTGCCACCGGGAATTCCTCCGAGAAGGTTCTCGGAGTCCACCCGAGGCGCTCGATCTCGGCGCCGTACTTCTCCAGGTAGACGGAGTGGTCCTCCGGGGCAGGAGCCGAACGATCGATGCGCGCCCGTCCCTCCATGGTGACCAGGGTGTCTCCCTGCCGATCACCGCGGGAGTTCACTGCGACCCGGGGGTTGTGCTCCAGGTTCCCGATCCGGGTCGAGGCCTCGCCGGAGTAGATGAGGAGCCCGCCGCCCTCGATCACGAACCAAACCGCCGAGCTCTGGGGTCGACCATCGGGTGCGACCGTCGTGAGCCACACGATCAACTCGCTCTCGAGACGCCGCCTCGCGTCGAGGTGTTCGTCGAGCATGGCCGCGAGCCTACCGACCCTTGCCCGGAGGCCGAGACGCGAGAGAGCCCCGGTGACGTTGCCGCCGCCAGGGCTCCCTCAGGACGGTCCTTGCGAACCGCCCCCCAGCCTTCGTGATCCGGCTCCGAGGAGCATACGTATCCCGGCCGGTAGATCGACCATACACTTCTTGCTCAAGTCGTGCCGGTCCCTCTTCGACCTGCGCAGCTCTCGCTTCTGGATACTCTGGTGGCCGCACCCCTGGAGGTTCCCCTTGGCCAACACCCCGCTTCCCACCGCGCCGGCCCACCGACCCCCGGCTCGGTTCACCCTCTTCACCACCCCCGTCGTCAGCACCGTGATCCGCTGGATGGCAACAGCGTGGCTCAAGATCGTCGGCTGGCGCACCGTCGCCGAGCACCCCAAGGAGGGCGGGTTCGTGTTCACCGCGGCGCCGCACACCTCCAATTGGGATGCCATGTACATGCTGGCGGTCGGGGCCAAGGAGCGCATCGCAGTCCACTGGCTCGCCAAGGCGTCGTTGTTCAAGGGCCCGATGGGCCCGCTGATGCGATGGATGGGCGGCATCCCCGTCGACCGGACTCGGCGCACCTCGCTGGTCGAGACCGCCATCGCCGCCTTCAAGGCGAAGCCGGACATGATCCTCGGCATCTCCCCGGAGGGGACGAGGAGCCCGGTCGATCACTGGAAGAGCGGCTTCTACCGCATCGCCCAGGGCGCCGGAGTCCCGGTCGTCCCCGGGTTTCTGGACTTCGGGCGCAAGATCGGCGGCGCCGGGGCGGCCATCGCGATGACCGGCAATCCAAACGAGGATCTGTCTCGGCTCAAGAACTTCTACCGGGACATGAAGGGACGCGTGCCCGCCAACTTCGATCCGGAGTCGATCAGATTGGCGTCCGTACCTGCGTGATCGCCGTCTTCACACCAAGAACGCCGCGGTGGAGATCACCGCCGTGATCACGAAGAACGCTCCTCCAATCCAGATGAGGAACGCCTTTCCGGACTGCCGCTGCTCCTGCCGGCCGACTTCGGCCCTCTCGAGAACCTGCATGATTCCTCCGCGTCGGCCCGCTTCTCGCCCCTGAGCGGCTCATCATCGTAGCCAAGGTGCCGATCGACTCCGAGGACCATTCACCGGCGTCAGTGGCCTTCCAGAATACGGTCGGCGACGGTGAGGACTCCCGCTCGGGTCCGCTCCCACGCTCGGATCGGCACCCGCTCGAATCGGTACTCGTCGTAGCTGACGGGCACCGCACCAAAACGCTGCTTGTACTCGAAGAGCGACCGCACACCCCCCGACTCGCCGAGGTCGTATGAGACGGCCCCGGCGGCACAGGCGCGCTCGATCATCACCTTGTGGAGCAGGACGTTGGCGTACTTCGATGCCCCGGTCGAGCGGCAACTGGCCGCGCGCCATCCGGTGACGTGGCGGCCCTGCACGAGCTCGATTGCGGTCGCAACGGGAAGCCCTCCATCATCGGCGACCCAGATCCGGCAGGCATCCCCGAGGCGTCGAAATACCTGACGGATCTTTCGCTTGGGTTCGCGGCGCTTGGCGACACAACGGGCGAGCCACAACGGTAGGTGGCGTTGCCGGGCCCGCTGGTCGGTCCACTTCAGATAGAGATCGTAGAAGTCCTCGACGAGGGCCTCCGAGGGCCCGGTCCGGACCGTGAGGCCCGCCGACTCCGCTCTGCGGACGTTGTATCGCGTGCTCTTGCTGAAACCCTCGCGGCACAGTGTGTCAAAGCCGGGCCGGAGGTCGACGATCTGCGTCATGTGCGGGATCCGCACCGCGCTCTCCGGCGCCGCGGCACTCCACACATCGTCGTCGTCGGGGCCGGGGCGGATACGGAGTTCGACGAACGGGGTAGAGAGAAGATCATCGAAGACCGCGGCGACGTCCGGCGGCCGGATCGGGTCGGCCGACACCAGCCCTCCCATACCCCAGCCGGCCGGCATCGAACCGAGGCGCAGGCCCTTCCGGACCAGGGGCAGGACCGCCGTCCGTCCGTCCGACCAGCAATACATGCGACTCGCATCGACTCCGCCGGTCACGGCGCAGACCGCATCGAGCCACTCCGGCGCTTGGCCGGCGCGCGCCGCGGGATCGAGATCCAGCAACTCCCTCCACACCCGACGCGGTGCCGGGCTGATCACCTCGGACAAAGCGCGGATCGCGACCTGGGTCACCGAGCACCACCGCGTTCGAACACGGGTGGTGTCCCCGAGACCCCCAACCGGCGAGGAGGGCCTTCACCACCGGCGGCGAAGCGCGCCGCCTCGTCGCTCGTGAAGCCTTGGCGTTCACGCATGCCACTTCACCCCGACAACCGACTCTCGTCGGGTGGCCACCACCCGGTAGGCATCGATCCCGGCCCCGACCACGGCGATTCCAACCACGACCAGCAGCGTCCGGCCCGGAGTCCACACCTGGCCGGCGAGCAACGCCAGGCTCGCCAGCGCCCCGATCGAGACGCTGAAGGCCACGGTGAGCAGGAACTCCGTGAGGGGCTCCCCGAGTCGCAGCAGCCGCACATAGGAGACGCCGGGACACACCAGCAGGAACCACAGCGCCAGAATCGGTGCCAGGGGTGGTCCGAGATCGAACCCCTCGGCCACCATGAGCGTCGCCGAAGAGGCCAGCACGGCCCCCGGCCAGAACAGACCACCTCTCATCGGTCCACCTCCGCCAGTCGGAACACCGTGGCGTTGTCGTTGTGGATCACGACCTCGAACAAGGGGGAGGCGAGGAGGGCATTCTCGATCTCGTCGAGAGACCCCGGGGGCATCACCCCGGTCGCGTCGACCTCGGCCTTCTGGCTCCGGGTGATGATCAGGTAGCTGTCGGCATAGTCGACGTCGTTGCTCATCCAGTACTCCATCACCCCGACCGGGTCGGCCAGGATCCGGGCGTGAGTCTCGACCGGCTCCCGTGAGATCGGCACGTAGACGAAACGCTCGTAGTTGACGAATTGCGATGGGTAGTTCGCCGACCCTTCGATCAGGAGCGTGTTGTCGACGCCGTTCTGGAACACGTACTCGGCGGCGGCCACCTCGTCGGCCGTGAAGTAGTACTGCCGTTCCTTGCCGAAGTAGGCGAAGAGGAACCCGGCCATCAGCACCATCCCCGCGACGGCCACGACGAGGATCGGAGCCCGGCCGCGGGCCTCCTCCCGACCCGGGAAGAAAGCATGCGCCCCGAGGAACGCGGCGAAGGGCAAGGCGAAGAGGTAGATCCGAAACAGCGCCTCTCCTCCGTAATCTCCGCCGACGACCAAAGCGAGCGGCACGATCGTCAACACCACCGGTCGCAGGTCGAACTCTCTACGGCGGAGCCACCGGACGGTGCCGACCACGGTGATCACGGCGACGGCACCGACGAGGCCTCTCCCCATCAGCGCCACCAGGCTCTGGCTCGCACTGGACTTCGACAGATCGATGAAGGTCTCACCGAAGTTGCTGGTCACGTCCCCGGTGACCTCCGCCGCATCGGCGAACCGACTGCCCACGTACGCCCCGGCACCGGTGACCATCCATGCCGCGGTCAGCGCGCCGAGCGCCAGTGGGACCTTCTTGACGTTGGCCACGCCCACCACGGCGAGACCGATCATCGCCGCCACCAGCATCAACGGAGTGAGGGGGTGACTGGTGATGATCGCGGCACCGACCCCGAGGACGATGCACAGCAGGCCCAACATCGTCGACCGTTCCCAGAGCGCGTGTGTGATCGGCGCCGTTCGTCCCACCGTCGCACCGGCATCCACCAGCGCGGGCTCGGGCGGAATCTGCTCCGTCGCAGCCACCCTCCCTTCGCTGATCACCAGACGGCGAACGTAGTGTGCCTGCAGCACGCGGGACCGGAACCACTCCGTGAGGGACCAGATGAACCGGGGCGGCCGTCTCGTGAACCACCGCAGCAGGATCCCTATCACCACGAGGTAGAGGAAGAACGCGAACGCCTGCGGGGAGAAGTAATCCTGACCCACCCAGTTGGTGATCGAGAAGAGCCAGGCGGCGGCCCAGACGATGCGCCAGTCGGCGGTCAGCACCTTGAAGATCGCGATCACGGCGCACAAGATCAGCCCGTTGAACACCAACGGCGCCCAAGCGGCGAAGGAAGCGGCGCTCTCGAAGCCGGCCAGTTCGGTGAAGAACGCCATGAGCCCGAAGAACGAGGGCCAGTTGTGGTACACGTCGAGGAACTCGATCTCCGGTTCGATGAACCCGTTGCGCTGGATGAAGTCGACGATCCCGATGTGCTTCCACGCCCATGAGTAGCGGACCGTCCCGTACAGGATGGCGGTGGTGCCGTGCAGCATGAGCACCAGGAGGGCCAGGTGGAGTCCCACCTCGATCGGCCCTCGACCGCGCGCCACCGACACGAAGAAGCCGACGGTCAGCAACCCCAGCGCCGCGTAGAAGGAGAGAGGAAGCACCGAGAGCAGCCCGAGATCGGTCATGGCGGTCAGATCGATACGGGGTAGCGACACCAGCCACAGCACGATCGCCGCCGCCGGGATCCCGTGGCGCATCACCGATCGACCGACCGGATCTCGCCTCGGTTGGGACGGGACGGTGACGGGGCGCTCCAGCGTCATCACAATGCGCTCACCACCTGATCGATGTTGCGGGTCCACCAGAGCCAGTTGGCCCGGTACCGGTCGGACTTGCGGAGGTTGGAGGCGACGTGGTGGAGCCAGGTCAGCAGCACCAATGTGGACGGCGTCAACTGGCAATCGGCCAGGAAGGCGGATTCGTCATCGGTCCAACCGGGATCCTCGAGGGCCTCCATCACGACGGACCCCAGTTCCCGCCTCGACGCGAGGGCCCGGTTGGTGAGCAGCAGGTGAGCGACGTCCACCGCCGGCAGGCCACACCGGTCGAGACCGCCCCAATCAAGGATCCCCGTGATCTCCCCGTCGTAGCCGACGAGCAGGTTGCCCAGCCAGAGATCCCCGTGGATCCACGACGTGGTCACCGGACGCCCCGTCAGCTCGACGCCCACCCGTTCCACGACGGCTGCGACCGGATCCCCATGACGTGCCAAGCGGTTCGCTGCGGCATCGTCCACGGAGACGAGCCGCTCTACCCCTGCATCGTCGAGAACGCGGTTGGTTGCGGTTGCAGCATGGAATCGCGACATGACCCGAACTGCCTCGGCCACCACCGGACTCCATGACGCCCAGGTTCGGCCATCGACCCCGGGCCGATGCTGCTGCAACAGGTAGGCGCGGCCGTCAATGTCACCGGTCCCGTAGAGCCGGGGAACGTACGTGTCGGACCACGCCGCCAGACGGTGATCCGAGTGCAGGTCCCGCAACGCTTCGGCCTCTCGAAGGACGCTGGCCGATGCCGTGCCGGTCTTGGCCACCTTGACCACGGATTCCGGGGTGTCCACGCCGATCGACGCCACCGCCAGGTCGAGGTCGCTGTGGGGTCGACCGAGGACCCGGAGCCGGTCACCCCGGAACCGGAGACCGACCATCACCGCCTCGAGGTCGCTGTCGGCGTCCGTGGCCTTGGGGCGACGCAAGTTCTGCAGGCCCTCGGCCTTCCCCAGCGCCCAGCGGCCCACTCGATGGTCCAAGGCAGCCGGGAGCCACACCATGCGCAGCTCGGTCACCAGGAGCACGAGCGCCAGCAGGCTGAGCGTTGCGAGCCAGGCCCACCCGATGCCGGCGATGCCGAGACGGTCGAGCAGCACCACGCTCAGCCCCAGCACCATCACTCCCAGCGTGAGATAGAGCGCGGCGAGGGCTTTCATCCTGCGCTCGATCCGCACCATCGATGTGTACAGAGCGATCACGATGTTGGGGATCGAGGCGGCCGCCAGCAGCCGCAGCACTGTGGTGCCCCCGGCGGCGTACTCGGCCCCGAACACCCGCAACACCCAGGGAGCGGCAACGATGAGCACTGCAGCGATCGGCACAACCAGCCCCCCGGTCTGGATCAAGACCTTGCGGCTGTAGGAGCGGAGTCGGGCCGGATCCACCGCCGCCTCGGCGATCAGCGACATGCCGGTGTTCTTCGCGATCAAGAACAACGTGTAGGCGATCGCCCAGGCCAGGAAGAAGTAGGCGTTGGCCTCCGCCCCCGCCAGCACCAGAACCACCACCGGGAGAAGGTCGATGAGCACCGTCCAGCTCAGCGAGGCGAAGAAATCGGCGGCGGCGAAGCGGGCCACCTCACCCGCCCGAAAGTCGGTCTGAGATTCCCGTGTCGCGGCAATATGGGTCGGCACCGCCCGGCGGAACATCAACACGTTGACGGGCACCAGCACCAGTACGAGGGGAATCGTCCACGAGGCGAAGATGCCGATGGCGGGCGCCACCGCCGCCAGACCCGCCAGCACGGCGATCTTGACGATCCCGTAAGCCGAGTTCTCGATCGGGATCCAGGTGGCACGGTGCAGCCCGGTGAGGGCCGCATCCTGGAGCACGAACACCGTCCACACCATGGTGGCGGCGATGAAGCCGGCGATCATCAGCGGCCCCGACCGTACGATGGCGAGCTCAGGTGCCCACCAGTCGAGCCCCATCAGGAAGATCGCCGCAGCGACACCGGCCAACGGAACCGTCACGAGATACGACCCGACGATCAACCGCGCCGTGTCCCCGCCGGCGCTGGGGATGAACCGGTTGAGGGCGTTGACCAGGTTGAACTGGGCCAGCTTGGCCAGCAGCACCATGGCCGAGATCATGGCGGCATTGACCCCCACGTCCTCGATCGAATACAGCCGTGCCGCCACAACCCAGTAGGCGGCGCCGAGACCGGCGGCGGCCACCGTGTTCACCACCAGGGCGTAGCCGTTGCGGAACAGGGGCACCTTCAGGTGAGCGGAAATGCGGCGCACCATCAGGACTCCTGCCATACCCGGACGTAGTCGATGAAGAAGGTCGCCGGGAAGACCGTGTCCTCATCGGGATCGCCGGGGTACTCACCGCCCACGGCCAGGTTGGCGACCAGATACATCGGCTCGTCGGGAATGAAACGATCGTCCGTGAACGACCACACCTCGACCCCGTCGAGGAACCACCCGATCCGTTCCGGGGCCCACGCCAGGCCGTAGACGTGCCAGTCGTCGGACAGGGTCGCGGCCCGATGCTCGTGTCCCGGACTCCGGCGCTCTCCGTCCTCGTCGAGATAGTGGAAGTGGAGCTTCAACCCGCCCGTGTCGTGCCCCAGGATCTCCATGATGTCGATCTCGGGCCGTGACTCGAGGTCCGAAGGGAGCATCCACAGTGCCGGCCACAGGCCCTGCCCTGCGGGCACCCGGGCTCGAATCTCGACATACCCATACGTGAAGGCGAAGTGAGGTCGTCGCTCCGGGTCGGGAGAACTCTGCCCCGAGCTCACCATCCCGGAGGCGTAGTCGAAGGTCCGCCCGTCGGGTGCCTCGACCTCGCGGCGTTCGGCCGTCAGCCGCAGCATGCCGCCGTCGACCTCCACCTGCTGGGGGAGGTACCACTCCAGCTCGTCGTTGCTGGCGATGGTGCAGCCTTCGTCGTCCCACCAGTGGCACCAGGTCCAGCGGTCACCGTCGAGTTCGTCGCCGTCGAAGTCGTCGTCGAAGACGAGTTCCCACTCACCCTCGGTGGTGGGTGCCGAACGCGGGTCGCGATCCACGAGGAAGGCGGTCGCGACGAAGACGACGGCGACCACGAGCAGGACGCCCCCAACCCGCAGCAATCCGGCGTGCCGGTCACGCATCCCGGAACCCGATCATTCGCTTCACGGCCCCACGAATCCCGTCGTCGAGACGGGTGATGGGGTGGCGCTCGACCACGTATTCGGCGTAGGGGACGAGGCGCGCCCCCAGCTTCTCCTTGTACCGGGCCAGGGACGATCCCGGCGCCGTCTCCCCCATGTGATAGGCCGGGCATCCGGCCTCACAGGCGTCACGGATCGCCGTCCAGTGCAACAGGTCGTTGGCGTTGGACCTCCCACCCACCTCGGCATCCATCGCTCCCCGGGTGTAGTGGGCGTTGCCGCCCATGAGCACCACCAGCGCCGCCGCGGGGCGACCCTCGAGGCGGGCCACATACAGCCTGAAACCGGAACCCAGGCGATCGGCGAGGATCTCGAACTTGCGGAGGGGGTCGCGGAGTGCGCCCCGCAAACGAGCCATCCAGCGCGGCTCGTGTTGCATCGCCGCCCAGCGTTCGAAGGACTGCCGCAGCATGTCGTAGAAGACGCCGAGCAACCGCCCTTCGGTGTCACACTCGACGGTGACACCGAGCTTCCCGGCCCGGCGTACGCCCCGCCGACCCTGCGACGTCATCCGGTGGTCCCAGACCTCGTCGGCCCCGCCGCCGAGATCGAGGACGTGGGCGGATCGGGGTTTGATGATGATCCCGTCGTCCGCAGCACGCCGCCACGGATCGGCCAGCAGCGGGTTGATCCGTATCGTGGTCCGCAGAGCGCGCTCCCCCCGGAGATCGGCGAGGACCAAGCCGACGTCCGACGGCTTCAGCGGGCCCGACGACAACAGCCCGCCCATCCCCCACCCCTCCGCAAACGAGGACTGGAATCCGCGCAGGCCGATCGCCCGTCGCCTGGCGATCGGCAGCACGAGATCCCGACCGTCGGCGGCCACGTACCAGCGGCTGGCATCCGACCAGACGCCGGTCTCGACCATGGCATCCATCCATTGCGGGGTCTGGGTGACCAGAGCTTGCGGATCGATTCGGGCCACGTGGTGCCACACGTCGCGGGGAGCGGGGGAACCCACCAGCGTTCCTCGGTGAAAACGACCCCGGACCTCGACGACGTTGAGCCCGGTCATGCGGCAGCCCGGAACTTGTGAACCATCTCTTTCGCCCGCCGCACCTGACGCCAACCCCACCGGGGCAG
Organism: Acidimicrobiia bacterium; assembly: GCA_041551965.1. Taxonomy (GTDB): domain Bacteria; phylum Actinomycetota; class Acidimicrobiia; order Spongiisociales; family UBA11373; genus JBFELU01. Next base: position 10,335 of record JBFELU010000023.1, read on the forward strand.
GGTCGCGGTGGGCGGTGCCACCCGCAGCCCATCACCCCGCAGATAGCGGTCGAGGATGGCCAGATCCGTTCCGCCACGGACTTCCACCCGGGCCAGGGCATAGCGATCATCGTCGGTGGAGCTCAAGGCGTGCTTCACGCCGCAGGCCGCGAGGAAACCCATCGACTGGACCGCCCGCCGCACCGCGGGAGAGCTGTGACCGAACGGATAGGCAAAGGTGGTGATGGGGGAACCGAGACGATCTTCGATCGCCTTCTTGCTCGCGGCGATCTCCACGAGGGCTTTCTGCAGCGGCAACGTGTCGAGGTGAGGGTGAGTGACGGCATGGGCCCCGATCTCGACACCGTCTCCGGCGATGGCTTCGATATCGTCCCACCCGAGCATGGGGCGGTCCGCCTCGCCTTCGGCGACCAGCCACTCACTGGTTCCCCCGACGAAGCCCGTCGTGACAAAGAGCGTGGCGGCCAGTCCGTGGCGGCGCAGGACCGGCAGTGCGGTGGTTCGGAAATCGGCGTAGCCGTCGTCGAACGTGAGCACCACCGACTTGTTCTCCAGCGCCCGGCCGTCGTACGCCCTTGTGAAGAAGTCGGTCACGGTGAGCGCCCGATAGCCCTCGGCGGCGAGGTGGGCCATGTGCTCGGCAAACAGGTCGGAGTCGATGGTCCAGCGCCGGAATCGGGGAGTGGCCTCGTTCGAGACGCTGTGATACATGAGGATGGGAACCGGTTGGGCCATCAGTCACCTCCCGAGTGGCGGATCGCCCAACGCGAACGGACGTAGGCGAAGGGGCCGATCAGCATCCCCAGCAGTTCGCGGCGCCGGAGGGCTCCGGGGAAGTCGTCGGCCTGGCGGCTGTTCTTGGGCGACCGGGGTGAGAGCGCGTACACGACACCGCGCGGGGCCCGCCGGATCAATTCCACGACCCGCGCGGGGCGATCGAACAACGTCTTGGTGAGGTAGGCCGTGAGTCCGGCCCCGTATCCGAAGACCTGGCGAGACAGTGACGCTTCGTCGCCCCGGTAATGGTGGTGGACCATGGCGGCCGGTTCGTAGACCAGGCGGTGGCCGCCGGCCACGACCGCGAAGAACGCCGCCAGATCATCGCCCCCGTAGGCGAGGCTTCCCGCCCCGAGTGCCGGATCGAAACCGCCGCCGGCTTTCAGCACATCAGCGCGGAACGCCATGTTGGCTCCGGACCCGAACAGCCCCGCACCGTAGGGGTAGAGAGCGTCGTCGGGCCGATTCTCCTCGAGGTCGAAGGTGCGCCGTCGCGATCCTTTGGAGAAGCCGGCGTACCCCTCCAGCCACCATTGCGCCTTGGTGTCGAGCGTCATCGGCACGATCATCCCGGTGACGCACGCGACCTCGGGGTCCTCGAAGGGTGTGGCGAGGCGGCGAAGCCACTGGTCGTCGACCACCACATCGTCGTCGGTGAACGCCAGGATCGAACCCGCGGCGACCTCGATCCCCCGATTGTGGGCTCGGGCGAGTCCGGGCTCGGACTCGAGGACGTAGTGGACCTCCGGGAATCGCTCGGCGACGAGTCGGGCGGAGGCGTCGTCCGAGGGGGCACTGTCGACGACCACGACGTCGAAGTGCGGGTAATCGAGCCGGAGCACCGAGCGGAGGCATCGCTGCAGCAAGTCCGGGCGATCCCGGGTCGCGATGATCACTGTTGCATGCGGGACCGGTGGATCCTCGATCGACGAGCGCCGAGACGGGAACCCGGCGGCACCGAGCCGCTCCGGCTCACCGAACCCGAACTCGCGTCCGTGGAGGCGAAGCGGAGCACCGAGTTCGGTCCAGATCGCGTCGGCCAGCGCTCCCGGCGCCACTCCCTCTTCCGGGATGTCGACCCACACCGAGCCGATCGGTACCCCGTTCCAGCGGGCGTAGACGAGGGCCCGGCGGTACCGACCCACCGCCCCCCTCTTCCTGCCATCGAGGGACGGCAAGGGGGCATTCAACTCGACGTGAACGACCTGGGTGGGCTCGAAACCGGGCTCCGGACCACGATTCCGACGCAGCCTCGATGCGATCCGACCTCGCAGATACCCGAACACGGTCGACGCCAGTCCGACCACGATGGCGGCCGCCCGGCCCAGCCCGGCGATGTCGCCTTTGAGCGCATCGCCCAGCCCCCGGAGGACCCCCCGGGGAAGCACCTCGAGGGCGTAGGACCGCTCGGTGGCCAGGGCGTCGCCGGCCCCCACCAACCCCGAGATCAGCGCCTTGGAGTAGCCCTCGGCGGCACACCGGCTGCGGAGATATTTCCAGGTGGTCCGGGAGGCCGGGACGAGGTGGTGGATCACGGCTTCCGGGTCGTACCAGACCTTCCCCCCGGGAACCGTCCTGGCCGCCCTGATCGACAGCTCGGTCTCCTCACCGCCGAGTGGACGCCTGCCGACGCGACCGAGCTGGGGGCGAAAGCCGCCCGCGGCCTCGCACACGTCGCGCCGCAACGACATGTTGCCCCCCGTGGGATTCCGGATCGTCCCCGGCGTGGTCCGGTGGCCGGTGTAGGTGCAGCCGACGGCCCAGTTGAGCTCTTCGGGGAACCATCCGGGCTTGCCGTGCTCCCAGTCGGGGATGGACCGTCCCCCCACCGCGATCACGTCCGGGTCGTCGTAGGGAGCGGTGAGACGATCGAGCCAGTCGGGGGCGGCGGTGGCATCGTCGTCGAGGAAGGCGACGACGTCGCCGGTCGCCGCTCCGACACCGGTGTTGCGGGCGTCGGAGAGGCCCCGGACGCCGAGATTGGGCATGACGCGAACGTCGGGGAAGGCGGCGACCGCTCGCCTCAGGAGATCGAGGTTGTGGTCGATCACCAGCAGAATCTCGGTGGGGGGCACGGTCTGGCTCTGCACCGACGAGATGGCGGCGATCATCTGATCCCAGCGATCCCCGGAATAGGCACACACCACGACGGAGGCGGTGGTACCCATGCCTATCGCCTCATGAGTCGAAGCATGGAGACGACGGCACGCCGCACCGGCCGGCTGAGAGAGCGGGGTCTGGGGACGGCGACCCGTGACCTGAACGGTCGGAACCGCTCTCGGAGGATGGTGCGGAGAATCCGAAGGCCGTCGCGGATCACTCTCAGGTTGCTGGTGCCGTAGATCCTCGGGCACTCGAAGCTGGGGACCTCCGCCACTTCCATGCCGGCCCGCAGTGCCCGAATCCCCATGAGCGTCTCGACCTCGAAGCCGTCGGTCTCGATTTCCATGAGCGGCAGCGTGTCGCGCCAGAAGGCGTTGTATCCGTAGCACAGATCCGAATAGCGGCCACCGAAGCACAGATTGACGGCTCGGGTGATCGCCCAGTTGCCCACCTTGCGGTGCAATTCCATGTCGTCGGTGCCCCCACCCTGCATGAAGCGGGAGCCCTTCACGAGATCGGCGCCCGCCTCGAGCATTCCGACGAAGGCGGGGATCTCGGCCGGGTCGGTCGAACCGTCTGCGTCCAGCATCACGATGATGTCGCCGGTGGCGGCTTCGAAGCCGGCCTTGAGGGCGGCTCCCTTGCCGGGCCGGGTCTCGAGCACGATCACGCAATCGGGGAGTAGGTCACGGGCAACGTCGAGCGTGCCGTCCGTCGATCGCCCATCGACGATCACGACCTCGTCGATGCGTTCGGGAAGACGCGCCAGGACGTGGGGCAGGTTCCTGGCCTCGTTGAGCGTGGGGATCACCACCGTGACGGTCGGTTCGGCCGGACGGGCATTCCGCCACGACGGCCCCCCGATCTCCACCGTGGGGCGGCCGACGTCGGTCAGATCGACGGTCAGGTCGGGGAGCGGCACGAGGTGTCGGCCCCGTCGGGGGCGTCTCCAATGCGGAACGAGGGCCGGAACTCCTCTCGGAGGTGCCTCGTCGACTGCGATACGTACTTGGTCGACCACGTCTCAACCCCTTGCGTCCGGGCCCTGATAGCGGCTGCCCTGTGTTGACCATATAACACTCTACGTGGTGACTCAAGTGCTCACAGTGGTCAACTGGCGCTCGTCTGAGTGACTAGTCACCGGGGCGCCGACCCGGCCCGGATTGCCCATCGATGGATCGTTTCCGCGCTCGGCCTCGACCCGGTACCGTGCGGGGAGCGTGCCCAAAGCCAAGATCGCCTTCATCGGATCGCACTCGATCCGCAAGACCAACGCCGTGCACTCCTTTGCGGGGGCGGTGGGTCGCAGCGGCCGCAGCGTCGAAGTGGGCCGGGAGGTCGTCCGCTTCAATCCGCTCGGCATGAACGAGGGGGCCACCCCCGAGGCCCAACTGTGGGTCCTCATGAGCCAGATCCAACAGGAGTTGGAGTTGCGCAACCGCGCCGAGGTGCTGGTCACCGACCGAGCCGTCGTCGACAACTACGCCTACTTCCTGCGGGTCACCGACGGGAAAGACCCGTTCGGGGTCGAGCCCTTGGTGCGTCAGTGGTGCGACACCTACGACCTGTTCGTCCGACTGCTGCCGGACGTGGGACTCCTCGCCGACGGAGTGCGAAGTACCAACGACGCCTTTCGCGACGAGATCGAGCGGATCCTCGATCAGGTCCTGCCGAGCTTCATCCCGACCGATCGGCTCATGGAGCTCCCCGCCTCCCATGTGACCGAGGACTTCGACTGGGCAGGATTGGTGGAGCGGCTGGTCGGCCCACCGGTCGTCGACGCCTCACCCGTCGAACCGGGCCGCTACGCCAGGCTCCACCCCGCTCCCCAGTGGAGCAGCCGGGCGTAGCCGATCAGTCGCCCGATGGCCGCAGCATCCAGAAGGACTCCCCGGCTCGTTCCCAATCAACCAGCAGCCGGGCCGCCGTCTCGCTCCCGGTGGCGTCGCGGTGGGCTTCGATCAACGGCCGCACCAGTTCCAGATCGTCGACGGTGGGTCGGAGAGCCCGAGGCGCCGTCTCGGCCAGATGTGCCGGCATCTCGGCGCCGGGGTCCCAGACGAAGAGGACCCCACCGGTCATGCCCGCCGCCAGGTTGCGGCCCACCCGCCCGAGGATCGCCACGACTCCCCCGGTCATGTACTCGCAGCCGTGGTCGCTGCAGCCCTCCACCACCGCCTCGGCGCCGCTGTTGCGCACCGCAAACCGCTGCCCCACCGTTCCGCGGACGAACAGCTTGCCTCCCGTTGCCCCGTAGAGCACCGCATTACCGGCCCCGTGCGGCAACGCATCGCCTTGGTCGTGGGTGGGAGCCACCACGATGGTCCCTCCGCCGAGGCCCTTGCCGACGTAATCGTTGGCGGTGCCGTCCAGTCGAACGTCGATGCCCGGCGCCAGGAAGGCCCCCAGGCTCTGACCCGCGGACCCGGCCAGACGGATCTTGATCGTGCCGTCGGGAAGGCCCATGGGGTGCCGCTGGGTCACAGCCCCCGACAGGCGGGTTCCCACGGCGCGATCGGAGTTGGTGACCGGGTAGGAGATCTCGACCGGGATCCCCTTGTTGATTGCCGGCTGGGCGTCGGCGACCAGCACCTCCCCCACCGGGGATCGAGCGAAGCGTCGGAATCGGCGGTGGTCGTAGCGAGTCTCGAAGGGCACCAACAGCGAGTCGAGGCTGGCGGCCACCGAGTGCTCCGAGTCGGCAGCCCGCAGCAGATCGGTGCGGCCGATGATCTCGTCGATGGAACGGGCCCCGAGCGCCGCCAGGTGCCGGCGCACCTCGCCGGCCAGCAACTCGAACAACCGCACGATCTGCTCGGTCGTCCCCTTGAACTCGGCCCGCAGGTCCTCGCGTTGGGTGGCGATCCCCACCGGGCAGGTGTTCTCGTGGCAAGCCCGAACCATCTTGCAGCCCAATGCCAACAGCGGGAGCGTCCCGAAGCCGAACCGCTCCGCCCCCAGGAGGGCGCCGACCACTACGTCGTGGCCGGTCCGGAGTCCGCCGTCGACCTCGAGGATCACCCGATCCCGCAGTCCGTTCTCGGCCAAGGTCTGGTGGGCCTCGGTGAGCCCGATCTCCCAGGGCGAGCCGGCGTGCTTCACCGAAGTGAGCGGAGATGCTCCCGTTCCGCCCTCGGCCCCGCTGATGAGGATCACGTCGGCCTGAGCCTTGGCGACCCCGACGGCGATCACTCCGACCCCCGGCTCCGAAACCAGTTTCACCGACACCCGCGCCAGCGGATTGAAGGTCTTCAGGTCGTAGATGAGCTGGGCCAGGTCCTCGATCGAGTAGATATCGTGGTGCGGCGGCGGTGAGATCAGCGTGATGCCCGGCTCGGTATGGCGCAGCGCTGCGATCTGCGGCGTGACCTTGCGACCCGGCAGCTGGCCGCCCTCTCCCGGCTTGGAGCCCTGGGCCATCTTGATCTGCAGTTCCTCGGCCGACGCCAGGTAGGCGGGGGTCACCCCGAAGCGACCGGTGGCGATCTGCTTGATCCTGCTGTTCCGGGGCGTGCCGAATCGGGCCGGATCCTCGCCGCCCTCACCCGAATTGGACAATCCGCCCAGATACGACATGGCCTCGGCGATGGACTCATGGGCCTCGGGGCTCAGCGCCCCGAGGGACATGGCTGCGGTGGTGAAACGGGTCATGATCCGGTCGACCGATTCGACCTCGGACAGCGGCACCGGCGGACCACCGGCCAGCACCATGAGATCCCGCAGGTGAGCCGGATTGCGGTGGCGCTGCACCTCGTCGAGGTAGATCTCCCAGGCCTCATCTTCGCCGGAGCGCACCGCCTTCTGCAGAGCCAGGATCGGCTTCGGCGCCAACACATGGCGCGGCCCGCCTCGACGGTGCTTGTAATACCCGTCGGGTTCTTGCTCTCCGGTCTGATACCGGGCGTGACGTTCCAGCATCTCCTCGGCGATGTGGTCGAGCCCATGACCCCCGATCCGGCGAGGCGTGAAGCGGAAAGCGAGGTTCACGACCTCGTCGTCGAGCCCGACCACCTCGAAGAGCTCGCTCCCCCGGTAGGCCGAGATCGTGCAGATCCCCATCTTGGACAGGATCTTCAGGAGGCCTTTGTCGATCTGGCGGCGGTATGCCTCCTGAGCCTCGACGATGCCCGATCCGACCGCGCCGATCTCCGCCATTGCCCGGACTTGCTCGATGGCGAGGTACGGGTTGACCGCCGACGCCCCGTAGGCGATCAGGCAGGCGAAGTCGTGCTCGTCGCGCGGCTCTCCGGACACGACCACGATCGAAGCTCGCAGCCGCAGCCCCTCGGAGATGAGACGGTGGTGCACCGCACCGACGGCCAGGAGCATCGGGATCGGAGCCTGCTCGGCGTCGGTCTCCCGATCCGAGAGCACGAGGATCGTGACGCCGCCCCTCACGGCTCCGACCGCCCGGTCACAGAGATCCCCGAGGGCTTCGGTCATGGCTCCCGGTCCGCCGCCGGACGAGAAGACCGCCGGCATCCACTCCGAGCGGAACGCCGGGTCGTCGGACCCGACCACGTCGACCAGTTCGGCATCGGTGAGGATCGGGGACGCCAGTTCCATGAGATGCGCCTGCTCGGCGGTCTCCGCCAGCAGCGAACCGCGCCGACCGAGATAGGTGCGGAGCGACATCACCAGGTGCTCCCGGATGGGGTCGATGGGCGGGTTGGTCACTTGGGCGAACATCTGGTGGAAATAGCGGGTGATTCTCTGGGGGCGCTCCGACAGAGCGGCCAGGGGGGTGTCGTTGCCCATGGCACCCACCGCCGGGCGGTCTTCGGCCATCGGACCCATGAGCAATCGGCGTTCCTCGGCGGTGTAGCCGAAGACCCGGGCCAGGGCGTCGGAATCGAAGCGGTCGTCCCGGTGCGGGTCGAAGGGGTCCCGCACATAGAGGGTCTGGGTGCTGATCCATTGGCCGTAGGGGCGCCGGGCCGCCAGCGCCGCCTTGACCTCGTCCGAGAAGCGAACCTCCCCCGTGGCGAGGGTGACGTCGATCATCTCGCCGGGCCCCAGTTGTCCGGTGGCCGTGGCCCGGACCTCCTCCTCGGGAGCCACTCCCGCCTCGGAAGCCACCAGCACCACGTCGGGATTGACCATCCAGCGAGCCGGTCGAAGCCCGTTGCGGTCAACTCCGGCCAGGACGTTCACCCCGTCGCTGGCGGCCAGCGCCACCGGGCCGTCCCACGGCTCGGTCAGGAAGGCGTGGTACTCGTAGAAAGCCCGCAGGTCGTCGTCGAGATCGGTCACGTTCTCCCACGCCGGTGGGATGAGCATCTCCTTGGTGTGGGCCAGCGACCGGCCCGAGTGCACCAGCAACTCGAAGGCGTTGTCGAGGGTGCCCGAGTCGCTCTTGGATGGGGGCACGAACGGCCGGAGGTCGACGACCCGGTCGCCCCACGTCTCGGCCCCGGCATCGACCTCCCGGGCCGTCATCCAGGCCCGGTTGGATCGGATGGTGTTGATCTCGCCGTTGTGGGCGATCATCCGGAACGGCTGTGCCAGCGACCACGACGGGAAGGTGTTGGTCGAGAACCGCTGGTGGAACACGGCGAAGTCGGTCTCGAAGAAGGGATCGCGCAAGTCCCAGTAGAAGCGTTCGATCCTGCTGGCCGTGAACAAGCCCTTGTACACGACGGTGCGAGACGAAGACGACACGATGTTGAACGCTTCGTCCGCGTCCGGGGCGAGCTCCCGGTAGACCGCCTTGCGGGTCAAGAGCAGCCGCCGCTCGAAGTCGTCCTGGTCGGGAACGGAACTCCCCGCCGCCACGATGGCCTGCTCGATGCGGGGCATGGTGGCCCGGGCCCGCTCCCCGAGGGCGGCCGGTGCCACGGGGACCCTTCGCCACATCAGGAGGTCCACGTGCTCGGCCTCGAGCGCCGACCGGATCGACTTGCGGTACCGGTCCGTGTCGTGGAACGGCAGGAAGACCATGAGCACTCCCAGCCGATCCTCGGGCGGCGTCTCCAAACCTCGGTGATGCAGCTCTCGAATCAGGAGACGATGGGGGATCCGGGTCATCAGCCCGGCCCCGTCACCGGTACCGTCGGCCGCCTTGGCTCCCCGGTGATCGAGCCGGTGCAGGCACTCCACGGCGAGTCGGGTCATGCGATGGGTGCGGCGCCGATGGCGATCGGCAACGAAGCCCACGCCGCATGCATCGTGATGAGCGTCGACACCGAACCGAGAAGAGACCGACATGATGGATCGCCCCAGGCTCTCGGCCTAGGGCTGCTCCTTGGGCGTTGCCATCATGCAGACCTCCCTGGGAGGGTGCGGGATTGTACCGGAGGTCTCAGTCCCCGCTTCCCCGGTTGAGGGCGCTCACCAGGGCCTTCATCGAGGCGGTGGCGATGTTGTGGTCGAGACCGACACCCCACACCGTCGACTTGTCCGGCATCGCCAGCTCGACGTAGGCGGCGGCCGTGGCGTCGACTCCCCCGCCGACCGCGTGCTCCTGGTAATCGACGAGGTTGGCCTTGATCCCGGCGCCGGCTTCGAGCGCGTGCTTGAACGCCGACAGCGGGCCGTTGCCCTTGCCGGTCATCTCCCGCTCCTCACCGTCGACGTCGACGATGGCGGTGAGCTCGTACTCCTCCGATCGAGTCGAGTCGTAGTGCTCCCGGTGCCCCACGTAGGCGAGCGGCCGGGTGGGAGCCAGATAGGTCTCGGTGAAGGTCTTCCAGATCTCCTCGGAGAGGATCTCGCGACCCGTATCGTCGGTGATCCCCTGCACCGCCCGGCTGAACTCGATCTGGAGCCGCCGCGGCAACTCGAGGCCGTACTCGTACTTCATGATGTACGAGACCCCGCCCTTGCCGGATTGGCTGTTCACCCGGATGATCGCCTCGTAGGACCGCCCGACGTCCTTGGGATCGATCGGGAGGTAGGGCACCTCGAAGCGATCGGCATCATCGGCGAGGGCCTCGAACCCCTTCTTGATGGCGTCCTGGTGACTCCCCGAGAACGCGGTGTACACGAGGTCGCCCACGTAGGGATGGCGGGGGTGCACCGGCAGCTGGTTGCAGAACTCGACGGTGCGGCGGATGTCGTCGATGTGGCTGAGATCCAGCATCGGATCGATCCCCTGGCTGTAGAGGTTCATGGCGAGGGTGATCACGTCGACGTTGCCGGTCCGCTCGCCGTTGCCGAAGAGCGTGCCTTCGATCCGCTCGGCCCCGGCCATCATCCCCAGCTCGGCGGCGGCGACCGCCGAGCCCCGGTCGTTGTGAGGGTGGATCGACAGCATGATCGAGTCCCGGTCCCGGATCGCCCGATGGAAGTACTCCACCTGGTCGGCATAGACGTTGGGGGTGGCCATCTCCACGGTGGCAGGCAGGTTCAGGATCAGCGGCCGCTCCGGAGTCGGCTCCCACACATCCATCACCCGGTGGCAGATCTCCATGGCAAACGGCAGTTCGGTGCCGGTGAAGGACTCAGGCGAGTACTCGTAGCGGATCCGCGATTCCGGCGACCGCTTCCCGAGGGCCTCCGTCTCCTCGGCGCAGACCCGGGCGCCCTCCACGGCGATGTCGATGATGCCCTCCGGGTCCAGGCCGAACACCACCCGCCGCTGCAGTTCGGAGGTCGAGTTGTAGAGATGGACGATCGCCGAGCGGACCCCGACCAGCGACTCATAGGTCCTCCTGATCAGCTCGGGTCGCGCCTGGGTCAGCACCTGAATCGTCACATCGTCGGGGATGGCATCCTCGATGATGATCTCCCGTATGAAGTCGAAGTCGGGCTGGCTGGCGGCCGGGAACCCCACCTCGATCTCCTTGAAGCCCATGCCCACGAGCATGTCGAAGAGCCGCCGCTTGCGGGCCGGATCCATCGGATCGATGAGCGCCTGATTGCCGTCCCGAAGGTCGACCGAGCACCACAGGGGGGTCTGGGTGATCACCCGGTTCGGCCACTGTCGGTCGGCGAGGTCGATTGGGTCGAACGGCCGGTACTTGCCGTAAGGCATGGAGCTCGGTTGCTGGCTGTGGTGGATGCTGACCATCGTTGTTTCCTTCACTAGGACGGGCTCTCCCATGAAGAAAGCCTCCCGACCCAGCTGGGTACAAGAGGCTTTGGCGAGGGCCGGTATGTGGCGCTCGCCTACATGAGAAGGAGGAGCAGGTCGCGGGGGTCGGTCTTCATTGGGGCGCTACCTTACGGCGCCATCCACAAAGGTTCAAACCACCCATCCACGCCGGCAGCTTCCGTCCGGACGGCAAACGAGGAATGTCGCATCACGCCCGCCAGCATCACGGGCGCGACCCGAGTCCTCATCGCGTGGGTGGCCCGGCTCAAGATCGTGTTGGGTGCACCGGTGTGGGATGGAGCGGGTCGATCCGACGCAGCATCTGTACCTCGAGCCCCCGGCGTTGCGGCACGATGTTGGCCGTTCGCGTCGAGAGCGAGACGTTCAGCACGTAGTGGGGCACCGCCCCGGCGAAGCGCAGTTCGGCGGCTTTGGTTCGGCTGAAGTTGGTGACGACGAGCCCCGGGGCGAACAGACGGGCGAAGCCCCGGCGCCCGGCGGTCATCCGAATGCGCTCGTAGCACTCGAGCAAGCTCGCGATCGTTTCGGCGTCGATCGCGTGCACACCGCGATGGACGACCCGGGCGAGTTCCACGAGGGGAGCGTCGTCGAACTCGTCCGATCGCATCTCGATCACCGCGTCGCGCAGGGCGCTGCCGAAGTAACCGTCTCCCAGCGCCGGGAGGTGGCGCCGGTAATCGAGGGGGCAACGCAGGGTGTGACGATCGGGTTCGAGCCGAGGGGCATAGGCGGAGAACGCACGCCAGACCCGGGCGGTGAGCAAGGAGTTGAGGGTCAGGCCCTGTGAGTGCGCCTCGTCCCGCATGGCGACGACGTCGGAATCCGAGAACACCAGGCGATCTCTCACGAGCGCCCCCGCGGAGGGATACTCGGCATCCCGGTAGAGGTAGCCGGTCGCCTCCTCCACGTACGCCTCGCTCGGCGGATCCACACTCCCGACCCGGTCGACCCGAAGCGCCGTTCGATCGAAGGTCGGCACGGGGTAGTCCAATCCCGAATAGGCGCGTGCCCATGCGTCGATGAAAGTGAAGAGGCTCCGACCATCACCGGCCGCGTGCGCCATGCTGATCCCGAGGCAGGTGGAGTGCGGAGTCTGCCCGATTCGGATCCTCGCCAAGGGGCCACCGGGACCGCGAGAAGCCTCGTCGATGAAGTCGAAGCCCTGGTCCCCCGAGGTCGGATCGAAGAGACGCTCGACATCCTCGATCCGCACCGGGATCGAGTCCCGCCGGTGCGGCGGGACCCGGAACACGGCATGGTCTCCTGGGCCTGCCTCGAGACGCCCGCGCAGCAGCCAGAAGTCCTCGAGTACGCGGTCGAGCGCCGAGCGCAGTCGCTCGGTGTCGAGTCGCTCCTCGAAGTTCAAGAGGAACTGGATTGGCGGAATCCGCTTGAAGGCGAAGTTGTAATCCGCGGATGTGAGAGGAACAACGGTGTCGCTTGTCATGCGTATCGATTGGGCAACGCGTCGCAAGACTATCCGCCCCGACCCGGAACCACGATGATGCGATGGCGAGACCGCAAACCCGACGCGACCGACCACCGGTCGCATCTCGTCGTCGGCTTGCAACCCGAGGTGAGAACGCGAAAAGGGTACTACTAATTGTGGTGATTTCTGATACGGTGCGTGGGTAGGCCTGCCCCCACCGAACCCAAGGACGAAGCGCATGCACCGCCACGATGTCGCGGGTGACCTCTCCAGAAACCGACGACCCGGTTCGTCGTCCCCGGCGTCGCGACCCCTCTTGCGCCGCTCGTTCGCCTCCCTTCCCCCGGCGAGGCGGTTCTCGTGACCAGCGCAGCGGTCCTCCGTCGCGAGGGACTTCGCGTCGAAGTGCGAGCGAGGGAGAGGGAACGTTTGTGGAGGCGAGTGATCAGCGCCGACCCTGAATCCATGGTGGACCAATCCCCCGAGTGGATGCGTGCGATCACTTCCCTCGGCGCCTGGCAGGACGCAACTCGTATCTACGAAGTGGCCGACGGACGTCTCGCCGTCCTCCCCATGGCGCGGCGGGCTCCCGGTCGCATCATGGCGTCGCCCCCCCACGCGTGGGGTTTCGGAGGCCTCGTCGCCGAGGGCGGGGTCACCGAACACGACGTGCGAGCCGTGCTCTCAACATTCGAGGCACGGCCCGGCCTCCGCCAGAGCGTTCGCCCCAATCCGCTCCAGGCCACAGCCTGGCAGGAAGGGGTGCCATCACAATGGGCGGCATTGCCGCGGCTGGCACACGTCATCGACCTGCAGGACGGATGCGACGCGGTGTGGGCACGTCTCGACAAGGACGTGCGGCGACGGGTCCGTCGCGCCGAGCGTCTGGGTGTCGAGATCGAGTGCGACACCACGGGTCGACTCATCCCCATCCTGTATGAACTGCTTCAACGCTCGGTGATCCGCTGGGCGAGCATCCAGAACGAGCCGCTCCGGCTCGCTCGATTGCGCGCCCGGAGAAGGGATCCGATCGAGAAGTTCGAAGCGATGGCCGCGCACGTGGGATCCCGATTCCGATTGTGGGTCGCTCGATACGAGGGCCGTCCGGTCGCCGCGAACCTGGTTCTCCAAGGCCACAACGCCCATGCGACCCGAGGAGTGATGGACCGGGATCTGGCCGCCCCGGTGAGTGCGACCGCGTTGCTGGAGTGGCACGCGATCAGAGATGCATGCCGATCCGGCTGCAGGCACTACCACATGGGTGAATCCGGATCCTCGACTTCGCTGGCCAAGAACAAGGAGCGCTACGGGGCCAGGCGGTACCCGTACTTCGAATACCGACGTGAGCGGCTACCCCTTTCCGCCATCGACGGCTGGGCCCGCTCCATCGTGAAACGGGCGATCGGATTCAAGGACTGAGGAGCCGGGACAACGTTGCGCATCCCACCGATCGATATCTCGCCGTCCTCTCCCCGACTGCGCGAACAAGGCCACATACAATGACCCCTTGCGGAACCAACCGATATGAGGAGGAGTGGGTATGAAGCGATGGACGTCGGCAATCGTCGTCTTCGCACTGTTGATCGCAGCGTGCGGTTCCGATTCGGACGACGCGGCCGCGGGGCAGGACTGCACCGTCACGCTGGGAGCAGCCATCAGCGAGACGGGCAACTTCGCTCGGGAAGGCCAATGGAACAAACGCGGGTACGACATCTGGCTCGAGTGGGTCAACGGCGAAGGAGGGGGAATCGAGGTCGGTGACCAGGTGTGCAACGCCGAGATCATCTACTACGACGACGAGAGCGACCCCGATACGTCGGCGCGACTGTATGAGAAGCTGATCGTCGAAGACGAGGTCAACTTCGTGCTCGGGCCGTACTCCAGCGGCATCACGATGGGGACGAGCGCCATTGCCGAACGGTACGGCGTGATCATGGTCGAAGCCCATGGGGCCTCCGAGGCGCTGTTCACGCGCGGCTTCTCGAATCTGTTCGCGGTTCTCACACCCGCGTCGTATTACACCGAGTCCGCCCTGAAAGCTCTGGCAGACGCCGGCGCCGAGACGGTGGTCATCGCCAATCGGGATGAGACGTTCTCGACCGCAGCCGCCGATGGGGCCGTCCAGTGGGCCGCCGACTACGGCATGGAGGTCCTGGCACGTGAGACGTACCCACCCGACTCGGATCTGACCGCCATCATGACCAAGTTCCGCGACCTCGATCCCGATGTGTTCGTCGGCGCCGGTCACTTCAACGACTCAGTGACCTTTGTCCGCACGGCGCAGGAACTGGGGTTCACCCCCAAGGCCATGATGCTCACAGTGGGGCCGGACAGTCCCGAGTTCGTGGAGGAATTGGGGGCGGACGCCGACTACATCTTCGGGGACTCCCAGTGGGACCGGACGATGGCTTACGAAGACGAGTTCTTCGGCACCGCAGCCGAGTTCGCCCAGCATTACTACGACCTCTACGAGGAGTGGCCGCCGTACCAGGTCGCCAGCTCGACCGCAGCGGCACTGGCCCTCCACCTGGCCATCGAGGCGGCCGGTTCGTTGGAGATGGATGCGGTCCGGGAGGCCCTTCAGAACCTGGACGTGGACACGTTCTACGGCCCGATCAACTTCGACGACACCGGGAAGAACACCGCCAAGCCGATGGTGACGGTCCAGGTGCTCGACGGTGTCGCCTCCGTGGTAGCCCCCACCGATGTGGCATCGGCGGACCTGGTGTACCCGGTCCCCGGCTCAGGCTGATCGCCGGGAGGCACGACGTCGCGCATGGGGATCGTGAGGAGTTCGCCGGGCCCCTCACGATCCCCATGGCCTCCCCGGTGATCCCCAGGGGCCCGGGTCGGAGCGGAGAACGTTGAGCGAGTTCCTCCAAGCCCTGGTGAATCTGGTCATGCTGGGCGGCTTCTATGCCCTCATGGTCATGGGGTTCTCGCTGATCTGGGGCGTCATGGGTGTCATCAACCTCGCCCACGGCGAGTTCGTCCTGATGGGTGCCTATTTGACCTGGGTGATGAATCGTCACCTCGGCTGGGAACCCTTGGTAGCGCTGGTCGTGGTCCTCCCCGCAATGTTCCTCTTCGGGTACCTGCTGCAACGAGTGCTCATCAACCGAATCATCGACCGCCATCACTTGGTCTCACTGCTGGTGACGTACGGCTTGGCGATCATCGTTGCGAACAGCCTGAAGCTCGTCTTCACGGGAACGCCGCGCAGCCTCACCACGGCGCTGGGGGGCTTCTGGAGGGTGGGCGACGTGACGATTCCGGTCGTGAAGACCTACGACCTCGCCATCGCTCTCGTGATGATGGGTGCGCTCTCCCTGCTGCTTCGGCGAACCCGGCTCGGCAAGAGCGTTCGGGCTGCAGCACAGAACCGTCAGGCGGCCCGCATGGTCGGCGTCAACATCGCATCCGTCTTCGCAGTCACGTTCGGCCTGGGAGTGGCGTTCACCGGAGCGGCGGGGACCCTCTTCGGTCTCACCCAACCCATTGCGCCCTTCGTGGGCCTCCCTCTCACTCTGCGAGCCTTCGCCATCACGACGATGGCGGGCCTGGGCAACATTCGTGGAGCGCTGTTTGGCAGCTTCGCCCTTGCCGCGGTCGAGGTCTTCATCGGCACCTACGTCCCGCGGGTGGGAACGAACCTCGGCCTGGTGGCGACCTTCGTGGTGCTGGTGGTGATCCTCGTTCTGAGGCCGCAGGGATTGTTCGGAGGCTTGACCCCGGTGGAGGAGACATGACTCTCCGCTTGATCACCGATGACTTGCGGCCCATGAGAGCCGGCCGACGCCGGGCGACCCTGGTCCTGATTGCCGTGCTGGCGATCCTGCCGCTCGCCACCCTGATCGGCGAAGGGAACGGCTGGATCAACAACTCAACGCTCTTCTCGATGACCCAGATGCTCATGCTGGTCACGTTGGCGAGCAACTGGAACTTCATCAGCGGATTCACCGGCTACGTCGATTTCGGGCACGCCGCCTTCTTCGGGCTCGGCGCCTATTCCACCGGCATCCTGATGGTCAAGGCAGGTTGGCCCTTCTTTCCGACTCTCGCCATCGGCGCCGTGACGGCAGCGCTGGCGGCCGTCATGATCGGTCGTGCCACGATGCACCTCAAGGGGCCCTACTTCTCAATCGCGATGCTCGGGACCTTCGCCGCTCTGCGCGAGATCGTGCGCGTCGCCCGGCCTCTCACCGGGGGTGGTCCGGGACTCTCTCTCCCTCCATACCTGAACCGGCCTCTCTTCTATTACCTGGCGCTCACTCAAGCCGTGCTCGTGGTCGGTCTCTATCGCTGGCTCCGAGGCACCGAGTTCGGCGCCATGATGGTGAGCATCCGTGAGAACGAGCGCGGGGCCGAGATGCGCGGCATCAATACGCTCGGCGTCAAGCTCATGGCATTCACCGTGGCAGCCGCCTCGACCGGCCTGGTGGGGGGCATGTGGGCCTACCAGAACACGTTCATCGACCCCGACATCGTCTTCCTGGACAGCCGGACGATCGAGATGGCGTTGGCAAGTGTCGTTGGCGGGCTGGGGACCATCGTGGGTCCCGTCGTCGGGAGCGGCCTCTTGTACTGGATGCGCGACATCGTATGGGCGAGCTTCCTCCAGTGGCACCTCGTCATCGAAGGAACGATCCTCATCGCAGTGGTGCTCGCCATGCCGAACGGCGTCATGGGCCTCGTGGGTGGCCGGCCGGGTATCGACCTCATCAGGCTCTGGGTACGCCGAGGGAGACAATGAGCGGGCCCCACCCACCCCCCACCGGGCACGACGACCGCCGACCACCGCTTCTGGAGGGTCGCGGTCTGCGGAAGTGGTACGGGGGCTTGGCCGCTCTCAAGGATGTCGACATAGCCATCCATCCGGGGGAAATGGTCGGGGTCGTCGGCCCAAACGGCAGCGGCAAGACCACGCTGTTCGACTGTCTGACCCTGCTGGAGCCCCTCAACGCAGGCCGGGTCCTCTTCAAGGGCCGAGATATCACCCGAACAAAGCCACATCGGGTGGCGCGCCTCGGTCTCTCCCGCACTTTTCAGGCCATCCGGGTCTACCGCAATCTCACAGTGCTCGACAACATGCTGTTGAGCCGCGACTGGGGAGAAGGTCCGCCCCTTTGGTTCCAACCGAGTTCCCCGGATACCGCCCGACGCGCCCGCGAGCTCCTCGAGGTCCTCACGCTGGGTCGACACTGGGCAGACCAGGCGGGCTCACTGTCGTGGGGTCAACAGCGGCTGTTGGAGATCGGAATGGTGCTCATGCCCGATCCCGAACTGATGCTCCTCGATGAGGCGACCTCCGGCGTGAACCCCGCACTGATCGAGGTGATCAAGGAGCGAATCCTGACCCTCAATCGCGTCGAGGGAAAGACCATCCTCCTCATCGAACACGACATCGGCGTGGTCGCCGACCTGTGCAACCGGGTCTTGGTGCTCGACCACGGTGAGATACTCGCCGAGGGAACGGTCGACGCAGTCTTCGAGAACCCGGCGGTGATTGAGGCATACCTCGGGAGACACGGCTCCGATGGGTGACCCCTCATGACCACAGACCCCGTCCTCGAGTTGGTGGACCTCCACGCCGGCTACGGCGGCCCCGACGTCGTCAAGGCGTTGGATCTGCAGGTCGGCGAGAGCGAGATCGTCTGCGTAATCGGCCCCAACGGCGCCGGGAAGTCGACCCTGTTCAGCGCCGTCTATGGCTTCCTTCCGGTGCGGCGCGGCCGGGTCAGATTCCGGGGTCGCGACATCACGGGCTCGAAGCCACGGGCCATGGTGGAGCTCGGCATCACCATCGTCCCACAACAGCGCAGCCTGTTCCCCCAGATGACAGTCGATGAGAACCTGGACATGGGTATGTATGTCGAGCGGGATCGCCGCAGGGTGCAGGAGCGAAAACGTTTCGTCCTCGACCTCTTTCCCGAACTGACCGACAAGGTCGGTCAGGAAGCGCGAAAGATGAGCGGTGGGGAGCAACGGATGCTGGAAATCGGCCGGGCCTTGATGTGGGAACCTCGACTGCTCTTGCTCGACGAGCCTTCGGCAGGACTGGCACCAAAGATCTCCGCGGCGGTCCTCGACACCGTGCTGCGGCTCAACGAGCAACTGGGGCTCACCGTTCTGATGATCGAGCAGAATGTGCGCCAGGGCCTGCGAATCAGTGATCGCGGCTATGTCCTGGAATGGGGAGAGGTGAGCTACACCGGAACCGGGGCAGAACTTCTGGGCGATCCCGACGTGCAGAGGGCGTTCCTCGGTGGGTCGAGGTGGCAACAGCAATGACGGTCCGCTCGCTCGAACCGCTCTTCGCCCCGAGGACAATCGCTGTGGTCGGGGCCAGCGGCGACGTGCGGAAGAAGGGCAATCTCGTCCTTCGCAACCTCAGGCAGGGGTATCCGGGAGAGGTCTATCCGATCCATCGAAGCCTGAGGACCGTGGAAGGCCTCAAGGCATATCGATCCCTCGATGGGATCCCGAGTGAGATCGATCTGGTCATCCCGCTCATACCGGCCGACGATCTGATGGAGTTGGTGCGGAACTGTCCCCCGAATCGGGTGAAAGTGCTGCTCGCCATTCCCAGCGGCTTCGGGGAGGTGCAGCCCGACGGAGAGGCGAAGGAGCGCGAACTGATCGCCACCGCCAGGAGCAAGGGAATGCGCGTCGTGGGACCGAACACGCTCGGAATCATGAATTGCGACCTCGGGCTGAATGCATCGCTGGCGCCCAATCTCCCCGGTGGAGGCGGCGGGTTCTCGTGTGTCACCCAGAGCGGCGGATTCGGCATGTCGATCTACATGTACGGCGAAGAGCATCAGTTCGACATCGCCAAGTTCTGTGATCTCGGAAACACATCCGATGTCTCGATCGCAGAAGTCCTCAAGTATTACGCCGACGACCCGAGTACCACGGTTGTGGGAGCGTTTCTGGAATCACATCCGGATCGGACAGCGATGGCGATAGCGGAAGCGGCAGAGGCGAAGCCGCTGATCCTCACCCCCGTCGGCCGCACCGCCGAGGGCCGGCGAGCAACACTCGCTCATCTGGGTCGCACCCCGGGGGCACATCGGGTGACCCCGCCCCCGGAGAGCAGCCCGATCGTCGCCCACACTGGATCAGAGATGCTCGACATCGCCAAGGCGATGACGTGGCAGCCGCGGCCCTCCGGATCACGCGTCGGGATCCTCACCGGCTCCGGCGGCATCGGAGCCGAGTTGGTGGACCTGTGCATCGAGCACGGCCTCGACGTGCCCGAATTCTCGGGTGGCCTGCAGGAGGTTCTGCAGCCACACGTCCCCACCTACACCAGCGTCAGGAACCCGGTCGACCTCACGCCGGCCTGGCCCGATTTCCCTGAGATGTACCCACCCTTGATGGAGGAGCTCCTCGCGTCGAACGAGATCGATCTGCTGATCATCACGGTCATCGACATGGCGACGGAACTGCCGAAGTTGATGGAAGCAATCGAGCAGACGGTGCGACGGCACACGACCGAGACCGATCACCCCAAGCCGACCCTTGTGCTCTGGGTTGCCCCGCCCGGACGGCGGCACCACCGCCAGATGCTGCAGGCAGCCGGGATTCCGTGCTACTCGTCGACCCTTTCGGTGGTGCGTGTCGCCGCTGCCCTTTCCGAATGCGCCCGGAGGACGGCATGAGAGGGCTACTGCACCGGATCAAGACCTATCTGAGGATGGGCATGGCAACCCTCCGATACGAGGGGGCGCTCCCCCTTCCCCTGCGAGTGATCAGGGTGGCCTGCAGTCCATTCGGTACCTTGCTCACCGCTTCCTTCTGCCACAAGGATCTGACCGAGGCGGAGGCCGCGCCGCCGGCAAGGGCATCGGTTGAGATCGCGAGACTCGACGAGAGCCAGATCGGCGAACTGGCGGTGATCGTGGCCGACCGGATGAGCATGGGGCGGGCAAGCGGCGCCGACGTCGAAGCCGCGGAGCTCCGCATCCGGGAGAAGCTCGGACTGGGCGGCGTGTGCTTCGTTGCGACCCACGAAGGTGCGATTGCCCACTACAACTGGGTGTTCCCGGGGATGCGGTGGCAGGTGTGGGGTCCAATCCGCTTCGAGCCCGTCGCTCCGACCGACGCCCTCTGCGACGACGCCTTCACCGTGAAGGAGTTCCGGGGCATGGGCCTCCACGGCGCCGTGCACGCCCGCATGCTCGAGTTCCTACGGCAATCGGGTTTCACGGCCTCGTACACATTGGTGAGCACCGACAATCGGTCCTCCCGCAAGGCCCTCACCCGCCTCGGTTACGAGTACGGGACCCACGTGATGCTCTTCGAGTCACGCCGGTCCGGGCGAACCCGAAGCCTGCGATTCGGTCCACCACTCCCACAGTTCCGGGTCCTGCGGTTCACCGCGACGAAGAGCCGAGTCTGACCCCCGCTCGCCCGATCAGAGACGAGGAAGCGGCGTCCGGCCTTCGGTGATCAACCGTTCGGCCAGGCCGATCTCCGTTGCTTCCCTCACCACGACGGGCTCTTCCATCAAGAAACCCTCTCGGCCCGATGGGCACCACAGGCTTCGGCGAGGGCCGCTATGTGGCGCTCGCCCACGTGAGAAGCAGAAGCAGGTCGCTGGTGTTCATTGGAGCGCTACCTGACGGCGCCATGCCCTGAGGCACACGCCGCCGGTTACTCGAGCCCGATCACATCCGTGATACGCGGCACAGGTGAATCGTTGCGACTCGACACTGGGTCTCGCCGCCTTCGGATCGCCCCAGCGACTTCGGTCACCTGCCAGATAAACACGACGATGTCGATGAGAAGCGTGACTCCGAAGAGCACCCAGGCGTCACTCCGGGGAGCTCGCACGAACACATAGAGGGCGACGAACAGATTCCACACCATGACCCATCGCCACAAGAGCCCTCTCAACTCGGTGACGCCCGATGCCGACCGGGTGCCGTCGAACCCGTCCATGTCCACCACCATACCCCAATCAACCACAAAGTGAAGCGGAAGATACTACTCTCCGTATTGACAACGAGCATGGCAGAGCTCGAGGTGGGCGATGCACCCCGAACCACTTGACCGTCCCAGCATCGTCCGGCCCGCCGGCCGGGCGCTCCTCACCATCCTCGCCGCCGCCGCCGTCTCGTTGGCGTGGACGACCGGCGGCCTCTGGCACGCCTGGCGCGCCATCGACCGGGTCGAATTCGATACTGCATCGGCGCGGGAAGCGCTCGACATCCCGCCCAAGACCTCCCCCACTCCGGCGACCGACCCGGACGGCACCCCTTCTCCTCCGCCGACCGATATTCCCGAGTCGCCGACGACCACCAGCTTCCCCGTTTCTCCGGAGCCGTCACCGCTGCGCACCTTCCTGGTGATAGGAAGTGACTCCGAAACGGGAATCGGCGGTCGGCGCGCCGATGTGATCGTGGTCGTGCTGCTACCCGGTGACGGGACCCCGCCGGTCATGGTCTCCATTCCCCGCGACCTCTATGTGGCCAACCCGTGCACGGACCACCTCGGCCGCATCAACGCCACTCTCAACGGATGCGGCCCTTCGGCCACCGGCCCCGAGCTGCTCGCAATCGCCGTGGAGGATTTCACCGGTCTGGCGATCGACCACTACGTCGAGTTCAGCTTCGAGGGGTTCCGGGCCATTATCGACCGAGTCGGCGGCATAGAAGTCTGCCTTGACCATCCGGTGCGAGATCCCGGTTACCCCCAACTCTTCCCCGCCGGATGCACCATCGCCAACGGCCAACAGATGCTGGCGTGGGTTCGGTCCCGCCACACCCAAGAACTCATCGACGGTTCCTGGAGGACCGTTCCGGGAGTGAACGATCTCCACCGGAACCGGAGGCAACGGGAACTCCTCATCGATATGTTGTTGGAGCTGAAGCAGCTGCGGTCGATCACCGATCTGACCGCATTGGCCGAGGACCTGGCCGGAGCCTTCACTCTGGACGAGGGCCTGTCGCTCGGCACGGCCATCGGAATCGCCTGGGATCTTCGAGGTCTCGACGTCGCAGCCATCATCCAGCCGGAGATACCCGTCGGCGACCACACGACACCGGGGAGTGCCATGGTGCTGGTTCCCCTCGCCACGTTTGCCGAAGTCCTGGAGTCGGCCGGCGTCGGCCACCTCCTCTAGCCGGTCTCGGCAACGCGCCCGTTACAGCCCCTCACCAGATCGACAATCCGATCGACCTGGTGATTGGTGAGGGCAGAGCCGCTCGGCAGGCACAGCCCGCGATCGAAGAGCCGTTCGGCGACCCGACCGCCGACGACCCGGCAACCGACGAACAGCGGCTGCCGGTGCAACGGCTTCCACACCGGCCGGGACTCGACACTTGCCCGAGCCAAGGTGGCGGCGACCACCTCCGACGTTGCCCCGAAATCCTCCGGATCGATGGTCAGCGTGGTCAGCCATCGATTCGACCGTCCGTATGGGGCCTCGGGCATCAGGGCAACGCCCTCCAATTCACCCAGACCGGCCGCGTACCGATCGAAGATGGCCCGGCGGGCCTCGACCCTCTCGTCGAGCACGCTCAGCTGTCCCCGGCCCACGGCCGCCAGCAGATTTGAGAGCCGGTAGTTGTAGCCGACCTGGGAATGCTGGTAATGCGGGGCCGGGTCCCTGGCCTGAGCGGCGAGGTGACGAGCCCGGCGCACGGCGGGCTCGTCGTTCGACAACAGCGCACCCCCACCCGAGGTCGTGATGATCTTGTTGCCGTTGAACGACAACACGGCGAAGTCGCCGAAGC
>JBFELU010000024.1:0-32965 GCA_041551965.1 Acidimicrobiia bacterium
CGGCGAGGATGCGCCGGCGCCGGGCCCGGAACACGAGTCCGACGATCTCATCGAGCACGATGCCTACCAGCAGGCTCACCAGGATCACCACGATCAGCGGGGTCGACCAGTCCCAGCCCAAGAAGCTGAACGTGATGCTCTGGGTGTTCTGGGCGGCGAGGATGATCACGAAGACGGCCAACACCAAGCCCACGACCAGGCCCCAGAAGAGCCCGGTACCGACGAAGTGACGCTCCGGTTCGACGCCTACCGGCTTCGGGGGTTCGGTGCCCGGCGGCATCGGTGGGGTCTTCTCGACGGCGGCTCCGAATTCGTCGGCGAAGTCCTCGTCGGGGGGCAACTGCTCACTCATCGGATCCTCCTCATCACCAGCGTATCAACCACGGAGATCGGCCCACCGGCCGCCGGTGGCCAGGTCGACGACGGTCCACGCCATTCCCAGGGCCCCATCGCGGATCGCCCGGTCTCCTTCGGGGGTGATGGTGCGGTCGGCAAACTCGGGCTGGTGATTCACCGCAGTCCCCGGCTTGATGTCGAGCATGGGGTGGATGGAGGGCACCACGTGGCTCACGTTGCCCATGTCGGTCGACCCGGCCTGACTCGGGTCGCGGTCGGCGCCCCGCTGCATGGTCCGCCCCAAGGCGGTGATGTTGGCGTCGAACAGCTCGGCGAGGACCGGGTCGCTGATCAGGTCGGTCGTATCGTTGCCCAGCCCTGTGAGCGTGAGCCCACATGCGGTGGCCCGGGCCGCCCCCTCCATGCAGTCCCGGAACCGGTCCAAGAGCTCGTCGAGCCGCTCCTCCGTGCCGGCCCGGACGTACCACTCGGAGCGGGTGTAGTCGGGGATGATGTTGGGGGCGTCGCCGCCGTGGGTGATGATCCCGTGGATCTTGTCGGTGGGGTACATCGCCTGGCGCAGCATCGACACGTTTTCGTAGGCCTGGACGAACGCATCGAGGGCGTTGCGGCCGTACCAGGGTGACGCCGAGGCATGGGCGGTCTTGCCCTCGAACTCCACCACCAGATGGCTTACCGCCAGGATCTTGGGGTCGAGGGTGTCCTCCGGCGAGGGGTGGATCATCATCGATGCAGCCGCATCGGCGAACGCCCCGGCGTTGATGAGGTCGACCTTGCCCCCCAGCTTCTCCTCGGCCGGGGTGCCCAGCACGGTCACCCTGATTCCCAGTTCGTCGACGAGATCCCGGAGGGCGATCCCGGCCCCCAGGCCGGCCGTGGCGATGATGTTGTGCCCGCAGGCATGCCCCACGGCGGGGAGGGCATCGAGTTCGGCACAGATGACCACCTCCGGTCCCTCGCTCCCGGCCCGGGCGGCAAAGGCGGTCTCCAGGCCGTAGGCGGGATGGGTGACGTCGAATCCCTGCGCTCTCATGAACTCGGCGAGCCGGGCCGACGTCTCGAATTCCTGATGCCCGATCTCGGGGTTGTCGTACATCCAGCGGCTCAACTCGTAGAGCGCCTGCTCGGCGGCCGCAAAGCTCTCCTCGGCACGAGTCTTGTGATCCACCTCTCCACTCCTGACGGGTCGTCCCGGCGGACCGTAGCATTGAGGCTGAGGAGGTCATACATGGGTCACTGGCACGACGTCATCTCGGATCTCTCCGGGCCCACCCGGTCGCTGCGGCAGGCGATCCCGGATGCCTGGAGCGGTTTCGCCCAGATGCACAAGGGAGCGATGGCCGAGGGAGTGCTCTCCACCAAGATCAAGGAGATCATCGCCCTCGTCATCGCGGTCGCCGAGGAGTGTGACGGCTGCATCGCCTACCACGCCAAAGGGGCTGCCCGGCACGGCGCCTCGGAGGAAGAGGTAGCCGAAGCCCTCGGGGTGTCACTGCTGATGATGGGTGGTCCCGCCACCGTCTACGGCCCGCGTGCCTGGGCCGCGTTCCTCGAATTCAAGGAGGGCTGAGCCCTCGTGCTGGCCTCGATTCCATCCCCGTCGTTCAACGAGTTCGAGATCGGCCCCCTCACGATCCACGTCTACGGGATCCTGATGGGGGTGGCGGTGGCCACGGCCTATCTGGTGACCGTGCATCGGTACGCCAAGTTCGGCGGCGACCGGCGAGCCGGGGAGCGGGCCGGGTTCTGGGCGATCGTGATCGGGTTCATCGGGGCCCGACTCGCCTACGTCAGCACCCACACCCACCGCTTCGAGGATGACTGGCTGGGGGTGTTCCGCCTGTGGGAGGGAGGCATTGCCCTCTTCGGCGGGCTCACCTTTGGGGCGCTGGCGGTGCTCTTTGTGATCCGTCAAGAGAAGGGCGATTTCCCCCTCTTCACCGATGCCGTCGCAATCGGGTTGCCCGCCGCTCAAGCGGTCGGGCGGTGGGGCAACTACTTCAACCAGGAGCTCTTCGGTACCCCCAGTGAGCTGCCGTGGGCCCTCGAGATCGAGCCGGCCAGACGTCCCGCCTCCTACGTCTCCCACGAGACGTTCCATCCGACGTTCCTCTATGAGTTCCTGTGGAATGTGGGGATCATCGTGTTCCTGCTGTGGCTGGAGCGTCGGGTCGCCCTGCGCCGGGGAACGCTCTTCCTCCTCTACGCCGGCCTCTACGGCATCATCCGATTCTTGCTGGAGCTCATCCGCACCGACACCACGTTCCGCTTCCTGGGGCTGAGCCGCAACGGGTGGTTCTCCCTCGCGGTCGTGATCGGGGTGGTGGTGACCCTGTGGCGCCGGGGTTGGCGCCCGATCGCCGAGCCGGCGGGAGAAGCCACCGAATCGTGACGCGACGAGGACGGGCCCGCAGGCCCGCCCTCGAGATCATGCTCGGCTACGACTCCTGTTGTTCGTCTTCGAAGAGGCCCTTGATGGCCCCCAGCGACGACAGGATGCCGCTCATCTCCATGGGGAGGAAGAGCTTGGTGGCCCGGCCGTCGGCCACATTGCCCAGGGTCTCCAGATAGCGGATGGCGATCAGGTCGGGGGTGGGATCACCGATGTGAATGGCCCCGAACACCCGCTCGATCGCCTGACCCTCACCTTCTGCCACCGTGAGCTTCTGGAACTTCTCGGCCTCGGCGACCTCCTTGATCGCCTGGGCCTGACCCTCGGCCTCGAGGATGCGGGATTGCTTGATACCTTCGGCCCGCAGGATGGCGGCCCGTTTGTCACCCTCGGCCTCGGTGACGATGGCCCGGCGATCCCGCTCCGCCTTCATCTGGCGGTGCATGGCCTCGGTGACATCCGGCGGCGGATCGATCCGTTGGATCTCGACCCGGACCACCCGGGTCCCCCACACGTCGGTCGCTTCGTCGAGGATCTCCCGAAGCTGGGTGTTGATGCGTTCGCGCGAGGTGAGCGCCTCGTCGAGGTCGAGGTCGCCGACGATGTTCCTCAGGTTCGTCTGGGCCAGCTTGGTGGCCGCAAGGATGAAGTTGGCGACGTTGTACTTCAGCTTCACCGGATCGGTGGCCTGGTAGTACACGACTGCATCCACGGTGACCACCACGTTGTCCTTGGTGATCACCTCTTGGGGGGGCACGTCGACCACCTGCTCCCGGAGGTCGACCCGGCGGATCCGCTCGATGAACGGCCAGATCCACCGCAGCCCGGGGTCGACGGTGCGCTCGTACTTGCCGAAGCGCTCCACCAGACCCTTTTCGAACTGGCTCACGATCTTGAGGCCGGCGGCGACCGTGATGAACACGATCGCGACGGCGATGATGACTACGAGTACGAGACCATCCATGTCCTCTTCAAACCTCCTCGAGGGTCGTCATGTGGGATTCATTCCGGTTCGACTACGAGCCTGGTGCCGCGGATCTCTGTGACCCGGACCCGGGTGTCGGGGGGGATGGGGCCGCCGTCGGTGGTGGCCCGCCACAACTCGGTGTCTACACGCACCTGGCCTCGGCCGGTGGCCGTGTCGATCTCTTCGGTGACGACGCCGCGCCGGTCCAGGAACCGGTTGGCGCCGACGGCCGGCTGGTGTTCGTCGGATTTCTTCATCATTCGCTGGATCAGCAGCAGGCTGGCGATCGACACCACCAGGAACACCCCCAGTTGGATGGCCGGGTGCACATCGAGCCAGGCGAGGGGGAGAGCCGCCACCGCACCAAAGGCGAAGGGGAGCATGAAGAAGCCGGCGGTGAACATCTCCCCGACGCCGAAGACGGCGGCTGCTCCGATCCAGATCCAGCGCCACACTTCATTGTCCATATTTGAGTTGCCTCCTCCTCGTCCCCAGATCGCCGCCACCGCGACGCCGGCGGCGATCACGATGAGTATGGCCGTTTCCCGCATCCCCCACGCAGCGCGGCCCCGCCGCATGACCTCATCCCAGGTGGGCATCGACCGCGCCGGCCGTTGCTCGGCGGCCCAGGCCTCGGCGAATGTGGCCGGATCGTCACCCACCACGTCGGCGATCGTTCGTCCGTCGGCCACGGCCTGGCGGAGATGGGCTTCCAGTTCGGCCCGCATCTCGGCCGCCGTGTGCGGCCCGATCCCGGCGGCACGCCAGTATCGCTCGCAATCGGTGGCGATCGGTGCGATCGGCTCACTCATGGTTCCCGCCTTGGAGAACACGGTCGACGCCATGGGACATCGCCTTCCACTCGGTGATCCAGTCGCCGAGCCGGCGGCGGCCGTCGTCGGCGATCCGGTAGTACTTGCGGGGCGGGCCTCCGGTCGATTCCTCGACGAATGCATCGACCAGCCCCTGGCGTTGCAGCCGGGAGAGCAGCGGGTAGATGCTGCCCTCGCCGACGAGGGCCAGGCCCCGATTCTCCAGCTTGCGGACCATCTCGTAGCCGTAGCTGGGCTCCTCTGCGATCAGCGCAAGGAGACACATGTCGAGTACTCCTCTGAGCAGCTGGCTGCTGCGTTCCACAAGGCCTCGCTGACTACCTTGTGATACAGGATAGCACCGGCTCTCTTGCAGCGCAAGGTAGTACGGGGTTCCTCCGGGCCCCCGAGTGGAAGAGGTCGTCCATGACCTCCAGCGCGAATCGAGCGGCCACCGTGGCCCGACCGCTCCCCATCTCGATCCCGACTTCGATCGTCTCCAGGATCTCCTCTTGCGTCGCCCCGCACGCTGCGGCGTGCTCGATGTGCCGCTGCATGCAGGACTCGCAGTGGGCCGCCACCGAGATGCCGGCGGCGATCAGTTCCCTGGGTTCTCGGTTGAAGAGGCCTCCCACGAGGCCAAGCTAGCCACCTCGGGTGAGGGTCAGATCCTCGTCCCCGGTGCCGACGACCACCGTGTCGCCCTCGGCGAACGCACCCTCGAGCAATGCGAGCGCCAGGCGATCACCGAGTTCCTTCTGGATGAGCCGCTTGAGGGGTCGGGCCCCGTACGTCGGGTCGTACCCGTGTTCGGCCAGTCGGTCGCGGGCATCGTCGCGGACGTCGAGAGTGATACGGCGCTCGGCGAGGCGCCGCTGCAAGTGGCGCAATTGGATGTCGACGATCCGGCGGAGGTGCTCCGGGGTGAGCCGGTGGAACACGGTGACCTCGTCGACCCGGTTGAGGAACTCGGGGCGGAAGTGGCCGCGGGCCACGCCCAGGACCCTCTCCCGGATGGTCTCGTCGGGGAGATCCGGGTCGATGAGCTCGGATCCCAGGTTGGAAGTCATGATCAGCACGACGTTGGTGAAGTCGACAGTCCGGCCGTGGCCGTCGGTGAGGCGGCCGTCGTCGAGGAGTTGCAGCAGGACGTTGAAGACGTCGGCGTGGGCCTTCTCCACCTCGTCGAGGAGCAGGACGGCATAAGGGCGGCGTCGCACGGCCTCGGTCAACTGGCCGCCCTCGTCGTATCCGACGTAGCCGGGTGGGGCTCCGATGAGGCGGCTCACCGCGTGCTTCTCCATGTACTCCGACATGTCGATGCGGACCATGGCCCGTTCGTCGTCGAACAGGAACTCGGCCAGGGCCCGCGCCAGCTCGGTCTTCCCGACCCCGGTGGGGCCCAGGAAGATGAACGACCCGATGGGACGATCGGGATCGGAGATGCCGGCCCGTGAGCGGCGAATGGCGTTGGCCACCGCGGCCACCGCCTCGTCCTGACCGACCACCCGCTCGTGGAGATGTTCCTCGAGGCGCACCAGCTTTTGGATCTCGCCTTCCATGAGGCGGGACACCGGGATGCCGGTCCAGCGGCTCACGACTTCGGCGACGTCCTCGGAGTCGACCTCTTCCTTGAGCATCCGGAGATCGGCCTGGAGCTTCTCGATCGCCTCCCGGCGCTCGCTCAGCTCGGACTCGAGACCCTGGAGGCGCCCGTAGCGGAGCTCGGCTGCCCGTTCCAGGTCGCCGTCCCGCTCGGCGGCCTCGGCGGCGACCCGGGTGTCCTCGATGGCCTGTTTGGTCTCCCGGATCTCGGAGATGGCTTCTTTCTCGAGCGTCCAGTGGGCGGTGAGACGATCTGCTTCCTCGGCCAGATCGGCCAGTTCGCGCTCGATTGCCTCCAGCCGCTCGGCGCTGGTCGGGTCGCTCTCCTTCTGGAGGGCGGTCCGCTCGATCTCGAGTTGGATGCGGCGCCGCTCCAGGTCGTCGATCTCGGTGGGCATCGAGTCGATCTCGATGCGGAGGCGGCTGCCGGCCTCGTCGATCAGGTCGATGGCCTTGTCGGGCAGGTGACGTCCGGTGATGTAGCGGTCGGAGAGGACGGCGGCGGCGACCAGGGCGGCGTCGGTGATCCGCACCCCGTGGTGGACTTCGTACCGCTCCTTGAGGCCGCGCAGGATGCCGACGGCCTCCTCGACCGAGGGCGGTTCCACGAAGACCGGCTGGAAGCGGCGTTCCAGGGCGGCGTCCTTCTCCACGTGCTTGCGGTACTCGTCGAGCGTGGTGGCGCCGATCATCCTGAGCTCGCCTCGGGCGAGCATCGGCTTGAGCATGTTCGAGGCATCCATCGAGCCCTCGGCTGCTCCGGCACCGACGATGGTGTGCAGTTCGTCGATGAACGTCACGATCTCGCCCTGGGCGGCCTTGATCTCCGAGAGCACCGCCTTGAGCCGCTCCTCGAATTCTCCTCGGTACTTGGCCCCGGCGACCATGGCGCCGAGGTCGAGGGCCACGATCCGCTTGCGCTTCAGCCCTTCGGGCACGTCGCCGGCGACGATGCGGCCGGCCAGACCTTCCACGATGGCGGTCTTGCCGACCCCCGGCTCGCCGATGAGCACCGGGTTGTTCTTGGTGCGTCGTGACAACACCTGGATGACGCGACGGATCTCCTCATCGCGGCCGATCACCGGATCGAGCCGACCGCGACGGGCATCCTCGACCAGGTCCCGGCCGTACTGCTCGAGGGCGTTGAAGGTGGTCTCGGGGTCCGGGGAGGTCACCCGATTGCCGCCCCGCAGGGAAGAGAGCGCCTCCAACACGGCGCCGTGGTCGGCACCCAGTTCGCGGAGGGCGTCGCCGGCGGGCCCGTCGGCTCGGGTGAGGGCGAGGAGAAGGTGCTCCACCGAGGTGTAGTCGTCCTTCATCGCGGCGCGTTCCCGGTCGGCCTGCTCCAGCACCGCCACGAGGCTCGGCGAGAGCGTGGTCTCGGTGTCGCCGAACACCCGGGGAGCGGTTCCCAGGGCGTCGTCGAGGCGGTGTCGCAGCATGCGGTGATCGACCTCGACCCGATCGAGGACCGGGTACAGGATCCCGTCGGTCTGTGCCAGCAGCGCCGTCAGCAGGTGTGCGGCTTCGGCGGCGGCGTGATGCCGACGCCGGGCTTCCTCGTGGGCGGCGCCGACGGCCTGTTGGGCTCTGTGGGTGAAGGTGTTCCGGTTCATACGCCCGTTCCAACCCCGGTATCTAAGAGAAGATTCCAGAAAACCTGAGTGTAATACTATCAGATATGAGGGGGACGCACGAGGACGGTGGTGGTCCAGCGCCCCCGGATGCCCAGGACCCGGGGGAGTCGGCGCAAACGCTGCGGCCGATCGTGGCTTCGCACCACAGAGCCACCGGCGTCGCCGACCAGACCCCGGATCCCCGCCGGGTCGTAGTAGGACACCAGCGGGGCACCCAGGTTGTTCCACTTCCCCAGTTCGATCCGCCGCCCCGCCACGCCGAGGATCTGCTTCACCCAGAAGAGGGCCGTCATCGCCCAGCGGGGGGCGTACGTCGGCTCGACGATCACCAGGCGGCCGCCGGGCGCCAGGAGGCCGAGCGCGTGGCGGAGAGCGGTATCGGCGAGCCTCCGGCTGGAGCGGCGGGTCCGGCCGACCAGGTGATGGAGCACGGCCGCCATCACGACGACGTCGTAGCCGCCGGGTAGGGAGGCCACGAAATCGGGATCGAGGATCGATCCCCGGTGGGCTCGGAACTCCACCCGTCGGCGGGCTCTCGCCAGCGCGGTCTCGGCGACGTCACATGCCGACAAGTCGGTGATCCCGGCCTCGGCGAGCACCTCGAGGACGCCGCCGTTGCCGCACCCGATCTCGAAGACCTGCGCCGGGGCGAGCTCCTCGATCCACCGAACCGCCCGGCGGAGGCGGGCGGGGTGGTACTCGTGACTGTGCCGCTCGAAGTAGGAGCGGGTTGCCGGAACGCCCCGGGGCATGGAGAGCATCGTATCGGTCTCCTGCTTGGGGGCCGGTACCATCCCGCACCGCATGCGCAGGTTCACCGGGCTCGGAGGATGGTGGGTTGTTGCCCAGTTCCTGCTCTTCGTCGCGATCGCGATGGCTCTGGTTCTCTGGGGTGCCGAATGGGGGGCCGCGGCGGTGACCGCCGGAGGGGTCCTGCTCGTCGGCGGCCTCGGCCTCGCCGCATCGGGGATGCTGACGCTCGGTGACAACCTGAGCCCCTTCCCGGCGCCCCGTCCCGATGCAGTGCTGGTGGAACGCGGCGTCTATCGAGTGGTGCGCCACCCGATCTACGGTGGACTGGTGCTGGGGAGTGGCGGGCTGGGGCTCGTCGACGGCAACGCCGTCGTGCTCGGCCTGACCGCGGTTCTGGCCGCCGTCTTGGTGGGGAAGTCGGCCGGTGAGGAGCGTCGTCTCGAGGCCCACCTCTCGGAGTACGCCTCGTATCGCAGCCGGGTGCGCTGGCGGATCATTCCCTGGGTGGTGTGAGGATCAGGCGCTGACGGCCCGGCCCGACGCCCAGGCCCGGAATCGGGACACGTCCTCGGCCCGACTGATCGACAGGGGCACCGTGTGCTGCACCTCGGCCACCAACTCCTCGGTCGTCAGGGAGCCTCCGGCCCCGAACGCCCGATAGAGGGCGCCCACTACGACCGCCTCGATCTCTGCCCCCGAGAAGCCGGAGGTGATCTCGGTGAGCTTGTCGAGGTCGAACTCCGCGGGATCGTGGTTCCGTGTTCGAAGATGGTGCGCCAGGATCTCGCGACGCGCCGTGAGCCCCGGGAGGTCGACGAAGAAGATCTCGTCGAAGCGGCCCTTGCGGAGCAGTTCGGGTGGCAGGGCACCCACATCGTTGGCGGTGGCGACCACGAACACGCCCTCGGTCCGATCCTGGAGCCAACGGAGGAAGGTTCCCAGCAGCCGCCGGCTGACGCCCCCATCGCCGTCACCCCCCACCGCGAAGCCCTTCTCGATCTCATCGATCCACAACACGATCGGCGCCATGGCGCCCACGGTGGCCAGGGCGCCGTCGAGGCGCTGCTCGGACTCCCCCACGTAGCGGCCGTAGAGCCGGGACGGGTCCAGGAGGACGAGGGGCCGGCCCCAGCTGTTGGCCAGTGCCTTGGCGATCAGGGATTTGCCGCAACCGGGTACCCCCGTCAGGAGGATCCCACGGGGCGGATCGAGCCCGGCCGATGCGGTCCGGCTCTCGGCCATCACCGCTCCCCGGATCTCCAGCCAGCCCTTGAGGTGGTCGAGGCCCCCGACGTCCTCCAGGGTTCCGGAGTGGCTGGCAATCAGTTCGAGCACGCCGTCGGCGTTCAGCAGTTCGGCCTTGGCCGAACGCACGTAGGCCACGTCGTCGGGCCCGAGGGCCCCGTCGCGCAGCACGGCCCGTTGCAGGAGGCGCTCGGCGTCGGAGAGGGTCACCCCGCGCAGCGCCGTCACCAGGTCGGCCTCGGCCTTCGCCCCGATCTCAGCCGCCATGTTGCGGAGCGCCAGGTCCTCCACCGTCCTACGGACCAGCCGGGCCAGTTCCTTCTCGTCGGGAGGGCGCAGCGTCCACGGCACCGCCAGACCCTCGAGTTCGGGCGGGACGGTGCGGTCCGGTCCGGTGAGGACCAGGGTCTGGTCGCGGTCGGCCTGCTGGGCGGTGTCCTTGACCGAGCGGAGCACCACCGGATCGGCGATGGCGTGATGGGCATCGGCGAACACGAAGATGCCCGGGTCGGGGACGTCGGTGACGAAGGCCAGCGCCATGCGGGGATCCATCGTGCGGTAGACGGCCTCGTGGCCGTTGCGGGCCAGCCCGCGTGCCGCCGACCACGTCCACACCGGGAGTCCGAGCCCCTCGGCGACGCGGCGCAGGAGCGCCAGGAACCGCTGTTCGTCCCTGGTCTCGACGAAGATCAGCGGGTTCTGCGAGCGAAGCAGCACCCGCAGGTCGGCTGAGTTGTCCACGGACAGTGCATCGGCTCGATGGGGGGCGGCCATGAGGGGCTTCCGCTGGTCCGAGAGGACCGGTCGCGGCACAATGGCGTCGACAAGGGAGGACCGTGGACAAGATTCTCAAGGAATTCAAGGACTTCATCGCCCGGGGCAACCTGGTCGAGTTGGCGGTGGCCTTCGTCATGGGCGCCGCTTTCGGGGCGTTGGTGACGGCGTTCATCGATCACATCGTCAATCCGATCATCGGGGCGATCTTTGGACAGCCCAATTTCTCGACCCTGACGATCGATCTCTGGGGCGACGCCGTACTTCGCTACGGGGCATTCCTCACCGCGCTCCTCACGTTCGTCACGGTGGCGGCGTCTGTGTTCTTCTTCGTGGTCAAGCCCTACAACGCCTATCTGCAACGTCGTCGGAGCGGCGACGAGGAGGAGCCGGCGGCACCGCCCGAGGACATCACGCTCCTGCGTGAGATCCGCGACGCGTTGAAGCGCTGAAGTGACGGGGCCCGCCTCGGGAGCGGCGGGCCCTCCTCACATGAGTCGTGCGAGCGTCTCGACGATCCCGGACCCCATCGGGCCGGCCACCGCGATGACGAATCGGGTGAAGTCGGTCGGAGCGTGGTGATCGGCCCGATCGGAGATCGAACGGACCACGGCGAAGGGAACCGACCGCTCGGCGCACACCTGGGCCGTCGCGGCTCCCTCCATCTCCACGGCGAGCAATCCCGGCAATGCACCCGCCAGCGCCGCCGCCTCTGCGGGATCGGAGATGAAGCGATCCCCGCTGGCCACCAGACCCGTGTGAACCCGGGGGGTGCCGATCGAGAAACGATCTCGCTCGGCATGAGGCACCTCGTCGGCGAACCGGGTCGTCAGGTATTCCGCAGCCGCTTCGGCGGCGAGTCGGGTGAGCCGGGAGTCGGCGGGAATGGTCGGGCCGCCCACCGACGGCACCACGAAACGAGGGACGATCGGTGAGGCATCGAAGTCGTGCTGGGCCAGGGCATCGGCCACGACCACGTCGCCGATGGCGATGCCGGGTCCGATCCCGCCGGCGACGCCGGTGAAGATCACCGGACCCGCGTCGAAGACGTCGAGCATGGTGGAGGTGGTGGCCGCCGCAGCAACCTTGCCGAATCCGCACTCCGCCAGGACCACGGCATGGTCCCCGAGGCGTCCGGTGGTGAAGGTCCGGCCGGCGACGGGATGATGCTCCGGCCCGGCGAGTCGGCGGCGCAGCAGGCCGACCTCTTCCTCCATCGCCCCCAGGATGCCGAGCCGCGCCGTCACTAGGCTGCCGGCTGCATCGGCATCCCCGGCCACCATGCACGGGCGTCGACGGTCTCCCAGGTGGCCAGGGCCTCGGTCACGAGTTCGGGCCCCACATGTCGAACCCCCTCGTCGAGTCGGCGCCGGTTGGCCTTCGTCGCCACCCGATTGCCGTCGGAGAGGTCGCAGACCTCCTGGGTCCGCACCGAGAGTTCGAACGTCCCGATCTCCTTGGCTCGCGCCACTATCTCCTCCTTGCGGAACCCGATGAGCGGCCGCAACACCGGGGTGTCGATCGAGCGATCCAGTTCGACGAGATGGGCGGCGGTCTGGGAGGAGACCTGTCCCAGCGAATCCCCGGTGATGAGCATCGGGATCTCCAGCCGCCGAGCCACCCGCTCGGCGGCATCGAGCATGAGCCGCTTCAGGACCACCTGACGCATGCGGGGATCGACGCGATCGCGGAGTGCCTCCTTGATCGGCTGGAAGTCGATGACGTGGAGGCGCGGCTCGGTGCCTCCGGACCACCGCATGCTCAGCGAGTGGGCCACCGCCAGGGCCTGATCGGCTGCGGCGCAATCCATCATCAGGTGAAGGAAGTCGACCGGGCACCCGCGCCGCATCATCATCCAGGCCGCCACCGGTGAGTCGATCCCGCCCGAGTGCAGAGCCAGGGCCGGCTCCTGCGTGCCGAGCGGCAGGCCGTCGACACCCCTCCAGCGCCGGTCCACGAGCCAGGCCCGATCGTCGCGGACGAGGACTCGGACCGTCATCTCCGGGTCGTCCAGGTCCACTCCGGCCGAGGAATCGAGCAGGAGGCGCCCGATGAGGACCTCGGCATCGCGAGATTTCCATTCATGATTCCCCCGGCGGCGCACTCTCACTGCGAAGCGCCGCCCGACCACCAGGTGCCGGGTGGCCCCGGCCACCGCATCGCCGAGCTCTTCGAGAGTGGCGGCCTCGATCGATCGCAGCCGCTCCACCCGTCCGACGCCGAAGGTCTGCGAAGCCACCTCGGCGGCGACGTCCTTGTCGTTGCCCTCGATCGCCATCTCGTGATAGCCGCTGCGCCTGACGATCCCCTCGATCTCGTTGTGGCGGAGTGCATCCTGCACGTTCTCGGTGAGGGTGCGCAGGAATCGGTCCCGGGTCGTCCGGGATTTGAGGAAGATCTCCCCCGAAGCGGTCAGCCGCAGGGACGGGTCATCGGTGATCGGCAGGGTTGACCTCCGGCGGTTCGACCCTTTCACCATAGGCAGATCGTGCCTCCTGGCGGGAGTCTTCGATCCCCACCCCGGCGATCAGACGCGTACGTTTGGGGGAGCGACGGGGGACCGCGGTCCCGCCGTCGGTCATCCGATGGGGAGGTGTCTGATGACGGAACTCGATTGTGCCCATCGTGTCCGCGAGCACCTCGTGTCACACGGCATCCCCTACACCCTGACCGAACACCAAGAGATCTTCACCGCCCAGGCGATGGCCGAAGCCGAGGGTGTTCCGGGAAGGCATGTTGCCAAACCGGTGATCCTCAGCGCCGACGGTGAGCTGATCATGGCGGTGCTGGCCGCACCGGATCACGTCAGCATGACCCTGGCCAAGCAGGCCTTCGACTGCAACGAGGTGAGGCTGGCAACGGAGGCCGAGTTCGGGGGCGTCTTCGGCGATTGCGAGCTGGGTGCGGAACCGCCGTTCGGCAACCTCTACGGCATGCCGGTCGTGGTGGACGAGGGACTGATGGCGGCTGAGGAGCTGGTGTTCAGCGCCGGTGATCATCGCCACTCGATGCGCATCGCCATGGAGGACTACCTGGCGGCGACCAGGCCGCGGGAGGTGCGCATCTCTGCCTGATGGGGGCCTCGCCGCATGAGGCGCCCATGACACGGGAGAGAGCATGAAACGGTTGCTGTCCCTGGCGACCCTGGCGCTGGCCGTCGCCGGATGTGGTGACGACGACGCCGACACCACGGTGGGCGGCTCCTTCGGCGGAGTGGGCCCCGGCATCTCGTGGACCGATCGCGGCATCCAGGTGCTGGGTGAGATGGACGGCGGCGTGCTGGTGGTGATCAGCGTCGATTCGTAGTCTCAGTCGTCGAGGAGGCCGCCCAGGTTGGGCCGGGGGACGTCGGGGAGGTTGCGGCGTGCTCGTCCCGGAACGTAGCCGACCCGTGGCGCCGAGCCGGTCCTCACCCGCTGCTCGGCCTCCCCGAGCAGGCGCCGCAGCCGCGAGACCTGCTTCTTGAGGCGCTCGATCTCGTCCCGCATCTCGAGGATTATGCGTACCCCCTCCAGGTTCACGCCGTCGGCGGTGAGCTCCTGAATCATGCCCAGCCTCTCGAGGTCCTCGTTGGAGTAGCGGCGGGTGCCGCCGGGGGTCCGGTACGGGCTGAGCAGACCGCGGCGCTCATAGATGCGTAGCGTCTGAGGGTGGACGCCGGCGAGTTCGGCGGCCACCGAGATGATGTAGACGGCTTCGTTGGCGTCGTGGCTCACGATCACACCCCCAGATGGGCTCGGAGTTCTCTGGATCGGTCGTTGTCGTGGAGTCTCTCGAGGAGGTCTCGGGTGGCCTCATCGAGGTGGGTGGGCACCGCCACCTCGACGGTCACCAGCATGTCGCCGGTCCGGTCGGCAGCGGCGATTCCCTTGCCGGACACCCGGAAGGTCTTCCCCGTGGGCGTGCCGGGTGGAATCTTCAGCGTGACCTTGCCGTCGAGGGTGGGTGCGCTGATCCGGGCCCCGAGGGCCGCCTCGGTGAACGAGATCGGCACTCTGACCCGGAGGTCGAGGCCGGAGCGCTCGAAGACCGGATGAGTGCCCACGCGAACCTTCACGTAGAGGTCGCCGGGTGCGCCGCCACCGGTTCCCGAGCCGCCCTTGCCGCGCAGCCGGATGCGGGCGCCGTCGTTGATCCCGGCGGGGATCTTGACGTTCACCGCACGGCCCCGCTCGACGGTGATCGCCTTCGTGGTGCCCGAGGCCGCCTCGTGGAAGGTGAGGCCCACTTCGGTCTCGAGGTCGCGTCCGGCCCGGCCCTGGGTCGAGCCCGAGCGGAAGCCGAAGAGATCCCCGAGCCCACCGAAGACCCCGCCCCCGAACAGATCGCCGAGGTTCTCGAGGTCGTCGATCCGGACGTACTGGGCGCCGCCTCCGGGACCCCCCATGAAGGTGCCGCTGGCGAAGGCCTCCCTCTCCTGGTCGTACTTGGCCCGTTCCTCTCGATCACCGAGCGTGGCGTAAGCCTCGCTGATCTCCTTGAAGCGGGTCTCGGCGGCGGTATCCCCCGGGTTGTTGTCGGGGTGGTGTTGCTGGGCCAGGCGGCGGTAGGCCTTCTTGATCTCGGAGTCGGTGGCGCCCCGGTCGACTCCGAGCGTCTCGTAGTAGTCCTTCTCCAGCCACTCCCGGCGCATCAGCCTTCGTCGCCCGTCTCGGTCTCGGTGGAGCGAACGGTTACGAGGGCGGGTCGCAGCACCTTGCCCTTGACCAGGTAGCCGCGACGCATCTCCTCGTCGACCACGAGGTGGCCGTCGCCGCCACCGGCCACGGCTTCGTGGACGGTGGGGTCGAAGGGCTCCCCGGCCCCGGCTGCCATCTCCAGACCCTCCTTGCGCAGGACGTCCATCAGTTGATGGAAGGTGCTCCGCACGCCGGCGAGGAGGTTCTCCTCAGAGGGGGACTGCGGTTCGTGGACGAACGCCTGGTCGAACGAGTCGAGCACGGGGAGGAGCGCCTCGAGGACACGCTCGGCCGCCCGGTCCACGATCTCTCGCCGATCCCGTTCGGCTCGCTTCCGGAAGTTCTCGAACTCGGCGGCGACCCGCTGCAGATCGTCGAGATGAGCGTCGGCCGTGTCCCGCAGTGTGGTGATCGTCTCCAGGAGGACGTTCACCGCCTCGTCGCGGTCCTCGGGGAGGTCCTCGACGACGGCCGGGACCGGCTCCTCGATCGCCTCGACGACGGTGTCGTCTTCGGTGGCGGTCACGACTCCTCGCCTTCGTCGACGATCTCGGCCTCGACCACGTCGTCATCACCGGAGGACGCCGTCGCAGCGGCCTCGGCCTGGGTGGCCTCGTAGATCTTCTGGCCGAGGACCTGGGAGGCCGAGAGCACTGCATCGGTGGCCGATCGCAGCGACTCGGCGCCGGCGTTCTCGTCCTTGAGAAGCTCTCGCAGTGCCTCGAGCTTCTCGGTGATCTGGGCCTTCTCGTCGTCGTTGAGCTTGTCGCCGTAGTCGGCGAGCGTCTTGTCGGTCTGATAGGCCACGTGGTCCGCTTGGTTGCGGGCCTCCGCGAACTCGCGCCGCTCCTTGTCCTCATTGGCGTGCGTCTCGGCGTCCTTGATCATCTGGTCGATCTCGTCCGTCGGGAGCGCCGTGCCGCCGGTGATCGTGATTTGCTGCTGCTTCCCGGTGCCGAGGTCCTTGGCGGAGACCGAAACGATGCCGTTGGCGTCGATATCGAACGTCACCTCGATCTGGGGCACACCGCGCGGCGCCGGCGGGATGCCGGTCAGGTTGAACTTGCCCAGCGACTTGTTGTAGGCCGCCATCTCCCGCTCGCCCTGGAGCACATGGACCTCGACCTCCGGCTGGCCGTCGGCTGCGGTCGTGAAGATCTCAGAGCGCCGGGTCGGGATGGTGGTGTTCCGCTCGATCATCTTCGTCGCCACTCCGCCCATCGTCTCGATCCCCAGGGTGAGTGGGGTGACGTCGAGGAGCAGGATGTCTTTCACGTCGCCCTTCAGCACGCCGGCCTGCAGGGCGGCTCCGGCGGCGACGACCTCATCGGGGTTGACGCCCTTGTGGGGCTCCTTGCCGGCCAGCTCGGTGACCAGGTCGTGTACCGCCGGGATCCGGGTGGAGCCGCCGACGAGGATCACGTGATCGATCTCGCTCACATCGATGCCGGCGTCCTTGATCGCCTGAAGGAAGGGTTCCTTGGTGGCCGCCACCAGGTCCTCGGTGAGCTTTTGGAAATCGGACCGGCTCAGGTTCTTGAGCAGATGGAGGGGCCCGTCGGCGGTGGCCGTGATGAAGGGGAGGTTCACCTCGGTCGACGTCACCGAGGACAACTCGATCTTCGCCTTCTCGGCCGCCTCTTTGAGTCGCTGCATGGCCATGGCGTCCTTGGAGAGATCGACGCCGTGGTCGTTCTTGAACTCCTTGACGAGCCACTCGATGATCTTCTCGTCGAAGTCGTCACCACCGAGCTGGGTGTTGCCGCTGGTGGATTTGACCTCGAACACCCCCTCGCCGATCTCGAGCACCGAGACGTCGAACGTCCCGCCGCCGAGGTCGAAGACGAGGATCGTCTGATCGTGAGCTTCCTTGTCGAGGCCGTAGGCGAGGGAAGCCGCCGTCGGTTCGTTGATGATGCGCAACACCTCGAGCCCGGCGATCTGACCGGCTTCCTTGGTGGCCTGACGCTGGGCGTCGCCGAAGTAGGCGGGCACGGTGATCACCGCCTGGGTCACCTCGCCGCCGAGATAGGACTCGGCGTCCCGCTTGAGCTTCTGCAGGATGCGGGCGCTGATCTCCTGGGCGGTGAAATCCTTGCCGTCGATCTCGATCGACCAATCGGTGCCCATGTGGCGCTTGACGGACCGAACGGTGCGTTCCGGGTTGGTGATCGCCTGGCGCTTGGCCACCTCGCCGACGAGGACTTCGCCACTCTTGGAGAAGGCGACCACCGATGGGGTGGTGCGGTGTCCCTCGGCGTTGGCGATGATGGTGGGCTCGCCGCCCTCGTAGACGGCGACCACGCTGTTGGTGGTGCCCAGGTCGATGCCTACTGCTCGGCTCATGGCGCTCCTCGGGGGTCCTTGGGGTGATTTCTTAGCGTGACTGCAGTTTATAACCTGAGTCAACCATTATCAATTCCCTGGGATCACCCTAGATCGACCCGCCGGGGGGTGATCGATACCCCCAACAACCGGGCCACCTGGGCGGCGAACCGATCGGGGTCCCCGGTGGTGAGGTAGCGGGTGCTTCCCCGTCCGCTCCCGGTGGCGACCCGGGCCACCTGGCGGGCCACCGCCGGGGCCGGATCGATCACCGTCACCCCGTCGCCGGCCAGGTCCCGGATGGCGTCGGTGAGGAAGGAGTAGTGGGTGCACCCGATCACGATCGCATCGGCGCCCGAGGCCGTCAGGGCCGCCACGTGATCCCCCACGACGGCGGTGGGATCGTCCAGCCGCTCCACGGCGTCGGCGAGGCCGGGGCAGGCTCGGGCGATCACGGTCACCCCATCGGCGAACCGCTCGGCGAGATCGGACACCACCCTCGTCTGGAACGTCGACGGCGTGACGAGGACCCCGACGACGCCGCTTGCGGTGACGCTCGCCGCCGGCTTGACCGCCGGTTCCATCCCCACGAACACCCGGTCGGGGTGGCAGTCCCTGAGCCAACCAAGCGCCGCAGCCGAGGCGGTGTTGCACGCCACGACCACCGTCTCGGCTCCGGCCTCAAGGAGGTACTCGGTCACCCGCCCGGCGATGGCTCGGACGTCCTCCCGGCTCCGATCTCCGTAGGGCGCCCGGGCCTGATCGGCCAGGTAGAGGATGTCGGCCCGGGGCAGGAGCATCCGGATCTCCCGGAGCACTCCCAGGCCCCCGACACCGGAATCGAACACGCCGATGAGCGGCACCGGGGGGAGCCTAGAGCGACGGCGGTGTGAGACTCCATCGGCCGCCCGATTGACCTCCCCCACGCCCGGAGCGCGTCCCCTCCCCGACGATGGTGGCCCCCGTCCGGGGTCCACCATCGCGTCTAGCCTCGCGGCGATGACCTGGCCCTTCTCCCCTCCGATCACCCCCATGGAAGCCCGGGTTCGCGACGCCATCCCAGAAGGTGACGAGTGGGTCTACGAGCCGAAATGGGATGGGTTTCGGATCGTGGCGTGGAGCGACGAGCCCCGCCTCGACAGCCGCAACCACAAGCCGCTGCTCCGCTACTTCCCCGAACTCGCCGAAGCGCTCGCCGGGCTTCCCTCCGGCACGGTGGTCGACGGTGAGGTGGTTGTGGTCACCGACGATCGGCTCGACTTCGACGCCCTGCAGAACCGGCTCCACCCCGCCGCTTCCCGGGTCGAGATGCTTGCCGAGGCATCGCCGGCCCGGCTGGTGGGGTTCGATCTGCTTGCCGATCGGGGCGACGATCTCAGGGGCGAGCCGTTCGAGGAGCGGCGCGGCCGGCTCGGGCGCCTCGATCTCCCCGAGCCGTGGCGCCTCACCCCCTCGACCAAGGATCGCCAGACGGCCGAGCGCTGGTTCGACGACTTCGAGGCGGCCGGGTGCGACGGCATCGTCGCCAAGCGACGGGCCGCCCCGTACATGGAGGGCAAGCGGGAGATGGTCAAGGTCAAGCACCGGCGGAGCGTCGATTGCGTGGTCGGCGGCTATCGGGTCCACAAGGACGGCGACAAGATCGGGTCCCTGCTGCTCGGCCTCCACGACGAGGGGGGCCTCTCCTTCATCGGACACTGTTCGGGGTTCTCCGACCACGATCGGGTCGAGATGCTGCAGCGGTTCGAGGAGCTCCGCGCCGACGATTCGTTCGGCGAGGA
Source organism: Acidimicrobiia bacterium (assembly GCA_041551965.1). Lineage (GTDB taxonomy): Bacteria > Actinomycetota > Acidimicrobiia > Spongiisociales > UBA11373 > JBFELU01. The sequence continues at coordinate 19,328 of JBFELU010000024.1, forward strand.
GGTTCGGCGGCCTGGAGCCGAGAGCCGATGGTCCGGAGGCAAGGACCTGTCGTGGGTGCCGGTGGAGCCCGGCGTCGTCGTCCAGGTCTCCTACGACCAGCTCACCGGCGGCCGCTTCCGTCACGCCACCAGGTTCGAGCGATGGCGGCCGGACAAGGACGCCGAGGACTGCACGTTCGATCAGCTGGCCCGACCCTCCGGGCCCGGCTTCGACGCGGTGGTCGCCGGCGGCTGAGGAACCGGCCGATCGGCCGATACTCAGTCGGGCTTCTTGCGCTTGGACGGCTGGACGCGAGGCGGCTCGCCGGACTGTTTCGGGTAGTGGGGCGGCCAGGGGGCATCGCCGAGTCCCCGCTCCTCGTCGGCTCGGACCATGGAGAGCAGAGGTTCGAGGTTCCCGGCGTCATCGTCGATGCCGGTAGTGAGGTCGCCGATCCGATCCCACCGGCTGCGGAACCCGTCGAGTGTCATTGCCGCCGGGTCGATCGTCGCCAGCTCGTCCCAGGTGAACGGGGCCGACACCAGACCGGTGTGGCGCAGGCTGTAGGCGCTGGCGATCGTCTTGTCCCTCGCGTTCTGGTTGTAGTCGACGAACACACCGCGGCGCTCCTCCTTCCACCACGCCGTGGTGGCGAGATCGGGGAGCCGGCGCTCCAGTTCTCGGGCGAAAGCCAGCACCGCTCGGCGGACCTCGCGGAACGTCCAGCGCGGCAGGAGACGAACGTAGATGTGAATGCCTCGCGAACCCGACGTCTTCGGCCAGCCCACGAAGCCCAGCTCCGCCAGCAGGATCCGGGTTGCCTCGGCGACCTCGCGGCAGTGCTCGAACGTGAACCCCTCGGTCGGGTCGAGATCGAGCCGCATCTCATCGGGGTGGTCGACGTCCTCGGCCCTGCTGGTCCAGGGGTTGAGGTCGATGCAACCCAACTGGACCTGGTCGACGATGTCGGACACGTCGTCCACGACGGCCATCCGCCCCGGCCGGGCAGATGGGAAGCGGACCGCCACGGCCTCCCGAATCGTCGATGGGGCCCGTTTGGTGAAAAAGAACGGTTCGGTGACTCCGTTGGGCCACCGTTTCAGCGAGCAGGGGCGGCGCCGGACCCCTCGGACGGCCCCCTCGCCACACCGCAGGTAGTGCTCGACGACGTCGAGCTTGGTCCATCCGCGATCGGGGAACAGCACCTTGTCGGGACTGGTCAACCGGACGTCGCGGCCGGCGGCGGTCACGGTGATCTCGGTCATCGCGCATCCCCCAACGCCGCCAGGCGATCGAACGACGCTTCGACGGCGTCGGCCAGGCGGTCCTTGTTGCGCCACAGCAGGCTGGCGTGGCCGGCTTTGACCCACTCCATCGCCGAACCGGCCCAGTGGCGGTGGATGGCCTGCACCGAGGCGGTGGGTACGAACCCGTCGACCGTGCCGGCCACGATCACGGCCGCTGCCAGGTGGGGGGGCGCTTCCCAGTCGAGGACCGATGCCGAGTGGAGGAACTCACTCAGTTCTCCCCGGGCCCGATCGGGGTCGTCGTCGAAGGCGTCCCAGGCCACCCCGAGGCGCAGGATCCCGTGCACGAAGGCCGGGCCGGCGGCATGGGGCGACGCGGTGGGGGCGACGGCGACGGGAAAGGAGACCATGGTGCCCACGAAGGCGGCCAGATTGCCACCCATCGAGTACCCGGCGACTCCGACCCGGTATCCCTGGCCACGCAGATGATCGACCAGGGCCCTCCCCTCGACCACGGCCGCCCGGCCCATGACGGCGAAGTCGGCGGCGGTCGCGAGCGGACGGTCATCGTCGGGATCGGTCCGCCGGTCGCCGTACAGCGGGTTCTCCAGCATCACCGACGCGATCCCCCGGTCGGCGAGGATGCGAGCCAGTTGGCGCCGGGTGCGGTACCCGTGGTCGTTCCAGGCGGCCATCAGGACGCAGATCCGATCGGGATCGCCCCCTGGCGTGATCATGCGGGCTCTGGCAACCCGTGAGGCCGGAGGCAGCCGTTCGGCCGGGCTCTCGAAGACGAGATCCCGCACCGTCAGTCCTCCGGCCCGTCGAGCGGGGCGGTGCCGCACGTCGATCTGAGCCGGAGGGGGCGGGGTCCGGACGATGGAGCGGTACCAGTCGATCACTTCGCGATCGCCCCACCCCTCGCGGAACACCTGGCGCTGAGGTGGCGTGCGGGCCAAGGCCGCTGCAGCTGCTCGATCCAGCCAGTGCACGGAGCAAGACACTAGACCGCCACCGGCCCCCCAACGAGGCCCTCGCGACCGTCGTAGCATCATGGGCATGGCCTCCAAGAAGATCGGTCTCATTGCGGGCGCCGGGGTCGGCGCCGCTGCTGCGGCCGCACTTCGCAGGCGCTGGTCGAGCCGGGGCACGGACGATGAGGGTGGGACGATCGGGCCGATCGGGCAACGCTTGCTGGAGCGCCTCGGCGCCGCGGTGCGGATCCCCACCGTGTCCTACGAGGAAAGAGAGAAGGTCGACACCGCCGCCCTCGACGAGATGCACCGGTTCCTCGAGGAGAACTATCCGCTTCTCCATCGTCATCTCAATCGGGAGGTGGTGGCCGGCCACTCCCTCCTGTTCACCTGGGAAGGGACGGATCGCGAGGCCGATCCGATCGTACTGATGGCACATCTCGACGTGGTTCCCGTCGAACCCGGCACCGAATCGGAATGGCCGCATCCACCCTTCGGCGGCAAGACGGCCGACGGCTACCTGTGGGGACGGGGCGCCCTCGACGACAAGGCGTCGCTCATCGGCATCGGTGAGGCCGTCGAGGCCCTGCTCTCCGAAGGGTTTGCCCCGGCGGCGACCGTGTATCTGGTGTTCGGACACGACGAGGAGATCGGGGGGAGCGAGGGGGCGTCGACGATCGCCACCCTCCTCGAGGAGCGCGGGGTCCGGCCCCGCTTCGTGATCGACGAAGGTGGTGCCGTCGTCGAGGGCCTCCTGGCCGGGATCGGGTCCCCGGTGGCGTTGGTCGGCATCGCGGAGAAGGGCTACGTCAACCTGGAACTGACGGCGGTCGCCGAAGGTGGGCACTCGTCCACCCCGTCGGTGCAGGGTGCCATCGACACCCTGGCCCGGGCGATCGGTCGTCTCGGACGCCGGCCGATGCCGGCCCACCTCGAAACCCAGCGCCCGTTCTTCAAGGCGCTGGCGCCGGTGCTGCCGCGCCCGCTGCGCCTTGCGATCCGGAACCTCGATGTCATGAAGCCTTTCATCGAGCGAAGGTTGGCACCCGATCCGATGACCAACGCCCTCATCCGAACCACGATCGCAGTCACAATGGTGTCGGGCGGCGTGAAGCCGAACGTGATACCCCAGCAGGCGAGCGCAACCACCAACGTCCGCATCATGCCGGGGGACACTTCGGAGAGCGTGATCGACCACGTCCGACGGGTCGTCGGACCTGCGGTCACGGTGCGGCGCGTCGAGGGCGGGTTCACCGCCGAACCCAGCGATCTGTCGAGCACCGAGTCGGATTCCTTCGCTCTGGTCGCCGAGACAGTGCGGGAGACCTTCGGCGAGATCCCGGTGGTGCCGTGGATCCTGATGGGAGCGACGGACTCGCGCCATTTCCTGGGCATCGCCGGCGATGTGTACCGGTTTGCCCCGTTCCGGGCGACACCCGACGACATGACGCGGATCCATGGGACGGGAGAGCGCCTTCGCACGGCGGACGCCGATCGGGTGGTCGCCTTCTACCGGCGCCTCATCACGGCTGCCGTGGGGGAGGGCTCGACGGCTTGACCAGTTCCCGGGCATGCCCGGTGAAGTCGAAGCCGTCGTCGAGGACCCGAAACAGCGCCAGTCCGTTGAGAGTCGCCAGAATCCGCTCGGCCTCGCGAACGGCGCTCCTCGGGGTCAGATCGGCGCGGGATCGGCGAAGTGCTTCGGCGAAGCGCTCTCTCCTGCGGTCGCCGTGGCGCACGATTCGCCCGTGGAGATGGGGATCGGTCACCCCCCCGGTGACGGCGATCTGGAGGTAGATGCGGGCCAGGGTCGGCTGCTCGGTGACGAAGGTGATGTAGGCCTCGACGAGTTCGGTGATCGTGTCGGTCCCCTCGCCCTCGGGGTCGGGGTCGACGGCCTCGATCGCTTCGCGCACCACGGTGAGGATCGCCTCGTCCTTCGACTCGAAGAGGTTGTAGAACGACCCCGGTCGGATGGCGGCCCGCTGACAGATCGCCTTGATGGTGGTGCCCTCCAGCCCCCCTTGGGCGAGGAGGTCGCGGGTGGCAGCGGCGATGCGTTCCCGAGTCTGGAGACCGGCGCGATATCGAGCCATGACCCCAGCCTATTAGATTATTGAGTCCTCGCTCAAATTCTGGGGTACACTGAGGGCGCTCGAGCTCGCCCCGGGAGGCATCATGTCGCACTACAAGACCAACCTTCGTGACATCGAGTTCAACATCTTCGAGATGACCCGGATCCAGGACCACCTGGGAACCGGCCCTTTCTCGGAGATCGATCTCGATAACGCCAAGGACATCCTTCGGGAGATCGAGAGGCTCTCCACCGAGGAGTTTGCGGCCAGTTTCGAAGAGGCCGACCGGACCGAGCTCAAGCTCGAGGACGGCACGGTCCGCCTCCCCGACGGGCTCAAGAAGAGCCTCGATGCCTTCTACGAGGGCGGTTGGGACCGCTTCGCGCTGGCTCCCCATCTCGGTGGCATCGGGGTTCCCCCGAGTGTGCGCTGGGCGGTGCAGGAGCTGTTGGTCGGGGCGAACCCGGCGGCCTACCTCTACCTCTCGGCGCCGCTGATGGCGTCGGTGATCGACACCACCGCCACCGAAGAGCAGAAGGAGACATGGATCGGCCCGATGCTGGATCGGCGCTGGGGCGCCACCATGGTGCTCACCGAGCCGGATGCCGGTTCGGATGTGGGGGCCGGGACCGCCAAGGCCTTCCACGTCGAGGGCGACGTGTACCACCTCGAGGGGGTCAAGCGCTTCATCACCAGCGGTGAGTCGGACTACTACGAGAACATCGTCCACCTCGTCCTGGCCCGGCCCGAGGGGGCTCAGGCTGGGACCAAGGGGCTCTCGATGTTCATCGTGCCGAAGTTCCTCCTCAGCGAGGACGGCTCGCTGGGGGAGCGCAACGGGGTCACCGCCACGGCGCTCGAACACAAGATGGGGATCCGCGGATCCACCACCGCCGAGCTCACGCTGGGCCTCGACAAACCCTGCGTCGGCTACCTGGTAGGGGGAGTCCACGAGGGCATCCGCCAGATGTTCATGGTGATCGAGGAAGCCCGGATGATGGTCGGCCAGAAGGCGGCGGCGACGCTGTCGACCGGCTACCTCAACGCTCTCGAGTTCGCCAAGGAGCGGATCCAGGGCTCGGACCTCACCGAGGTCCGTGACCCCGATGCCGCCAAGGTGCCCATCATCAAGCATCCCGACGTCCGCCGTCTGCTGATGGATCAGAAGGTGCACACCGAGGGCATGCGGGCGCTCATCTTCCTGGCGGCACAGGCTCAGGACAACATCCGGCTCCATCCGGAGGACGACTACTGGGAGAAGCTCAACGACCTGCTCCTGCCGATCGTCAAGGGCTATTGCTCGGAGAAGGCGTACGACCTGCTGGGCCAGTGCATCCAGGTGTTCGGCGGCGCCGGCTACACCCGGGACTACCCGATCGAGCAGTACGTTCGGGACGCCAAGATCGACACGATCTACGAGGGCACGACCGCCATCCAGGCGCTCGACCTTCTGTTCCGAAAGATCGCCCGGGATCGGGGCGAGACGCTCATGAAGCTCGCCGCTCAGATCACCGAGACCGTCAAGGGCGGCGATGCCGAAGACCCCTTCGAGGTGGAGCGGGAGTTCCTGGGGAAGGCGGCTGAGGATGTCCAGGGTCAGGTCGGCGCCATGGTGGGCCACCTGATGATGATGCAGCAGGACCCTACCGCCATCTACAAGCCGGCTCTCCACGCCAACAGCCTGATGGACGGCCTGGCCGAACTGATCATGGGATGGCTCCTGATCCGCCATGCCGAGGTGGCGTTTGCCGCGATGGACGGCGCCGACGACGAGGATCGTTCCTTCTACGAGGGCAAGATCGCTGCAGCCCGCTACTTCGCAGCGACGGTCCTTCCCAAGGCGGCCCGGCGCCGGGCGCTGGCCGAAGCCGAGCAAGGCACTCTGATGGAACTTCCCGACGAGGCGTTCTAGGGGTGCAGGTGCCGCGCCGCCAAGAGGGCGGGGCACGGCGCTAGGTTGACGCGGGCCCGCTCCGGCGGGCCGGCGTCGTTGGAGGAGCGCATGGCGCGGCGGTCTGCGGTCGGGGCCGTCTTGGCGAAGATCGGGTGGATGGTCGGCGTCCTGGTGGCGGCGGCTTCCCTGATCGGGCTGTGGGGTGCCCTCGGGTGGCCGTTCGATCTCGCCACATCCTTTCGGCCTCACTACGTGGTGGTCCTCATCCCGCTCGGGATCGTGGCGGCGGTGCGTCGTCGGGCGGCATCGGCCGTGCTGTTCCTCATGGTGGGAGCCCTCAACGCGGCGCTGGTGGCCCCCTACCTCGTCGGGAAGGGCCCGGATGCCGACGCCCCCGGCGCTCGGCTCGTGGTGCTCTCGTTCAATGTGGGATTGAGCAATCCGAACCGTGAGCTCGTGACCGACTATCTGGCCGAGGTCGGTCCCGACCTGGTGCTTCTCATCGAGAGCAGCTTCGAATGGGAGGACGCCGTCGCCGCAGAGGGCCTGCCGCTGGCAACGGTGGCCGCGGTGCCCGCCGACCGGGTGACCGGGATCACCGTCCTCGCCGCCCCCCGTCTGCGGGCTCGGGTGGTGCCGACGGGATTCGCGCCGGTGGACCAGGCCGTCGCGGTGCAGATCGTCGTCGACGGCACCGAGTCGGTGGTGCTGGCACTCCATCCGCCTTCGCCGCTCAGCCCCAATCGCCACGGAGTCAGGGATCGACTTCTTGCCGATGCCGGCGATTGGGTGGCCGATCGGCAATCCCCGGTGATCGTGGTGGGCGATTTCAACGCCACGCCCTGGTCGGCGGCCTTTCGGGAGCTCCGTTGGCGGGGCCGCCTCCGCGACACGATGGTGGGGGCCGGGTTGCAGCCGACGTTTCCCAAGGATTGGGGACCGCTGGGGATCCCCATCGATCACGCGCTGCACACCGCCGGACTGGCGGCCGTGGAACGGCGTACCGGGCCTCATCTCGGCTCGGATCATCGGCCCCTGATCGTCACGCTGGCCGTTGCGGACTGAGAGCGCGGTGGTCATGATGGTGCGGAGCGGAGGGTGGCTGTGAACGGCGAGGGGATCACCACGTACCTGGAGATGCGGGAGCGTCCCACGCTGCAGGTGACGCCGCCCCATCGATCCGGCATGCTGCTGCGGCTCACCGATCCGACGGTGTCGTTCTATCGCTACCTCTGTTCGGCCACCGGCCGGGCGAGTGATGAGCCGGACGCCGCCGTGGCGGAGCGTCTCGCCGATTCCTCGGTCGAGGTCTTCGTGCTCTCGATGGCGGGAACCCCGGCCGGGTGGTTCGAACTCGACCACCGGATCCCGGGGGAGATCGAGCTGTCGCAGTTCGGGGTCATCCCCGAGTTCCGTGATCGTGGTCTGGAGCGCTCCATGTTGGCTTCGGCGGTGGAAGCGGCCTGGGATCACGAGCCGGAACGGCTGTGGGTACGCGCCGGCGCCGAGGTAGAGGCGCGCCGGCTTCTCGACTACCAGTGGGCCGGTTTCGTCCCCTACGAGGTTCGTCGGGCGGCCGATTAGGCCTCGTGGAGTGCCGGTTCGTCCTCGGTCGTCGGGGGCGGCCACGCCACCTGGATCTGGGTGCAATCGTTGTATGGGTCGCGGTGCTCCCAGCCGTCGTCGCCGAAGACCAACGGCCGGTGGCAGGCCCGGCACACCAAGGTGATCATGAGAGAGGCATCGGACGGCCGCCCCGTCCGGTTGAGTGATTGGAGTCGAGTATGGAGCGACAGGCGCAGGCGCTCAGCGCCGAGCTGCGCTCGTTGAGCAGCACACCGGTCGATCCCAGTCCGATCATCAAGACGGCCCTGCCGTTCTACGGGGTCTCGCTCGCCGACCTGCGGTCGATGGCCCGCCGCTGGCATCGCGGCCATCCGGAGGCGAGTTCCGCGGACGTGGCCGCCCTCGCCGATGGGCTCTGGTCTCGTGCGGTGCGGGAGGAGATGGTGCTCGCCACCCTCCTGCACGGGCACGATCGGAGGAGCCGCGAGCGATTCGGGTTGCGGACCGTCGATCGCTGGGTCCGTTCGATCGACAACTGGGAGACCGCCGACGCCGTCGGGATGTCGCTTCTGGCGCCCTGGGTCGCCGATGATCCCGAACGGGGGTACCGGACGCTCGACCTGCTGTCCCGGCGCCGCAACCCGTGGGCGAGGAGGCTCTCCCTGGTCGGGTGTCTGGGGACCGGCCGAACCGCGGAGGCGGCTCGATGGTGGCCTCGGGTCGAGGCGCTGGCGCTCAGGGTCTCGGGTGATCGGGAGGGCGGGATCCCGAAGGCGGTGTCGTGGGTGTTGCGGGTACACACCGGACGGTGTCCCGATCGGGTCGCAGCCTTGTTGGACCGTCACGCCGCCGCGCTGCCGGCGGTGGCCGTGCGGGAGACGCGTCACAAGCTGACGACCGGGACCAAGTCGGGGAAGCGATCAGGCTGACGACCAGCGGGGATCGCGGAACGTTTGGATCTCCACGAGGTAGCCGTCCGGATCGCGGTAGAACGCGTGACGGATCGCGTAGTCGGCGTTCTCGGCCGGGTCGGACTCCGCCGGCCATCCGGAGGCCGTGATCCGGCGGTGCAACCCATCGACGTCGTCGGTGACGAACGTCAGGATCAGACCACCGGGAGAGACCCGATCGGGCCGTTCGCAGATGCCGACGAAGGCCCCGGAGGCGGCCCGGTAGATGCGGCAAGTCCCCTGGTCCAGGACCTCGGCGAGACCGAGCACGCCGGCGTAGAACGCCGCACTCCGTTCCAGGTCTGCGACGAATAGGAAGGTGATCTGCTGGTTCACGAGCCCGTCTTCCGGGTCACCTCGAGTCGCCGCACCCTGCGCCGGGATGCCGCCACCACTCGGAAGGTGTGACCGGCGATGGGGAACCGGTCTCCTTCGGCGGGGATCTTGCCTGACACGGCGAGCACCAGACCGGCCACGGTCACCCAGTCCCCGGCCGGAAGCGTCGTCCCCAGAGCCGCCTCCAGTTCGTCGATCTCGGCGGTTCCCTCGACCAGCCAGCGGCCCTCGTCGATGCGATGGATGAGCGGTGTGGCGGCGCGATCCTCGTCGGAGATCTCACCGACGATCTCCTCGACGAGATCCTCGATCGTCACGATCCCGGCGGTTCCCCCGTGCTCGTCGATGACGACCGCGAGGTGCTGGGCGGTGGACTGCATGTCCCGCAGCACGTCGATGGCTCGTCCGCTCTCAGGCACGATGAGGACCGGCACCGCCAGGTCGGCGAGACCCACGTCGGCTCCATCGGTCACCGCCCGGGCGAGATCTCGCCACCGCACCGAACCGGTGATGTCGTCGAGGCTCTCCCCGTAGATCGGGAGCCGGCGGTGCCCGGAGTCGAGCGCCAGGTCGAAGGCGGCCCGCAGCGGCGTCTCGGCGGCGATGGCCACCACCTCCAGTCGGGGGACCACCAGTGCCCCCACCTTCTCGTCTCCGGCGGCGAAAGCTCGCTCGATCAGCTCCAGATCGGATTCGGCGATCTGACCGGCGGCCTGCGCCTCGGCCGCGAGATGACGGAGCTCGGCTTCGGTGACACCGACGGGGACGGCGATCCCCTTGCCCGGCGCCTGCAGGTCGGCGAACTTCAACAGGACGGTGACGAAGGGGCGCATGAGCCACACGATGGCTTCGATCGGCACGGCGACGAAGCGGGCCACGGTCACCGGATGGCGGACGGCGACGGTCTTCGGGATGGCCTCTGCGTACACGAACATGACGAAGGTGAGCAGCACCGATGCCACCGTGACCCCGGCGTTCCCGAAGTGGCGCTCGGCGAGGAATCCGGTCACGGTGGCCGACCCGATCTGGGTGAGGAGCACGATCAGGAGCACGGTGTTCATGACTCGGGGGAGGTCGTCGATCAGAGCGAGCACCCGCCGGGCGGATCGGTCCCCTTGTTCGGCCAGGACCACCACGCGTGAGCGCCGGACCCGGAGGAGGGCCGCCTCGGAGGCGGCCAGGAAGATCGCGGCCACGATCAAGACTGCGAGGAAGGCGATCAGCGGGAGACTCTCTGAGAAGGTGGGCCGCATGCCCATATACTGCCCGGGATGCAGCATCCATCGGTGGCGATTCTCGGTGCCGGCGCCATGGGCGAGGTCCTGGCCGGAGGCCTGATCCGGGCGGGTTGGGGCTCCGAGGACCTGGTGCTGGCCGCGCGTCGGCCCGAGCACGCCGAGGCGGTGTCCGGCCGGACCGGACTCACTGTGCTGCTCGATGCGGCCGAGGCGGCGGCGGGGCGCCGGGTCGTGGTGGTGGCGGTGAAGCCGGCCGATGTGCCCGCCCTCCTCCGTCGCTTGCAGGGCGTGGTCGAGCCCGGCCAGATGATTCTTTCCCTGGCGGCCGGGGTGCCGACCTCGGTCTTCGAGGAGATGCTGGGCGACCTCGCCGTGGTGCGGTCGATGCCGAACACCCCGGCTCTCATCGACCAGGGCGTCACCGCGTATTGCGCCGGGAAGTACGCGGACGAGGAGGCCATGGCGCTGGCGGAACGACTGCTCGCGGCGGTGGGGGACACGGTACGCCTCGACGAGTATCTGCTCGATGCCGTGACTGCGGTGTCGGGAACCGGTCCCGCCTACGTGTTCCTCCTGGCCGAAGCCCTCACCGAGGCCGCCATCCGCGAAGGGCTGCCCCGCCACGCTGCGGAGCGGCTCGTCAACCAGACGGTCAAGGGTGCCGGGATGCTGATGTCGGCGGTCGATGCGGGGCCGGAGCAGCTGCGGGCCCAGGTGACCTCACCGGGCGGGACCACCGCTGCTGCGGTCCATATCCTCGAGGAGCGGGGTTTTCGGGCGCTGGTCGAGGATGCCGTCCGGGCCGCCTCCCGACGATCCCGGGAGTTGGGGGACCGAGCCGCCTCCGAGGGTCACTGAACGGATGCGAGGGCTGCTCTTCAGGCTGGTCCTGCTCGTGACGGGCTGGGGGTGGGTCCGGCGTCTGTTCACCAGACGGGCGGGGCGCCGCCTGGCAATGCGTTTCGTGGCGGGAGAGAGCCTCGACGAAGCGGTGACGGTGACTCGGCGCCTCAACGATGCCGGCTTCACGGTCTCGCTGGATCACCTCGGGGAACACGTCACCACCCGGGCCGAAGCGGAGCGGGCCCGGGACGACTACCTCGACTGCATCGACCGCATAGGCGCCGAAGCCCTCGATGCCAACATCTCGATCAAGCTGACCCAGCTGGGACTGGGCCTCGACGACGCCCTCGTTGCCGAATCGTTGGATCGCTTGGCGCAAGCGGCCGGGGCGATCGGGGCGACGGTCACCGTCGACATGGAGGGGAGCGCACTCACCGACGCCACCGTGAGCCTCTACGAGGACGCCCAGCGCCGTCACGGGAATCTCGGGCTGGCCCTGCAGGCCTACCTCTACCGGACCGCCGCAGACCTCGACCGGATCATTCCGCTCGGGGGTCACATTCGCCTCTGCAAGGGGGCCTACGACGAGCCGGCCGAGGTCGCCCATCAGCGGAGGTCGGAGGTCGACGGCTCCTTCGATTCGCTGGCGACGACGCTGATGGCGGCCGGGACGACCCATCCGGCCATTGCCACCCACGACGAGAAGCGGATCGACCACGTGCGGTCCCTCTCCCGAGCGGAACCATTCGAGTTCCAGATGCTCTTCGGGGTGAGGGGGCGGCTGCAATCGCAACTGCGAGAGGCCGGTTGTGCGGTCCGGGTCTACGTGCCCTACGGCGACAGTTGGTACCCCTACCTCACCAGGAGGATGGCGGAGCGACCCGCCAACCTCTGGCTCTTCGTCAGAGCAGCATTCGGGCGCTGACCGGGGCCCGATTGCCATCTCGAGCCGGACGGCTCTCTTCGATGAGACGGTGGAGGGCAATCACATCGGGGATCTCGGCGACGGGGATCCGACACGGCCGCCGCCGATCTCGCTCTCGTGCTCGGAGACCTTGACCGGTCCCCACGGGGCATGGGTGCCCACGACAATCCGGAGACCCGCGCCCGCGGGCGACGTCGGCTCGGGTTCCGATGTCGAGCACGTGTTCCCCGGCGACGGTCCGGTGCTCCGGGCCAGCACGATGGTCCTGGGCGTCGTGTGACGGAGCCAAGTGTCGATGGCTTCGAAGCGGCGAGCGGAAACTGAAGGCCGACCCTCCGTCGCCTCTCTAGAGTTCCGTTGATGATCAGGCGCGTTTTCGCAGTGTTGGCCGTGGCCGGGTTGGCGGCGATGGCGGTCGCCGCGCCGGCGGCCGCGGTCGAGCCGGACGAGGCCGCGACGGCCGCCAGGGCCGACGGTTACTACATCGAGTCCGGCCTCTCGGTCAGCGAGTCCCGGATCTCGGACTCCGTGGCCCGGGCGGCGAATGCCGGGAGCAGGTTCTTCGTGGTGCTCCTCGAGGAGGATCCGCCCGGGGGTGCCACGACCTTTGCGGCGGCGGTGCGCGACGAAATCGGTTCCGGCACCGTGCTCGTGCTCTCGGCCGGACAGGAGGGCATCGACAGCGACCAATTCGATCGGTCCACGCTGGAGCGGGCCCTCGATGCCGGTTTCTCGGCGGGCGGCGGTGACGCCGGATATGTGGAGGCCGTGGTCGAATCGCTCGTGGGAACGACGGCGACGACATCCTCCGGATCATCGTCGGGTGGCGGTGGGGGCGGGTTGTTCATCCTCCTGGCGATCGTCGGTGGTCTGGTCCTGATCGTGGTGTTCGTGGTGCGGCGGCAGCGTAGGTCCGAGGCGCGGGTCGCCCAGCGCTCGGTGGACGAGGCCCGGAAGGAGATCGAGCAGCAGCTCGACGCCATGGCCAACACGATCCTCGAGATCTCCGATCAGGTTTCGGTCTCGGATTCGCGGGAAGACAATCGCTATCTCGAGGCCGCCGGAACGACCTTCCAGTCGGCGAGCGACGAGTTCCCCCAGGCCCGAGACCTGCGGTCGCTGGAGGAGCTCTCGGACCGGCTCGACGAGGCGAGGTGGCAGTTGGATGCCGCCACCGCGATCTCGACCGGCAAGCCGGCCCCGCCGAAGCCGGAGGAGAAGGAGCGGCACGTGTGCTTCTTCGATCCCACGCACTCCAATGCCGGCGAGGAGGCCGAGATTCGCACCCCGGCCGGAACGCAGAAGGTGAGGGTGTGCCGGGAGGATGCCGAGAAGCTCCGCGGTGGCCGGGAGCCCCGGCCCCGCATGATCGAGGTCGAGGGGCGCCGGACGCCGGCCCCCATGGCTCCCCGGTCGCACGGCGGCGGGGGCTTCGACTGGCTCGACGTGTTCTCGGTCGTCGTGGGAGGGTCGGCCCAGTCCTACGACTGGGGGAGCCGGAGCCGGCGCAGCACCGGCATCTTCGGGTCGACGCCGCGCCGCACCGGATCGTCGGCGTCCCGCAGCCGGACCCGATCGGGGGGGAGTCGCTCCGGCTCCGGCGGGAGCCG
>JBFELU010000025.1:0-32490 GCA_041551965.1 Acidimicrobiia bacterium
AGTTCGACTCTTCCGGTGACCCTCATCGCAGCGGTCTACGTGGCCGACGGGATGATGGGCTTTCGACGACCTTCTCGGGACATCTCGTACCCTCGCACGCGGCGGCGCCTACCAGGGCCATTCGGAGGATTTCGCTGCAGCGTTGCAGCGAGGAATTGCCAGCCGGGGCACCGCCTTCCAGCGTCGGCGAGACCTCTATCGACTCCGTCAGCGGCTCGCGAACCTGATTGCGGGCACGGCCTGATTGTGGAAACAGATTGCTTCGGCCCGGTCGCCGGAGGCCAGATGGCATTCCATGAGGCGGGCGAAGCCGGACTCACGGAACGGGACATTCCTCAGCCGCGGGCCCCCGCCCTCATCCCATGATCTGCTCGACCTCTTCGGGGTCGAGGTAGACCTTCACAGTGGCGATCTTGCCGTCCCGCAACTCGACGACTTCGGTGAAGTCGAGGGTGTAGGGCGCTCCCGACGGAGCGGTTCCGGTGCTTCGGAACTCGACGACGGCGACATCGTCGCCTCCGACCAGCGCTTGGATCGACATCTGCTCGTTGGGGAGCAACCGGTGGAGTTCTTCGATGTGTTCCCTGATGGCGGGTAGGCCCTCCTGCCAATCGCCGAGCGCACTCCAATAGCGGGCATCGGGGTGATAGAGAGCGGCGATTGCATCGGCGTCCTTGGCGTTGTAGGCCTCGACCATGCGATGGACGATCTCACGAGCGGCTTGCGGATCCAACACGGGGCCTCTCCCTCGGCTGTCGTGAACATATCATGCGGCAATCTGCGGCGATGGCGGAGGCGATGATGGGTCACGGTATCGGTCTGGTCCTGGGGAGCGCGGTCGCTCCTGAACTGCTGCCCGGGGCGGCGGCGACGGCCGAAGCGAGCGGCTTCGATGAGCTCTGGCTGGCGGAGGACTACTTCTTCACCGGGGGCATCTCGGCGGCGACCATGGCCCTGGAGGCCACCGAATCGATGAAGGTGGGCCTCGGCATCGTGTCGGCCGTGGCACGTCACCCGGCCGTGTTGGCCATGGAGGTGTCGACCATCAGCCGGGTCCACCCCGGGCGGCTCATCGCCGGGTTGGGGCTCGGAGTGCCGGGTTGGATCCGCCAGATGGGCCTCTATCCACCGTCGGCGCTGGCGGCCATGAGGGAATCGGTGACCAGCGTCCGGCGACTCCTGGCGGGTGAGGAACTCACCGAGAAGGGCAAAGTCTTCGAGTTCGACTCGGTCAAGCTCACCTACCCGGAGCCGCAACCGACACCGGTGCACATGGGGGTGTCGGGCCCCAAGATGTTGCGTCTCAGTGGTGAGATCGCCGACGGCACGGTGCTGTCGGTGGCGACCAGCCACGAGTACGTGGGTTGGGCCCGGGAGCGAATCGACGAAGGGAGGGCAGAGGCGGGCCGGACCGATCATCACCAGATCACCATGTTCGCCATCTACTCCGTAGACGGCGACGGTGCGGCGGCGCGGGGTGCGGTCCGCGATCCCCTCGCTTTCTACAAGTCGAACGGGCCCAACGCGCTCACCGACGTGCACGGGATCTCAGAGCAGCTCGCCGACATCCTCAGCCGGGGCGGATACGACGCACTGGTGCGTGAAATGCCGGATGAGTGGATCGAGGATCTGACGATCGCCGGCACGCCGGCCGAGTGCGCCGCCAAGATTCGAGCGGCCTACGAGGCCGGTGCCGACACGGTCGCACTGTTCCCCATGCCGACCGATCGGGTCGATGACCTGGTGCGGCTCACCGCCGACGAGGTGCTGCCGCTGCTCTAGACGTCAGATGGTGGGCCGTCCGAAGGCGGCGCGGTGGATCATCACGTCGTTGTTCTCGTGCAGCACGGTGATCTTTCCGTGCTGCACGCGGAACACGTCGACGCCGTGGTTCTCGTAGGGGTCGCCGTGGATGGTGACGGCCGTCTCATCCCAAACTGCCGCCGCCCACTCGCCGTCGACGACCTTGGTCCTGATCCGGAAGTCGAGTTCCCGCAGCATCCCGGTGTTCACGCTGAAGAAGCGGCGGGCCTCGCCGATACCGAGGTAGGTGCCGCGACCCAGGAATCGGACCTCGACGTCGTCGCTCATCGTCGCCAGCATTCCCTCGTGGTCGCCGGCGAAGTAGGCCTCGTAGAGATCGTCGACGACCCTGTGCGTCTCGTGTTCCTGTTCTTCGGGGTTCACTCATCCTCCCGCCCGAGGTCCTGATTATGCTCGCGGCGCCCGGGAGGAGAAGCGGTTTGTCCGGCGGCGAGCGATTCCCCCGGTTCGGCCTCGGCGCGCCGACGGCCACCGAGGGGATGATGTATCCGGTGCCTTACGTGGATGAGGCGGATGCCGTCGGCCTCGCTGTGGAGGCCGAGCGGCTCGGATTCGACTCGGTGTGGGGCAACGACCACGTCACCACCCAGCAATACGTGAGGGAAGAGTTCGTCGATCCACCGAACTTCTTCGATCCTCTCGGCTACCTGTCCTACGTGGCGGCGATCACCGAGCGAATTCGGCTGGCCACCTGCGTGCTGGTGATGGGATTCCGGCACCCCGTGTTGGTCGCCAAGCAGGCCGCCACCCTGGACCGACTCTCCGGCGGAAGGCTGGTGTTGGGGGTGGGCATCGGCGCGTACCGTGAGGAGTACGAGGCCATGTGGCCCGGGAAGCAGATTCATCGTGGGGAACACGCCGCCGAGTTCCTCGAATCACTCGAGTTGCTCTTCACCGAGCGGCGGGCGTCGTTCCGGGGTCGCCACGTCTCCTTCGAGGACGTCGAGAGCCATCCCAAGCCCCTCCAGGATCCTCTGCCGATCCTCTCGGGGGGCAACTCGCCGGGCGCCCGGACCCGGGCGGCCCGGTTCGGGCATGGGTGGCTGCCGGCCTGTCTCACCCCGGCCGAGTACCGGTCCGGTCTCGATGAGATCGAGGTGTCGGCCGTTGCGGCGGGCCGGACTCTCCCCAGAGGCTTCGAGGCGGCGCTCCAGGTGGCGGTGTCGGTCGCCCCGACTCACGAAGAGGCGGTCGATCGGTTCCGCTCGTCCCAGGTGTATGCCCATCTGCGTTCGCTCTCTTCCTCCAC
The DNA here is from genome assembly GCA_041551965.1 of Acidimicrobiia bacterium. Taxonomy (GTDB): domain Bacteria; phylum Actinomycetota; class Acidimicrobiia; order Spongiisociales; family UBA11373; genus JBFELU01. The sequence goes on from JBFELU010000025.1 coordinate 3,074, forward strand.
CATGCGCGGCAGGCTCGACGACGATCTGGTGGCGCGGAACTTGGTTGGCACCCCCGATACGATCGGTGAGCGGGTGGCCGAGTACACCGCGGCCGGGGTGAGGACGTTCGCCGGGCTGCTGTTCGCCGCCGACACGGTCGCCGAGACGCGGGAGGCCATGGAACGCTTTTCGGAGGGTGTGATGGAGCCGTTCGGCCGTGGATGAGCTCACCGCCTCGACCTCGACGCGGCTGCGCCGGGCCCTGGAGACCTCGCCGTACGACTGGCTGGTGCTGACCCACCCGGCCAATGTGGCCTACGCCACCGGTTATCGCAGTGTGGCCGGCGACATCTTCAGGAGCCATCGCATGGCGGTGGTGATGAGTGTCGAGGATCTGATCCTGGTGGCACCGGCCGCCGACGGTGCGGCGGCAACGGAGACGGCGGTCGCGCCCGACCGATTGGTGCCGTACGGACGGTTCTTCTTCGAGAGCAGGGATGACTCGCACCCCGAGATGGCCGATGTCCATCCGACGTTTGAGGCGGCAATGGAGACCGCCATGGCGAGGACGAGCGGCCGGGTCGGCGGCGACGGGGATGTCGGCTTTGGATCGGTGGAGAGGGCTGCCGAGTGGATGGCGGCCCTCCGGTCCACCAAGACCCCGGAAGAGATCGACTGCCTGGCGGCCGCCGCAGAGCTCGCCGAGAGGGGCATCGGCGCCGCTCTCACCGCCGCCGCACCGGGAGTGACCGAGCGCCAGTTGAAGCGGATCATCGCGGCCACGATGGCCGAAGGCGGGGGATATCCCCGGTTCGTGGTGGTCACCGCCGGTGAGCGGAGCGCTCTCAGCGATGCCAGGGCGTCGACCAGGCCCCTGATGGAGGGGGATCTGGTCCGCTTCGATGTCGGCTGCACCTACCAGGGGTACTGGTCGGACGTGGGCCGGACCGCGGTGGTGGGTGCCCCCAGTCGCGAGCAGGAGGATCGCTATGCGGCGATCCTGGCGGGGGAGGAGGCGCAGCTCGTCGCCGCTCGGCCGGGATTGACGGCCGCAGCGTTGTTCGAGGTCGCCGTGGCCGCAGTCGAGGAGCACGGTCTGCGCCCGTACCGGCGCCACCATTGCGGCCACGGGATCGGCACCGAGGTCTACGAGACGCCGGTGGTGGCTCCCGGAGTCGACATACCGCTTGAACGGGACATGGTGCTGTGCGTGGAAACCCCGTTCTATGAGCTCGGGTGGGGAGGCATGATGGTGGAGGACACGATCTCGATCACCGCCGACGGGGCCAGGCGGCTGACGCAGTCCGATCGGTCGCTGAGGGTCATCGAGCCGTGAGCGCCTTCACCGGAGAGCTGGCCTGCGCCCGGTGCGGCGGGGTCCCCCAAGAGGCCTTCTCGGGTTGCCCCTCCTGCCGAGCCGAGGGGGTGCCGGCCAACGTGCACCCGGTCTACGACCCCGGCCGGGGAACCGAACGCGATCCCGGAGCCCCGGGCCTGTTCCGGTACCGACGGATGCTCCCGATCCCGGACGGGGCCCCGGCGGTGTCGCTCGGTGAGGGCAACACCGCGTTGGTCCCGATGGAGCGGCTCGGTGAGGAGCTCGGCCTGAGCAGGCTCTTCCTGAAGGATGAGACCCGCAACCCCACCTGGTCGTACAAGGACCGGCTGGCGGCCGTCGCCGTCACCGCCGCCGCGGCCGCCGGTGCCGACACGATCGTGGTGGGGACGACCGGCAACCACGGTGCGGCGGCCGCGGCCTATGCGGCGGCGGCGGGCCTTCGCTGCGTGGCCCTCACCCTGGTCTCGGTTCCGGAGACGATGAAGGTCCTGATGCAGGTGTTCGGGGCCGACGTGGTGGCCGTCCCCAACTCGGCAGATCGATGGACCCTGATGCGCCTGCTCGTCGCCGAACGGGGCTGGGTTCCCCTTTCGGGATTGGCCGATCCTCCGGTCGGATCCAATCCCTTCGGGATCGATGGCTACAAGACGATCGCCTATGAGTTGGTGGAGGACCTGGGTGGTGCTCCCGACGTGGTCTTGGTCCCGGTCGCCTACGGCGACGGTCTGATCGGGATCCATCGCGGGTTCGTCGACTTGCTCCATGGTGGGTCCATCGAGGCGCTGCCGCGGATGGTGGCTGTCGAGCCCTTCGGGCCCTACGCCGCCAGCCTCGCGGTCGACGGGGACGTGCCGGTGCGGGTCGATGGCGGCTCGAGCGTGGCCTTCTCGATCGCCAGCCCACTGGCCACCTATCAGGGAGTGCGGGCGCTGCGGGAGAGCGGTGGCACGGCCGTCGTGGTCGGCGACGATGCCGAGATCCTGGCGGCCCAGCGTCGCCTGGCTTCGCAGGAGGGCCTCTACCTGGAGGCCTCGGCGGCCATCGCTCTGCCGGGTCTGGCGCGGCTACGAGCCGGCGGCGAGCTGGGCCCGGATGAGACGGTCGTGATCGTCGGCACCTCGTCGGGCCTCAAGGACGTCGGGGCCACCGCCGCCTCCCTCCCGGATGTGCCGGTGATACCACCGGAGATCGGCGCGCTCGATTCGGCTATTCGATGAGGGTGCCGTACGCGGAGTCGGCCGGTCCCACGAACGAACGAAGCTCGGCGATGAACCGGTCGCGGTCGAGTAGGCCTTCGAGGTCACGCCGATAGTCGTCGAGATCGGTGATCTCGACGACCTCCACGAAGTCGTAAGGGACCCCCGAGTCCCGAAACGGACCGTCGACCCTGACGACTTCGTAGGAGACGATCGAGGGGATCGACCGGGCGGTCGGGTAGTCGACCTCCCGCACCCATCGCTCGTAGTCGGCTCCGTCGACCCCTTCGTTCAGCCGGTTGAAGAAGAACACTCTGGTGGTCATGATCCGTCTCCCTGGAGGTGGGTCATCCTTCCGTACCGCTCCTCGGCGCGAGCCCAGTCATCCGGGTCGAAGAGGGCCACGGTGCCCGAGCCGATCCCCTTGGCGACCTCGATCACGAATCGCACCGCCTCGGCGAGGTCGACCGGATGGTTGGCACCGGTGGCGCTGCCCGGCACGGCCGTCTCGGCGGTGAGGGCCACCCCGACGACCGGCGCCGCCGTGGCGACGGCGGGTTGCACGATGCTGTTGACGTGATAGAGCCCGTTGCCGTACGGCGTGATGTCGTAGGTGGAGAGCGGGAGTACGGCGGGGGGCCGTCCCGACACCCATTCGTATAGGTCGAGGAGGTCCGGAGCCACAGGGAGGATGTAGCCCTCCTTGATCGTGGGGGTGATCGCAAAACCGCGCCGGTTGAGGATGCGGTTCCCCTTGGTGGCGTCGACGGCCAGAACGGCCTCCATTGCCGGGTCGACCTCGTGCTCGTTCATGATCTCCATCGGGACCGGGGTCCCCATGAAAGGGACCGGTTCGTGTGGCTGGGTGGGAGCATCCGGGCAGACGTGGGTGGTGATGATCACATCACCGGGGAGGCGATCGTCCCGCTCGGCCATCACCGCCAGCTTCATGGCGGCCGCCACGGCCGCCACCGCGCCGTCGGCGTCGGAGACCATGCCGACCTGCTCGGGCCGGGCGCCAACGCCGCCGAGCCGCCCGATGATCCCGGTGGTGGGCGCCGGTCCCCCCGAGATGCGCCCCGAAGCTCCGGGGACGAGTGTCTTGATGAAGGTGGTCGACCGATCTTCGTCGTGCACCGTCTCGAGGGAGACCTCGAGGCCCTTGCGTTGGAGGACGTCGGCCACGTCGCGGCCGGTGACCCATCCGTCGAGCAGGTCGAGTGCCTCGAGGACTCGTTGCAGCGCCACGTCTCTCCCTCTGTCGGGGGTCGTAGTGTATGGGCCCATGAGCCGGGCTCGTGATGCCGTGGTCTTGCACCCCCTGCACTCTCCGGGGTTCCCCGAGTTGCTCGGTGAGCTCCCGGATCTCGATCTGGTGGTGCCGATGGACGGCGACGGGGTGGTCGCCGAACTGGAGCAGGGGCGTCCGATCCTGCTGACGTTCCTGTGGGACGATCGCTTCCTGACGGACGGCCTCCGCTGGATCCAGGCGATCTCGGCGGGCATCGAGCAGTTTCCCCTCGACGAGATCCGGCAGCGGGGCATCACGCTGACCTCGGCTCGAGGTGCACATTCCCCGGCGGTGGCCGAGCATGCGATCGCCCTGCTCATGGCCGTCGTTCGCGGCGTCGGGGTGTCGGTGCGGGGGGCCGCCGACCGGGTGTGGGCCCCGCAGCCCGCCTTCGAGGTAGCCGGGCGGACGCTCGGCGTGCTCGGGCTCGGTTCGATCGGTGAGGAGGTGGCCCGGCGAGCCGTGGGGCTGGGGATGAGGGTGATCGGGACCAAGCGACGGCCCGACGAATACCGGGGGGTTGCCGAGAGGGTGGTGGGACCATCAGAGACCCTGGAGGTGTTCGGCGAGGCCGATGCGGTGGTGATCGCCCTTCCCACCTCGCCGGAGACCGAGAGCGTGGTGGGAGCCGACGAACTGGCCGCCCTGGAAGGAGGCTGGCTGGTGAACATCGGTCGCGGTTCGGTCCTCGATGAGGAAGCCCTCATCGAGGCTCTGCGGTCCGGGACGCTGCGGGGAGCCGGGCTCGATGTGTTTGCCACCGAGCCGCTCCCGGCAGACTCCCCATTGTGGGATCTTCCCAGCGTGGTCGTCACGCCCCACGTGGCTTGGTCGACGGATCGTTTGCCGGGTCGGTTGGTGGCTGCCTTCTCGGCGAACCGGCGGGCGTATCACGGGGAAGCCGAGTGGATGACGAGAGTGGTGTGAGGAGGATGGCATGAGCCTCGAAGGGAAGCGGGCCCTGGTCACCGCCGGATCGCGCAATCTGGGTGTTGCCGTGGCGACGCGTTTGGCGCACGCCGGGATGTCGGTGGGCGTCAATTACCACACGTCGCGCGACGCCGCCGAGGAACTGGTGGCGCGATTGGAAGAGGAGACCGGGGCGGCCCACGTCGCTCTCCCCGCCGACGTCACCAACCCCGAAGAGGTCAGGGGGATGGTCGCCGACGCCATCGGTCGCCTGGGCGGCCCCATCGACGTGCTGGTCAACAACGCCGGGCCTTTCGGCGTCACTCCGTTTGCCGATCTCGACGAGGAGGAGTGGGACCGGGTCTGGGATGCCAACGTCAAGGCCACCTACGTGGCGGTCCAGGCGGTCGTGCCGGGCATGCGGTCTGCCGGTTGGGGGCGCATCGTCAACCTCTCGGCGGTCTCGGCCTACATTCGGAACCGGGGGATGTACACCCTGGCCAAGTCGGCCATCAACACGCTGACCGAGCAGTTGGCGCTCGAGTTGGCCCCGGAGATCACCGTCAACGCGGTGGCTCCCGGTCAGATTCAGGAGAGCCTGGATGATCTCCGCGAGTTCGTGCCCGAGTGGGCGGAGCGGGTCGTGCGCATGACGCCTGCCGGCCGTTTGGTGCGTCGCGAGGAACTGGCGGAGGTCGTGTATCTCCTGTGCACATCGGCCTTTGACATGGTGACCGGGTTGACGATCCCGGTCGACGGCGGGTTGCGGCTGCCGCGTTTCTAGGCCGAACGGCCGTATCTGGCCGAATCGACGCGGCCGTATGATCGCAACACCACGAGGAAGGTCGAGACATGCTGTGTGTGATCACCGACTACATGGGCGACGACACCACCCTCGAGGAGAGCCTCTTCGATGAGGCCGGCTTCGAGGTCTTCGTCGCTCCCTCCCACGAGCCGGAGAACTGGGCCGAGCAGGCGGTCGGGGCCGACGCCATCCTGACCAGGCACGCACCGGTTCGCGAGGAACTGATCCGCCGTCTCGAGAAGTGCAAGGTCATCTCCCGTTACGGCACCGGGCACGACAATATCGACGTCCCCGTCGCCCACGAGCGGGGGATCGTGGTCACCAACGTGCCCGACTACTGCACTCCGGAGGCGGCCGATCACACCATGGCCCTTCTCCTCGCCTCGGCCCGGCATCTGGAGGTGCTCTCCGATTCGGTGCGGCGCGGCGGGTGGACGCCCGATCCCCTTCCTCCGATCCTCCGCATCGGCGGGCGCACGCTCGGGATGGTCGGCTACGGTCGGATCGGCGCGGCGGTGGCACGGCGGGCCATGGCGTTCGGCCTGCGGGTCTGCGTCTACGACCCTTATCTGAAAGCAGATCCAGAGGGGGTCGAGCGGTTCGCCGATCTCGATGAGATGCTGGCGCAGTCCGACTTCCTGACGTTCCACACCCCGCTGACCGAGGAGACCCGCGGCTTGTTGGACGAGCGCAGGCTCGGACTCCTGCCCCAGGGTGCCATCGTGATCAACTGCGCTCGGGGCCCGATGGTCGACATCCCGGCGCTGATCGCCGCCCTCGAGTCGGGTCACCTGGCGGCGGCGGCGCTCGACGTGACCCCGCAAGAGCCTCCGGCGGCCGACGATCCGGTTCGCAACGTGCCCGGGCTGCTGGTGACGCCACACACGGCCTACTACTCCCAGACCAGCGTGGAGGAAGCCAAGCGCAACAGCGCCAGCGAGATCATTCGGGTGATCCGGGGGGAGGAGCCGCTGAATCCAGTGGTGCTCTAGGGCTTCTCTTCCGACCATGCCGGCCGAGTGGCTTGCTGTGCCTGCAGCCGAATCCTGGGAGGGCTCCACATGAGGTTGAGTGACTGGGCGGTGAGCGCCGGACGTCGGATACTGCACAGACACCCCGGTGTTCGAACGGGCGATGAGTTGACCTTCGGGGAGCGAGCCGCCGACAAACTGCGCAACGGGATGGGCTCCTGGACGTTCGTCTTTGGGGCGCTTCTCTTCCTGGCAGGATGGATGATCGGGAATCGACACGCCGGTTTCGACCCTTACCCGTTCATCCTCCTCAACCTTCTGTTGTCGTGTGTCGCTGCGCTCCAGGGGGCGATTCTCTTGATCGCGGCGCGGCGAGCCGACCAGATCACAGCCGAGTTGGCGATCCACGACTTCCAGGTGAACGAGGAGGCGCTGGGCCTGATTCGCGACACCCGTACCGAACTCGCCGGCTTGAGCGGTCCGTCGGGTGGGTCACACGGCTGATTCAGGAACGTCCCCGCTCGAGGGCGCTGTCGATGATGGCGGCGGCCTCGGCGACGGGGCGCCATCCCAGGGCTGCAGTCTTCTTGTCCTCGAGATCCTTGTAGACGGCGAAGAAGTGCTCGAGTTCCCGCAACAGGTGCTGCGGTATGTCATCGAGACCGGCAGCTTCACGCCACAGAGGATCCCCCTCGGGGACGCCGAGGATCTTGTGATCCGGCTTCCCTTGGTCCTCCATGAGGAAGACGCCGACGGGACGGATGCGAATCCGACACCCGGGGAAGGTCGGCTCGGTCGTCAGGGCGAGGGCGTCGAGGGGGTCTTCATCCTCGGCGATCGTGTCGGGGATGAACCCGTAGTCGGCGGGATAGCGGGTGGCGGTGAACAGCATCCGGTCCAGGAAGATCTCACCGGTCTCGTGGTCGGTCTCGTATTTGTTCCGGCTCCCCCGGGGGATCTCGACGATCATCGTGATGAGCATGCATTGAACTGTACGAGCGGTCCGGCGAATCCGCGCGGTGTCCCCTCGCACGCTGCCGGGAGGAGCGATGGCTGATACCGAGCGGGACGGTCCGCCGTATCTGCTGGTGATGTCACTCGGTGCCCTCGGCGTGGTCTACGGGGACATCGGGACCAGCCCGCTCTATGCGTTCCGGGAGGCCTTCGTGGTGGCCGATGGCCTGGCGGTGAACCGCGATTCGGTTCTCGGGGTGCTCTCCCTTGGTCTTCTGGGCCCTCCTGCCCGTCGTATCGGTCGAGTACCTGGTGTTCGTGTTGCGGGCCGGCGACCGCGAGGAGGGTGGGATCCTGTCTCTCACCGCGATGATCGCCCGCAGCAGCAAGGTGGCGACCCGCGGAGTTTGGCTCGGCTTGATCATGATCGGGCTGTTCGGCACCGCACTGTTGTTTGGCGATGGGGCGATCACCCCGGCGATCTCGGTGCTGGCGGCCGTGGAAGGCCTCGATGTCTCGACCCCGAGCTTGGGACCCTTCGTCATCCCGATCGCGGTGGCGATCCCGGTGGCGCGACCACCTCTTTGCCTTGATGCACCGCAATGCCTCGCGGGCAGTGGACCATTTCCAGCTTCCGAGAGGCCAGGTCATTGAGATCGGTTCCCAGGTCGAGATCTGAGGCGGCTCACCGGAGGTCTCGCGGGATCGGTGTCGAATCGTTCGCGAGGTATCGGCGACGAAGGTCGGCCAGATCGTCGCTGCTCATGCCAATCGGTCCGGTGAGATAGGCGCCGACCGACCCGTAGCGGCCGTCGATCGATCGGATCAATTGATCGAGCCACTCCACCTTGACGCCGGTGAGGGACGCCAGCGCCTTGGCGCTCGGCGTCACACCCGACACCCCCCGGAGCCGCTCGGCAAGGTCGTCGGCCCGGTGAGCCAGCGCCGCAGTGCTTGCCGTGAAGTCTTCGGTGATGTCTCTCGCCGGGACGCCGAGCGCCCAAAGGATGAGCGCCGCCACCAGGCCGGTCCGGTCCTTCCCGACGGTGCAGTGAAAGAGAATGCCGATCTCGCCTTGAAGAAGGGTCTCGAAGACCGTCCGGATCGATCCCGCTCGGGTCTCGAGGGCATGGGGAACCCGGGTCAGTTCCCACCAGTCGGCGAGATCGGCCTCGCTCAGGGTGCCGGCGCCGAAGCGAGCATGGATCGAAGCCACCTGATCGTCCGAGACCAGCGGGGCGTGCACGATCGGGCCGTCCCATTCGTAGGCATCGCGGCGTATTTCCCACTCGGAACGGAGATCGATGACGGTGCGAACACCGGCTTGCTCCCGGACGGTGCGATCCGAGCCCCGCATCTGGTGGAGTGACCCGGATCGGAAGAGCACGCCGGTGGCGACTCGGCGACCGTCGGCGGTGGGCAGACCGCCCAGGTCCCGGGCGTTGAGGACACCTTCGAGGTCGAGGGTGTGGGGCATCTCGTTCCGAGTTTGGCAGGACGGCGATCGGCGCCGTCTGGGATCGGGTAGCGTCCCTGGGGATGGGCGAAGCCGACACCCGACGCGTCATCGAGGCCCTTTACGCCGCCTACACCTCGGGCGACGGTGAAGCGATGCTCGATCTCATGGCGGATGACATCGAGGTTCGGTTCCTGGGACAGGTGTTGGTGCACGGCATCGACAAGGCCCGCGCCTTCTTCGCCTTCTCCGGCTCCCAACTCACCGACCTGGAATTCCGGGTGGAGCGGAAGATCTACGACGGCGAATGGGCCGCGGTGATCTGGAGCGAGACGGCGCGGACCGTCGCCGGGGCGCCGTGGGAGAACCACGGCGTCGACGTCTTTCGGGTCGAGGGGGGCGAGATCACGGTCTTGCACGAGAACAACGACTGTCGGCTGGTGCACGAGCACTTCCCTCGGTACCGGGAGGGCTGAGCCGCACCGGAGCGCGCCGGATGGAATCTATAGAATCTCGGCGACCGGAACGACCGGAAGGAGGGACGGCCCCGCATGGAGTTCCGCTCGGCTGAAACGATCGCTGAGGCGCTGGAGACGCTCACCGAATTCGGTGCTGAAGCCCAGATCCTCGCCGGTGGGACGGACGTGATGATCCAGCACATGCGCCGGGAGATCAACCCGTCGCTGCTGCTCCACATCGGCCGTATTCCGGGCCTCGACCAGGTAACCGTCAACGGGACCACCCGGCTGGGCACGCTCGTCACCCACCTCCGGCTCGCCACCGATCCGGTGATCGGGGAGCGGTACCCGGCCCTCGCCGAGGCCTCGAGCACCGTCGGGGGTTGGCAGACGCAGGAAGTCGGCACGGTCGGCGGCAACGTGTGCAACGCCTCACCGGCCGCCGACACCGCCCCGCCCCTGCTGGTGTCCGGTGCCGTCTTCCACCTCGAGGGTCCCTCCGGCCGGCGGGCGGTAGGCGGCGAGGAGTTCTTCGTCGACCGGCGCACGACCGCCCGTCGACCCGACGAGTTGTTGGTCGAGATCGAACTCCCCGAGGTGCCTCCTCGGACCGGTGAGACCTATGTCAAGCTGGGTCGGCGCAGCGCGATGGAGGTCGCCATCGTCGGACTGGCGGCCCGCCTCACCATCGATCCGGAGGGCCTCGTCGAGCGAGCCAGGATCGCGGTGTGCTCGGTCGCCCCCCGGCCGTTCCGGGCCACTGCCGCCGAGCAGATCCTTCAGGGATCCCGCCTGGAGGACGAGGCCGTCGCCGAAGCCGGCATCGCCCTCGTCGATGCATCGTCACCCATCGACGATTCCCGGGCCACCGCGTCCTACCGGCGGAGAGTGCTGCCGGGGATCCTGGCCCGGGCGGTGGCCGAGTGCCGCCTGCGGGCCATCGGGACGGGGAGCGGGTCGTGATGGATCTCACGCTCACCGTCAACGGATCGGAGCGAACGGTCTCGATCGAACCGGACGAGACGCTGCTCCGGGTTCTGAGGGAACGCCTCAAGCTCACCGGGACCAAGGAGGGATGCTCGGAGGGGGAGTGCGGTGCGTGCACGGTGCTGGTCGACGGCCGCCCCGTCGACTCGTGCATCATGCCGGCGCCGGTGGTGGCCGGGGCCTCAGTCACGACGATCGAGGGCCTCACCGGACCCGACGGTTCGCTGAGCCCCGTGCAGCAAGCCTTCGTCGACAACTTCGCGGTCCAGTGCGGGTTCTGCACGCCGGGCTTCGTGGTGACGCTCACGGCGCTCCTCGATGAGAATCCGATGCCGACCGAACAAGAAGTCAAGACCTCGCTGTCCGGCAACCTGTGTCGGTGCACCGGCTACGCGACGATCGTGGCGGCGGTGATGGCCGCCACCGGGAGGGGGTCGGCATGACCGTGGTCGGCCGCAGCGTGCCCCGGGCCGATGCCGCCACCAAGGTGCGGGGTGAGGCCACCTACGGGGTGGACTTCGAGGTCGCCGGCACCCTCTACGGGGCACTCGCTCTCTCGACGGTCCCCGCGGGGCACATCCGCAGCATCGACACCAGCGCCGCCGAGGCGATGCCGGGGGTGCGGGGCGTCTTCACCGCCGCCGATGCTCCCGACATCCGCAGCGGGCTCGCCGTCAACGATCAGCCACTGTTCGCATCCGACGTCGTGCGCTTCGAGGGGGAGGCGATTGCAGCGGTCGTGGCGGAGACGATGGCCCAAGCGCGGACGGCGGCGGCCGCCGTTCGCGTCGAGATCGAGGAGATGGAGGCCATCGCCACGGTCGAGGAGGCCCTGGCCGAAGGCGCTCCGTTGATCCACGATGACTGGCACACCTATTCCGTCCGCGACGGACTTCCCGACTTCCCGCGCGCAGGGAACGTCTGTGGCGAGATGACCGTCGACCAGGCCGGGGTCGACGAGGCATTCGAGAACGCCGACGTCGTGGTGGAAGACGTGTTCCACATCGACCGCCAGTACCAGGCATACCTCGAGCCGAAGAACGCCACCGGTCTCTACGCCGACGGCCGCTACACGGTTCACGTCGCTCACCAGCAGCCCTGGAACGTGCGGGACCGCACCGCGGCCGCCCTCGGGGTTCGTCCCTCCGACGTGCGGATCGTGGGTCACCACATCGGGGGAGGTTTTGGAGCCAAGCTCGATACGGCGCTCGAGCCCTATGCCGCGCTGCTGGCCCGGCTCGCCGGGGCCCCGGTGAAGATGGTGCACGACCGCACCGACGACATCCTGACGTGCGCCTCGCGGGAGGGGGCCGTCATCCGGATGCGATCGGGAGTCACCAACGACGGCCGGATCGTGGCCCGCGAGTTCCTCTGCGACATGGATGCCGGGGCCTACGCCGGCGACACCCCGTTTCTCACCAGCATTCCGATCTTCGTGGTGGGTTCCCTGTATCGGGTAGGCCCGACCCGGATCGTGTCCCGGGCGGTGTACACCAACACGGCCCCGACGGGTGCCTTCCGCGGCGTGAGCGGGACCTATCTGTACTTCGCCCTGGAACGCCACACCGACAACCTGGCCAACGCCATCGGTATGGATCGCCGCGAGTTCCGGGTGCAGAACTTGATGAGCGACGGCCATGTGATGCTCAACGGCCAGGCTCTCGACGATGCCGGGATCCTGACGACGGCGTTCGACAAGGCCGAACAGCATGTCCCGTGGCGGGAGCTGGGCAAGGGTCCCAACCGCGGGGTGGGGATGGCCGCCGCCGTGTGGCTCACCAACCCGATGGCCGGCGAGGTGGCGCTGCAACTCCACACCGACGGTCGGTTGGGCGTGGTGACCGGCGCCACGGAGAACGGTTCGGGCGCCGTGGCGATGGGGGTGCGCCAGGTGGCGGCCGAGGAACTGGGGATCACCGCCGACGAGGTGGTGCTCACGATGCCCGACACCGACATGCAGGGCTTCGACGCCGGGTCTCAGGGAAGCCGCACCACCCACATCGTGGGTCGGGCGGTCCACAACGCCGCCGTCGGCATGCGGGAACGGATCCGGACCGTGGCGGGGCAGGTGCTGGGCCAGGATCCCGACGACCTGGAGGTCGCCGGGGGTGGCGTCCGGATCAAGGGTGAGGACGACGTGCGGATGACCCTCTCCGATGTGGCGAGGGCGGCCCTCGGGGCGGGGGGCCCGATCGCATCGACCGGCTCCTACGCCACCCCGGCCCCCAAGTTCGACCCGGAGGCGGCCACCGGCTTGTTGTTCCCGATCTGGCCGACTCCCACCTATCACGTGCACGTCGCCGAGGTCGAGGTCGATCCGGTGACCGGCGAGGTGAAGGTGCTCCGCTACATCGTGGTGCAGGAAGTCGGGAAGGCGATCAACCCGGCGGGCGTGATGGGACAGATCGTCGGAGGTGTCGCCCAGGGTCTCGGCTATGCCCTCTACGAGGGCCTCCAGATCGGTCCCGATGCCCGGTATCGCCAGCGCACGCTGGAGGCCTACCGGCTCCCGATTGCACTCGACATGCCGGAGATCGAGGTGGTGCTCCTCGAGCACCCGGCACCCGAGGGACCCTACGGCGCCAAGGGGGTCGCCGAGCCACCGGTGGTGCCGGTGGCGGCGGCGATCGGCAACGCCATCGCTGATGCCACGGGCGGATCGATCGATCGCGTCCCGATCACCCCCGAAGACGTACTCGATGCACTGGAGCAAGGATCGGAGGAGAGGACATGAGGAAGCTCGGCAAACCGGAGATGTCGGACATCTCGGTGGGGGCTGGTCTGCTCGGCGCCGGGGGCGGAGGAGCCGTCTCGGAGGGCCTCAAGATGGTCGACCGGGTCCTCAAGTTCGGCGACGCCGTCGACCTGGTGACGGTCGAGGAGGTCGACGACGACGCCTGGGGTGCGGTGATCGCCGGCATGGGATCGCCGGTGGCGTCGCGCAAGAAGCCCAGGACGTACTCGCTGACCTGGGCGATGGAGCTGCTGGCGGAGACGCTCGGCTTCGAGGCCGCCTTCGTGATCCCCTTCGAACTCGGAGCCGGCAACAGCATCACCCCGATGCTCGTCGGGGTCCAGATGGGCATCCCGGTGGTCGACGGCGACCCGGTGGGCCGGGCGGTGCCCCAGATCGACATGACGACCTTCCACCTGGGCGGAATCGGGATCTCGCCGCTTGCGCTGGTGAATGAGGAGAAGATCTCGGCCGTCATCCGCACCGACGATCCCTACGACATGGAGAGGGTCGCTCGGGCGGTGTCGGCCGAGCTGGGAAGCGTTGCCGCGATCGCCTGCTACGCCATGCAAGGCCGCGACATGAAGCGACTCATCATCAAGGACACGACGACCCTCGCCGAGAGGGTGGGGCGGACGATCCGGGAGGCGGTGGCCGCCGGAGGAGACCCCGCTCAGGCAGTCGTCGACGACATGGACGGTTACTTGCTCGGCAAGGGCTCCGTGACGGTGGCCGAGTCGGAGATGCGAGGCGGGTTCGACTTCGGCCGAGTCGAGGTCGAGGGAGACCTCCCCATCCAGATCGGGGTCCAGAACGAGAACATGATCGCCCACCGGGGCGACCGGTTGCTGGCCGTGTGTCCCGACCTGATCTGTGCCATCGGCGACAACGGGGCTCCCCTCTCCAATGCCGAAATCGAGGTGGGCATGGGGATCACCTATGTCGGTCTTGCCGCCGACCCGGCCTTCCGGACGCCCGAGGCCTACGGCTTGTTCTCGAAGGCCCTCGGCGTGCTCGAGTACGACGGCGGGTTCGTGCCGATCGAGGAGCTCGTCGGCTGAGGGGGTGACGATGGCTGAGCAGTTCCTGGCCGACAAGGCGGCTCTGGTCACGGCCGGTTCCCGCAACCTGGGCTCGGCGGTGGCGCTGGCTCTGGCGGAGCGGGGGGCCCGGGTGGCCGTCAACTATCACAGTTCGCAGGACGAGGCCGAGGCGTTGCTGGCCCGCATGCCCGGCTCCGGCCACGCGGCGGTGCAGGGCGATGCGGGGACCCCCGCCGGCATCGAGGCGATCGTGGCCGAGTCCCGGGAAGTGCTCGGGGCCCCGATCCAGGTGCTCATCAACAACTACGGGCCCTTCTCGATGACCCCGTTCGCCGAGATGCCGGAGGACGAGTGGGACCGCATCTGGGATGCCAACGTCAAGGTCGCCTACGTGGCGGTCCGGGCCGTCGTGCCGGGGATGCGGGAGGCCGGGTGGGGGCGGGTCGTGAATCTGTCGGCCGGTTCCGCCTATCTGCGAAACCACTCGATCTACACGCTGTCCAAGGAGTCGCTGCTGACGCTGACCGAGGCGCTGGCGGTGGAGCTCGGTCCGGAGATCAACGTGTTCGCGGTTGCGCCCGGTCAGATCGCCGAGAGCGCCGAGGACATCGCCGAATTCGATCCGTCGTTCGTGGAGCGGTCGGTGGCCGCCACCCCGATCGGCCGCCTGGTGACCCGGCCGGAGGTGGCGGCGATCATCGCCGAGCTGTGCGGCCCCCTCTTCGACGCGGTGACCGGTGTGACGATCCCGGTCGACGGGGGCTGGCGCCTGCCCCGGTTCTAGGACTCAGCGGGCCAGGTTGCCGCCGTCGGCCACCAGGGTGTGACCGGTGACGAACGAGGCGGCATCCGAGCACAGCCACACGACTGCGGCGGCGATCTCTTCGGGCCGGCCCATCCGTCCCATCGGGTGCATCGTCTCCAGCGCCTCCGCCAGGATTGGGTCGTGGCGAAGCCGGTCGATCATCGGGGTCTCGATCGCCCCGGGATGGACCGAGTTCACCCGGATCCCCATCTCGGCGTAGTCGAGAGCGACGGACTTCGTGAGACCCACCACCGCGTGCTTGCTGGCCGGGTAGGGGCCGCCGGCGCCCCCGGCGAGGCCGAATGTGGATGAGGCGTTGACGATCGAACCGCCGCCGTGGTCGACCATGTGGGCCAGTTCGTACTTCATGCAGAAGAAGATCCCGTCGACGTTGATCGACATCACCTTGCGCCAGTGGTCGGTGGTGGTCTCGTGGAGGAGCACCCGCTGGCCTTCCACCCCGGCGTTGTTGTAGGCCATGTGGAGGCCGCCGAAGTGGGCGACGACGGCGCCGATCATGTCACGGACCTGGTCTTCGGCGGTGACGTCGACGGGGAAGAACGCGGCGTCGGCCCCGTCGTTGCGCAACGCCGCGACGACGGCCTCCCCTGATTCGCGATCGATGTCGGCGATCGCCACCCGGGCATTCCGTGCCGCAAAAGCCCGGCAGGTGGCGGCGCCGATTCCGGATCCCCCACCCGTCACCAACGCGACCTTTCCGTCGAACTCACCCATCACTACTCCCGTGTCGTTGACACGGACGCTAGGCCGGGAGCGTTCCGGCGTCATAGCATCGGCGGCGAACGAGGAGGCAGTGTCATGACCGATGAGTTCGTCGGCTACTACGAGGACTGGTTCGCAGCGATCACCCAGGAAGGGATCGGCCCGCTGGATGAACTGCTCGCCGTGGAGTGGAAGTACACGAACTACGACGGCATGGTGCGGGGGAAGCGGGAATACCTCGACCACGTCGGGGGTCTGGTCGAGACGGTGACCTTCGTCGGTCCCTACGACGTTCAGGTGACTCGCCACGGTCCGATTGCCATCGTGCTCGGGGGTTACCGGGTGACCGATCTACCCGACGGCGGGGTCCTGGAGCTTCGTTTCACCGGGGTGTGGATCGAACGGGAGGGTCGGTGGCAGTGCCTCATCCATCACAACTCGGAGGTCACCGGCTGAGAGCGGCCACGGCCCGCTGCAGAACTTCGACGCTCGTCACGGTGTCCGAGATCGACACGTACTCGTCGGCGGTGTGGGCCCGGCGCACGTCGCCGGGGCCGTAGACCAGGCACCGGGCACCGCCGACGCGCCGCCACAGCGCCATGTCGCACCCGTAGGGCACCGCCACCAGGTCGGGGGTCCGTCCGGTCGTCTCGGCCGCGGCCCGTCGGACCGCCTCCACCAGTGAATCGTCCGGGTCGAGCTGTGAGGAGCCGAAGGCAGCCCCGGTGCGTGCGACGCGAGGGGGATGGTCTGTCAGCCAGGGATCGGATGCCGCCGCCGCAACGAGGCCGTCGGCAAAACGCTGCTCGGCTTCACCGATCGTCTCGCCGAGCGTGACCCCGACCCTCGCTTCGGCCCGCAGGGAGGCCATGACGTTCGAGGCCCATTCGCCCCCGGCGACGACACCCACCGTGGTGGGGTAGGGAACGCCAAGGGCCCTCATCAGCGGGTGAGTCTCCGACGCGTTGACCTCGCGTTCGAGGTCCCGGATGGCTCCGTAGACGGTGTAGAAGGCATCGAGGGCGCTCACCCCTTCTTGGGGGGTCGCTCCGTGGGCGGCCCGCCCCTCCACCTCGATGGTGAACGTGAGCGCACCGCCGTGAGCGATCACGATGTCGCCGGCGGTCGGCTCGGTGAGCAGCACCATTTCTCCCGTCCAGCCGCGCCGAATCGCCGCCAGGGTTCCGGTGCCGCCGTCCTCTTCTCCGGGCACCGCCACGAACCGGATCTCCCCGGCGAAGTCGCGGTCGCCGTCGGCGAACGCGAGAAACGCTTCGAGGGCGGCGATCAGCCCGGCCTTCATGTCGCACGCACCCCGCCCGTACAGGAGGTCCCCTTCGATGGCGGCGCCGTGGGGTGGCCGAGTCCAGTGGGCCGGCTCCCCGACGCCGACCGTGTCGACGTGCCCGGTGAGCACGATGATGGGCCCCGGCCGCGACCCCCGGGCCGCTGCGGCCACCACGGGAACGTCATCGCGTTCGACTTCGCGTCCGGGGTATTCGGGATCGGCCACGAGGTCGGCCATGCGGTCGGTCCACCGGTCGATGGTGTCGGCCTTCGATTCCCCCAGCCACCCGGCAACGAGATCGACGGCCTCCTCCTCGCCTCCGGTCGGGGAGGGGGTCCCGACGAGCGCCGAGAGCCGCTCGAGGATCCGCTCGGTCACGCCACAAGCCCGGGCAGGCGATCCCGGATGATGTCGGTGGCCTCGGCGACGATGCGGTCGACGAGTTCCTGGACCGACGGGACGTCGCGAATCAGGCCCATCACCTGGCCGGCGCTCCACACTCCATCGTCGATCTCACCGAGCTCGACGATCTTCTCCCGCGAGTGCGACCCGGCGACGAGGGGGGCGAGATCTCCGATCTGAGTGTCCCCCGGCCGGGCCTCGATCTCGAGCACCTGATCCACGGTCTCGTTGTGGAGGACCCGGGCGGTGTTACGGAGGCTCCTCATGATGAGTCGGGTGTCGATCTCGCCGTGGTCGACCATGGCCTGCTTCACCTTGTCGTGCACGGGCGCTTCGAGGGTCGCAACGAACCGGGTCCCCATGTTGATGCCGTCGGCGCCGAGGCTGAGGGCCGCGGCCAGGCCGCGTCCGTCACCGAATCCACCCGATGCCAGCACCGGGAGGTCGACGGCGTCGGCCGTGATCGGCAGCAGGATGAGCGAGGTGACGTCGTCCTCCCCGGGGTGACCGGCGCATTCGAAGCCGTCGATGCTGATCACGTCGCAGCCGATCGACTGGGCTTTGAGCGCGTGGCGAACCGAGGTGCACTTGTGGACCACCTTGATGCCGGCCTCGTTGAGGGTCGGCATGAGCTCCTGCGGATTGCGACCCGCGGTCTCGACGAACTCGATCCCCTCCTCGGCGCACACCTGGAGATAGCCGGGGTAGTCGGGTGGGGTGAGGGCGGGGAGGAGGGTGATGTTGACCCCGAACGGTTTGTCGGTGAGGTCACGGCACTTGCGGATCTCGGCTCGCAGGTCATCGGGTGTGGCGTGCGACAACGCCGTCATGAATCCCATGGCTCCGGCATTGGCCACCGCCGCGGTCAACTCGGCGGTCGCCACCCACTGCAGACCGCCCTGCACGATCGGGTGCTCGATGCCGAAGAACTCGGTGATGCGGGTCTTGATCATGCTTTCTCCCTCCCGGTGCGGTGGCACGGTGCTGCGGTTCGATTCTCGCACCCGGCGTGGCGGCGAAGCAGATCGGTAGCCTCGGAGCGGCGGCAAAGGGAGAGCGTGATGCCGATCGACCCCGACAAGGCGATGGGATTCGAGTTGCCGGAGGTCCCCGCATCGTGGGATGCCGACGACGTCATCCTCTATCACCTCGGCCTGGGGGCGGGTTCGCCGCCCGTTGCGGAGGCGGAACTGGAGTACTGCTACGAGGGAAACCTCAAGGTTCTTCCCAGCTTCGGGGTGATCCCGGCCCAGGCGGGGCTGGCCGGGATCATGAGCATCCCCGGCCTGGAGTTCAATCCGGCCTTGTTGCTGCACGGCGAACAGGACCTGCAGGTTCCCCAGGCGCTGCCGACCAGCGCCGAGGTGGTCACGACCGGTCGGGTTGCCGACCTCTACGACAAGGGGAAGGCGGCAGTGGCCGTACTGGAGACCGAGACGAAGACCACCGACGGCACCGTTCTGGCGGTCAATCGCTGGTCGATGTTCCTCCGGGGCGAGGGTGGATTCGGTGGTGATCCCGGCCCCAAGACGGCCAACCCAAGGCCGGATCGCCAACCGGACCACGTGGTGGAGTTCACGACGCTCCCGCAGCAGGCCCTCATCTACCGGCTCAGCGGCGACAAGAACCCACTCCACGCCGATCCGGCCTTTGCCGCGATCGCCGGGTTCGATCGCCCCATCCTCCACGGCCTGTGCACCTTCGGAATCGCCTGCCGGGCGGTGGTCGACACAGTCCTCGGGGGCGACGTCTCCCGAGTCGCCCGGTACGCCACGCGCTTCTCGGGAGTCGTGTTTCCGGGGGACACCGTGGTCACCTCGATGTGGGAGGACGGTGACCGGATCCTGATGGAGGCATCGACGGCCGAGAGCGGCAAGACGGTGCTCACCAACGCCGCCGTGGTGCTGCGATCGTGACGTACCACCACCTCGTCTTCGAGGTCGAGGCCGGCATCGCCCGGTTGACCCTGAACCGTCCCGACGTCGGCAATGCGCTCAACCGGCAATTGGCCGACGAGTTGGCCGACGCCGCCGGACGGTGTGCCCGGGATCCGGGGGTGAGGTGCGTGGTGCTGGCGGGGGCCGGGCCTCGCTTCTGTGTGGGCGGCGACGTGGCCGACTTCGGAGCGCGCGGTGACGCACTTCCGGAGTACCTCACCGGTGTCGCCGGCTCTCTGCACCAGGCCGTTGCCCGCTTCTCGCGGATGCGGGCACCGGTCGTCGCCGCGGTGCAGGGAGCGGCCGCGGGAGCCGGATTCTCCCTCGCCTGTGCCTCCGATCTGGTGGTGGCCGCCCGCTCTGCGATGTTCGTGGTGGCCTATACCGCCATCGGGCTGAGCCCCGACGGATCGGCGAGCTTCTTCCTGCCCCGCTTGGTGGGATTGCGCCGCGCCCTGGAGTTGACGCTGACGAACCGACGGCTGCCCGCGGAGGAGGCACTCGAGTGGGGACTGGTGACCACGGTGGTCGACGACGGCGACCTGGAAGGGGAAGTGGGTGCCCTCGCCGAGCGGCTGGCGGTCGGGCCGACTGCCGCCTTCGGGCGATCCAAGCACCTGATTCGGTCGTCGTTCAGCGAGTCTCTGGAGACGCAGATGGAAGACGAACTATGGGAGCTGGTGGCATCGTCCAGGACCGCCGATGGTCGTGAGGGCGTCGCTGCGTTCTTGGAGAAGCGGGCTCCCGGCTTCGACGGAGAGTAGGGAGCCGAGGGTCGGTTCCGTCTGCGGCTCACATAGACTGAACGGCAACCCGGGGATGTAGCTCAGTCCGGCAGAGCACCTGGTTTGCAACCAGGGGGTCAGGGGTTCGAATCCCCTCATCTCCACGTCTGGAGAACGGAGGTCTCATGCGCAATGCCGTGATCGTCGATGCGGTTCGGACCCCTATTGGGCGTCGTAACGGGATCTTGAAGGACTGGCACCCGGCCGATCTGGCCTCGGTGCCGCTTTCCGCTCTGGTCGAACGCAACGAGATGGATTCTGCCGTCATCGACGACGTGATCCTGGGGTGTGTCTCTCAGACCGGGGAGCAGACCGGCAACCTGGGCCGGTGGGCGGCATTGGCGGCCGGATATCCCGAAGAGGTTCCGGCGGTGACGATCGATCGCCAGTGTGGGTCGAGCCAGCAAGCGGTCCACTTTGCGGCCCAGGGGGTGATGGCCGGCGTCTACGACGTGGCGGTAGCCGCCGGTGTCGAGTCGATGACCCGGGTCCCAATGGGAGTGACGTTCCAGCAGGGACCGGGCTTTCCGTTCGGTCCCAAGGCGCTCGCTCGTTACGACAACGGCCTGGTGCCTCAGGGTGTGTCGGCCGAGATGGTGGCCGAGAAGTGGGGGATCCCTCGGGAGAGGCTCGACGAGATCTCCTTCGACTCGCATATGAGGGCCGCTCGGGCCACCGACGAGGGCCGCTTCGAGAGCCAGATCGTTCCGGTCGAAGTCGACGGAGAGTCGATGGTGGTCGACGAGGGCTTCCGTCGCGACACCAACCTCGAGGTGCTCAGCACCCTGAAGCCCGCCTTCAAGAGCGACGGCGTGGTGACGGCCGGCAATTCGTCGCAGATCTCGGATGGTGCGGCTGCCCTTCTGATCGCCGGCGAGGACGTGGCCGAGAAGATGGGATGGGAGCCGCTGGCGAGGATCACCGGTTTCTCCGTGGTGGGGACCGATCCGGTCATCATGCTGTCGGCGCCGATCCCCGCCACCTACGACGTGCTGGAGAAGACCGGCCTGTCGGTCGACGACATCGGGGTGTTCGAGGTGAACGAGGCTTTTGCCTCGGTGGTGGCAGCCTGGCTGATCGAGACGAACGCCGACTGGGAGAAGACGAACCCCAACGGCGGCGCGATCGCGCTGGGTCATCCGCTGGGCGGCTCTGGAGCCATCCTCATGACTCGGCTGGTGCACGAGATGGCGCGCACCGGCTCCCGCTACGGCCTGCAGACGATGTGTGAGGGCGGCGGCACCGCCAACGCCACCGTGTTGGAGTTGGTCACCTGACCACGTTCGTCGAGATTCTCATTGCGGTCGCCATCGGCGTCGCGGTCCTGGGAGCCGGCGTCTGGGGGGTGCGCCTCTTGGCGCGCCCGGTCCCCGAGCCCGACCCCGACGATGTCGTCGAGGTTGCGGTCGATTACCGCTGTTCGGTGTGCGGCCTCCAGTTGACCGTCACGCATGCCCAGGATGCCGAGGTCGCCGCTCCCCGCCACTGCCGCGAGGAGATGGAAGCGGTCTGAGATTGGGGAGGTCGGGGGTCCCGAGGGGCTCCTGCAGACCGATGGACCTCCGCGGGTAGCCTTGGGGGGCTGGGAATCGGGAGTTGCTGATAACCGAATCGATGGGGAGTGAAACCGGCCGCACGACGACCATCGAACGCCGAACCGGGTTTACACCGGCGCGGATCGTGGCGCTGTTGGTGATGGGCTTGCTTGTGATCGGTCTTCTCTACCTGTGGTTGTCACCCGAGGATTCGGTGGAGGTCCCTGCCGGTGGGCAGGCCGGTGACTTGACCCTGGAGCCGTGCACCTACCGAGGCTATGTGGCGGACTGCGGCACGCTGGTTGTGCCGGAGAATCGCGCCGACCTCGGGTCACGGTTGATTGCCCTGCCGGTGACTCGGGTCCGGGCGGCGACCAGCGATCCCGGTTTGCCCGTGCTCCGTCTCGAGGGTGGGCCGGGCGTCACCAACTTGACGTTCCCGAGCGTCGGCTTGCTTGCCGATTCCCATGATGTGGTGCTGGTTGGGTATCGGGGTGTTGAGGGTTCGTCGGTGCTCGATTGCCCGGAGGTGACGTCTGCGCTGAAGCGGTCGGGCGACGTGCTAGATGAGGCAACGCAGCGCCGCCAAGGGGAGGCCTTTGCCGTTTGCGCCGAGCGGCTCGTCGACGATGGGGTGGATCTCGACGGCTACACCCTTGCCGATAGGGTGCAAGATCTCGAGGCTGCCCGGATCGCGCTGGGCTACGACCGAATCAATCTGGTGAGTGAGAGCGTCGGCACCCGTACCGCTTTGGTCTACTCGTGGATGTATCCCGACAACCTGCACCGCTCGGTGATGGTCGCCGTGAATCCCCCGGGCTGGTTCCTCTGGGACGGGGAGGTCACCGACGGGCAGTTCGACTACTACGCCGAGTTGTGTGCCCGGGATTCGGGGTGCAGCCGCAGGACCGACGACCTGGCCCACTCGATGCGGGAGGCGTCGAACGACATGCCGAGCCGATGGTTGTTCCTGCCCATCAAGGAGGGCAGCGTCCGGGTCGGCTCGATGTTCGGGTTGCATGACACGACGGCGGAGAAGGAACCGCTGTCTGCCCCGATGGTCCTCGATTCGTGGCTGAACGTTGCCAATGGGGATGCGAGCGGGTTCTGGTTCATTTCGTTCATGGGCGACCTCACGTTCCCCGAAGCCTTCGTGTGGGGGGATATGGCGTCGGTCGGCATGATCGACGTGGAGGTCGCCAAGGAATACTACGCAGCCGGCGGAGACCAGGGTTCGATCCTCGGCAACGCCGGGACCGACTTCATCTGGGCGGGAGGCCGCCTGACCACGGCGTGGCCGGACAGCCCCAACGACGACGAGTACAGCGAGGTTCGCGCCTCGGAGGTCGAGACCCTGCTGGTCAGCGGGACGGTGGACTTCTCGACCCCGGCGGAAGCTGCGACGGATCTGCTGCCGTTCCTACCCAACGGCCAGCAGGTGATCCTGGCCGAGTTCGGGCACTCTGCGGACTTCTGGGACTTTCAACCCGAGGCCGCCCGGCGGCTCCTCAACACCTTCTACGAAACCGGTGAGGTAGACGACTCCGTGTACACGTACCAGACCACGGACTTTGAGAAGTCCATCACCCACTCTGCCTTGGCGTGGGGGTTCGTCGGCACCATGATCGGATTCGCAATCCTGATGCTGCTGTCGCTGTGGTGGATGCCCTTCCGGGTGCGTAGACGTGGGGGGTTCTCACCCGTCGGCGGTGCCTTGATGCGGTCCCTGTATCCGATCGTGATGGGCTTCGGCGGCTGGTTCCTGGCGCTGCTGATCGTGATGACGATCCTCCCCTTGATGTTCATCGGCAGCCTGGTGCTCGCCGTCTTCCCAATCGGCCTGCCGATCGGGATCGGGATCTACTGGGCATGGGTCCGCCGCGACTGGCCCTCAGGCATCAAGCGGACCGGTTTCTGGGGCTCTATGGCCGGCGGACTAGTCGGCGCTTGGTTCGGGTTCATCTCCGCAACCGGCCTCCTGGCCCTCATCACTTCGATCATCGGGGCCGCGGTCGGCGCCAATCTTGCCCTAGTTGCGCTCGACATCACCCGGGAACGATCGAGCCGAGCTCGGGCGGCCAACGTTGCGTAGGGCACCGAGCTCGGCTCGCTCTCCCGGTGTTGGTGTTCTGGCTGCGCTTGAGGGCGCCGCCCTCATTGTGTGGAACCTGGTCGCCACCCCGTTCATCGGGCGGAAGCGGCTGCGGTGGGGCACGGTGGGGACGGAGGCAACTGATTCGCTGCCGGGCGATGAGTTCGTGGCGGAACCCAAGTGGTCGTACACCCTGGGAATCACCGTCGATGCATCACCGGAGGCTGTTTGGCCCTGGATCGCCCAAATAGGACAGGGCCGTGGCGGTTTCTACACCTATCAGACGCTCGAGAACATGCTCGGTTGCAGGATCACCAACACATCAGAGATCCTCCCCGACCACCAGCATCCGGCGGTCGGAGAAGACATCTACATACATCCGACCTCACCGCCGCTGCGAATAGAGATCGTGGATCCTCCGAACGCCCTCGTGCTCTTCGGATCACCCGCCGATATCGGTGGCGAGGACAGTTGGGGAAAGTCAACCTGGCAGTTCCTCGTCAACCCCGGACCCGATGGCGGCAGCCGGCTACTGACCAGGGGCCGTTACGACTACACCCCGGATTGGAAGAGCCGGCTCGCGTTTGGAGGCTTCCCCATCAAGGTGATCACTTTCGTGATGAGCCGCAAGATGATGCTCGAGATCAAGCGACTGGCAGAGATGGGCAGCTAGGCGCCGAAAGCCTCAGACTGCATTGCGGCTGACAGGCGCCTTGTCTGGGGTGGCGCGTCGCAATGTCATACCGTCGGCGGTCTCAGTCGAGGCCGAGCACAGTGAGCAGAGCAGCGTCGATGCCCCACTGCTCCTCCGGGCTCAGCCGTCCGACGAGATCGCCCAAGCGCCGCACATCCACAGCTCCCACCTGCTCCACCAACACCTTGGTGCGGTCGCCATCGATCTCGATCTCTGGTCGGAACGATGCCGCTCGGGCGCTGTGCGAGGTCGGAGCGATCAAGACGACGGATCTGGGGAGCAGCGCGTCCGACTGAACCACCACCCCATACCGCCGCCCGTGCTGCTCGTGCCCGACGCCCTTGGGCAACCGGAGCGTCAGGACGTCACCTCTCTGCACGCAGCTGCTCCATGAGGTCGGCAACGGCCAGCATCTCGGCGCGATCCGCGTCGTCTGCTTCGAGAGCGGCGACTTCCTCGGCGAGAGCGCGGCGATCTCGAAGACGGTGGGCAGCCTGCACGAGCGCAATCCGAATCGCTTCTGATCGGCTCAAACCGGTCGCCTCAAGGGAACCGAGCGCTCGGAGTGCTTCGTCATCCAGGCGAACGGAGATGGCTTGCGACATGGATCAAATGTATCACAGCTCGTGATACGAATGAAGACCCCGTCCCTGGGCGACCGTTACCTCACTCTTGGCGTGATCGTGAGCTCAAACGGGACTCCCGGGGCCGGATTATTTTGAGAGGGGTCCCGAGGCGCCTCTGTCGAGATCTCCCATCCCAGGGCTTGCGGACTAGCTACCGAAGCTTGCGGAGAACCTCGCGGTGACGAGCGGTTTCAGCGCCGAGGGTCGCCAGGATCACCAGGCACGCCGCAGCTCCCAGGACTGCTGCGCTGCGGCCGCCGAGCGCGAGGCCGGCGAGACCCAAAGAGCCGATGCCGGCGAAGCGTTCCCACGTCAGGTTGCCCGTGAAGAGGCGCGCCATGACCGACTGTGAGGCCAGGAACAGCATGAGGCCACCGACGAATGCCCATCTTGCGCCCACTTCGAGAGCGGCCCCGGGGCGAGCCAGTAGCTCCTCGGTGCCGATGGCGAACAAGATCACGCCCGCGACGAGCGGGTAGTGAGCCATCGAGTAGGCGTCACGGGCGAGCCGCCCCTGGGCAACACCGGTGGCCGCCTTGAGCGCCTTCTCACCGATCCGGAACAGCCAGTCGAAGTACGACCACCACATTGCCAGAGCCGTAAGCAACATGGCGGTACCAGCGACATAGAAGGTGGCCGATTTGGTTTGCCCGACGGTGCCGATGCCGACGGCGATGAGCACCTCGCCCAGAACGATGATGACGAAGAGTCCGTGCCGCTCAGCGAAGTGGCTGGCCGCGATCGCATACTCGTTGCTCTCGACTGCCAACGTACTGACGAGGTTGATAACCACGGCCGCGAGCCAGAGCCAGGGTCGAAGGTCTTCGGAAACGAAGCCTCCTATCAGGACGAGAACCGATCCCGCCATCACCCTCGGCGCGTATGCCAAGTAGCCGGCCATCTGCTCGGTCCCCACCACGAGGAACAGGTAGAAGACGGCGAACAGGCTCATGACACTGAAGTACGCAAGGGCGAAGATGTGGCCTTCGTCGGCATACGCACCCTGCACAGCCGTCGCCAGGATGAAGGTGCCGGCAGTGGCCACCAGGAGGACTACTCGAGGACGGAGTTTGTCAAAGTCGGCATTGCCGGCGGTCCAGGTGAACTGGGTCCAGGCCCACCAAAGAAGCAGCAGCACGATGGCCGCCTTACCGAGCGTCGGCCAGTCGAGGTGACCGTGGATGAACGCCACGACCTGCGTGACCCCGAACACGAAGACGAGATCAAAGAAGAGCTCAACGAAACTGGCGCTTCGATCTTCGGTCACAAGGCCAATCCTTTGAGAGAGCCAGCCACGATAGTGAACCGAACGCCCACAGCGGTGAACTCCTGACCGGGGTTCCGATGGACCTCTGCATGAACTCCCCATTGCCGCAGAAACCCCAGTTCGGCACCGCCCAGGTGATTGGGTACATCGTCTGACTGGGTTCGGTGCCAATTCCTTCTTCTGAGCAGCGCAACGATCACGGCGGGGATTCCCGGGCCTGCCCACAGCGAGTGGGCGAAGCTCGAGTCCTCGTTGTGATTCGTCGCGGTAGATTGCCGGGATGCCGGATTACACAAAGCGCGTGTTGAAAGGCGCCGGCTCAGACCTGGAACCCGATGAGCAAGTTCTCAAGTCCCTGGCGGGCCAGCCACCCGGATCCCTCACAAGGGGGATGAATGAGACCCTCAACATCGGATATGGGTTCCGGGAAGGTAGGAAGCAGAAGGCACTCCATGCTGAGGGGGCGGTGGGTTTGGCCGCAAGCATTCCGCCCCAGAACGTCTATGTAACACTCACGGATAGGCGACTCCTGGTTCACACCATGAGCAGGCTCGGGAAGCCGGAGGATCTTGCTGCCGATTTCCGTCTCGATCAGGTCAAGACGATTCGATTTGAGAAGAAGCGACTCGAGGGAAGGTCGCTGCAGGTGATGTTCTCGGATGAGACCGGTGTCGACCTCCTGATCGTTCAGCGTCAGAAGCCGGAGGAGTTCCTGGAGGCCTGGTATCAGGTCAACCACGAGACCTGACCCGGCACCTCGAGTGTGCCTCAGCCGTTCCCGTTTGGCCACGCATGCCAGTCACACCGGGCCGAAGGCCTCTCACTCTTGGGCAAACCTCGAGTCAGATGGTCTCTTCGGGCCGCCGCCTGGATCAGGGGCCGCCGTCGTCCTCGACCGGCCAGAACCGCCCGGTCGCCGTTCATTCCCTGATGGTCACTCACATGTCGGCCGTTGGCTCGGTTTGTTTGAAGCCGGTCAGGCAGGCCGCTTTGATCCTTCTTCCGATGAGGGTCTCGTTCTTCACCAGGAACCCGGCTTCTTGCGTCAGACGCACCAGCGCGTTGAGGCTCACATTTCGATTGGAGGCCGGCGGAAAGCCCCATCTCCTCAGATAGCGCACTCCCAACCCGATTCCTGCGAGCAGCGGGGTGCCTTGCGATGTGATGTCAGCCACGACAACCTTGCCGCCCTCTCCCAACACCCGGCTGCATTCCTGGAGAATCAAGACAGGATCGTGGACAACATGCAGGAGGTTGACCATGAGCACCGCGTCGAATGTTGATTCCTCGAAAGAGGTGTTGTAGGCATCCTGCTTCTGAAACCGGACGTTGCTGTGCTGGCCGAGCTTTGCGCCGGCTTGTTGGAGCATCGCCTCGCTCATGTCGGTGGCGGTGAGGTCTCTCACGAGCGGGGCTACCGCTTCTGAGAAGGTGCCGGTGCCGCAGCCCAGTTCCAGCACGTCATCTGTGCTGACGAATTGCTTCTGCAGCCAGATCTTGATGTCGTTGTTGAGGCTCTCCCCAACGATGTACGAAGTGTCCTCGTCGAAGGTCTCTGAGCGTTCTTCCCAATACTGGTGTTCAGCCTTTCTCGGTGACACGGGTAGTCCTCTCTCACGAGCTCGGCTTGCAAGCCCTAGGGATGGGTCGCCACGATGATGAACCGCGCAGTCCCCCGCTTGGTACCTCACTCTCGCCGTTCCCGTTCATCGTACGCCCGGTGGTCCGGCGGTTCCGCACACGCAGGCACGCCCGATACGTCCGGCTGTTCGTCGAGGATTCACCTGCCTATCCACTCGCCCCGGCCCCTCGGGGCCTGCACAAGCCAAGCTCCGGCTGGACCACGGTCGCGTTGAAGAACCTGCGTGTCGCCGGCGTAGCCTGATATGCTCCCTCGCCTCGGAGACTTGCGCGAACGTCGAACTGGTTGCTCTGCCGGCTCCCAAAGCGAGGATCCCCGCATGAATGACAACCCCACCCTCCAAACGATTCGAGATCGGCGCAGCGTTCGCAACTTCAGTTCAGCTGCCGTCACCGACGAGCAGTTGGAGGGCATCTTGGAGGCAGGGCGGTGGGCGCCATCCGCCCGAAACTCGCAGCCCTGGAGTTTCGTGATCGTCCGCGATGCACACGACCGCGCCGCAATCGGTGAGATTCTCAAGCGAAACACCTACGCATGGGGAGGGTTTGCGACCGCTCCGGTCATGATCGTGGTGTCGGTCGACCAATCACGGGATCCGGAGCACTTCGTTGAGGATGGCGCGGTCGCAGCGCAGAATCTCTGCCTGGCCGCTCAGAGCCTCGGGCTGGGGTCCTCTTGGGCCGGGGTGTACGGGGAGCGTGGTCGGAAGGGGAGCGCGGAGAGCGCCCTCAAGAACCTGCTCGGTTTGCCGCGAAAGCATCGAGTGATTGCGGTGGTTCCTATCGGCACTGCGAAGCATGCGAGTAGGACCACCAGGCGTCCATTGGCAGAGATGGTGCACCAAGATCGCTTTCAATCCGAGCAGGAGTCACCCTCACGGGAGAGCGCACCGGCCGCCACCGAATCCGAGGACACGAGTCGCCGGATTCTCACGAAAGCGAGGCGTCGGCGATCCCCAGAGGAATCTGGAAGGTTTCTGTAGGCGGCCCTCTCCGGCCGGTTGACCGTCGAAATCGACCAATGAGACGTCCGACCCGAATCGACCCGGGAATCGAATCTCCTGCGAGGTCATCGATGACCAGAACGGTCTCTCCCACGATTGCCACGGAGGGCCAGGATTGGATGAATTGCTCGGGCAGCCGATCCCAGGTGACACCATCGGCCGAGATACAGACCCGGGGATGACCCCATGGAGTCCCTTCAGCGGCGAGCGACGCGGAATCGAACGCGTCGATCTCGGCAACCCAATTGACTCGGGGAAGTCGGTGAAGGTATTCGCCCGGGTTCGGTCTGCCGACACGCCGTACCTTGGCCTCACCCAATAGTGCGTCGAAGGGTCCTTCCGTACCACAGGATCCGGTCACGAATCCCGCGATCGTCAGCTCTCGCCGTCGGTGAGTGTCCCCGGTGGCAGTTCCACGGTGAGCATGCCGTCCTGGAGATCGGCGAAGATGTCTGCCACCTCTTCGTCGAGGAGGACCACGAACTGGCCGCTCCG
>JBFELU010000026.1:0-30464 GCA_041551965.1 Acidimicrobiia bacterium
ATGTGGTTTTCGAGGTTGGTGATGCCGCCCAGACCGACATCGCCGTGTCGGCGAATCTCGAGCCCGACGGGTGGAACATCGATTGCGCCACCGGGGTCGCCATCCCGGGAACCGTTTCCGCCGACCCGGTGACCCCAACCGATGATTGGATGCGTGCCATCCACGATCTCGCCATCGCTCCCGATGGGACGGTGTACGGCGCGGCACCGCTCGGAATCGCAACGCTGAACCTCGCCGGTGAGTGGACCCTGGTCGACATCGATGCTCTCCCGGAAGGGCGGGGCTTCGAGGACGGGTTTCCCGGTCGGACGATCGACCATGTCGCGGTCGGTGCCGACGGCACCCTGTGGGTGGCCGGGTTCGCCGCGTCGACGATCGACGACGAGGAGTTCGGGGGAGAGATCGACGGATGGTTGGGTGCGTCCCGAGTGCTCGGTTTCGTCGCGCGTCGTGATTGTGTCGAGGGAGCATGCTCGTGGACCGTGTCGACGTCGGACGAGGTGCCCGGTCTTCTCTGGGTTGGTGACCTGGTGGTGGCCGCCGACGGTTCGGCGTACGCGGCCAGCGGCTCGGGACCGGCGCTGTGGGTGTTCGACGGTGACCAGTGGCGCTCCCATCCCGTACCCGGTCTTCCCGACAACATCTCACCGTGGTCGGGGTCGCTCGCCGTCGCTGCCGACGGGACCGTGTGGGCCGGGACGAACGATCCGGGTCTGGGACGCGGACTCTATGCGTTCGACGGAGAGGTCTTCACCCACTTCACGTCTCGAGATGGATTGCCGAGCGACAACGTGTTCCAGGTCTCGGCGGGATCCGACGGCCTGGTGTGGGTGGCCACCGACGTTCTCTACGCCGACCCCGAAACCGCAGCGCCGGATGCTGCCGGTGGCGTCGCCAGCTACGACGGTGACACCTGGACCACCTACACGATGGCCGACGGCCTGCTGACGAACGACGCGACCGTGGCGGCGGGAGACGACGGAATCGTTTGGGCCATTCACTCCGAGGTCATTCCCTACGGTGTTTCCCGCTTCGACGGCAACTCGTGGAGTGCGCACGAGACGGGAGCCCGAATCGGCGGTTTTCGCTCCGCCGTTGCCCCCGATGGATCATTGTGGACTGCCTTCGGAGACGGCCTCGTCCACTACGACGGGGAGACCACCGCGGTGTATCCGTCACCGTTTGCGTGATCGGATCACAACGGGGGAATCCTTCGACCGACTCGACACCCACGACCGCGCCGCACTCTGAGAACGTTTCAGCGTGTCGGAGAGCCTTCTGTGGATCAGCAGGACCCCGGGCGGCGGATCAGAGTCTGGCGCTTCCCTTCATGATGCGATCACCGCATCAGATCCAGGCACCCCCACCGGGGGGCGGCCGATTACGCCGGGGGCTTCCTGCGGACAACCGGAACGGGACGGCCCTCGGCGGCGCACCGCTCTTCGACGATCTGCCTCCACTCGCGGAAGAACCCGAACATCTTCTTGGAACCGACGCCTCGATCGTCGCTCGTGCCCCCGTAACCCACGACCTTCTCGGGCACGAAGGTCTGCGCATCGATCAGGTGCCCGCGGATGAGGAAGGAGTCGTTGGAGCGGTAGTTGCCGGTCAGCTGATGCCAGGTGAGGCAAGCTGGAGCGCCGGAATCCGCGGGCACGCCGCCGTGGATCACGATGCGGTCGCTCTCGATGGTGCCCTGCACACGAGCACAGGCCGGATAGCCGTTGGATTCGACCCACGACAGGATGGGCGCTCTCGGGTACCGGGGCATCCAGCCGCTCACCTGCTCCGCCACATCGATCGCCTCGCCGGGGGTGAACGCCTCGGGTCGCACCGCTCGGGCTTCTGGGACTGGCTCGCCGGCCCGCCAGGCGCGTTCGGTAGTGGGGCTCACCTCGATGAAGATCCGCGCGAGGTACCCGACCATCTTCTGACGGAACATGATCATGCGCGCGAAGCCGGGCATGTAGTTGGAGAGCTGTCGCACATAGCGGTCGGTGTTGGCCTGCAGGTCCTCGTCGAGCACCGTCGCATCGCCCTGGATGAGCACCTGCGGGTCGTTCTCACCCCGGCCGCTCGCCGTGGGGTCCGAGTACAGCGCACAGACTTTGGGGTTGCGGCGCGCGTTGTTCGCCTTGATCGGGTATGCGAATCCGGTGGAGAACACCAGTCGCCCATCTTCGAGCGCTGGGCCAAGCGGCCAGCAGATGGGCTCCCCCGTGCGGGTCAGCGTCACGAACTCGGCGACCCGATACTCGGCAATCTGCTCCCTGTTCTCGATCATCTGAATCCGATCTCCGAATAGTGACCAAAGGTACCGTTTGGCGCAGCCCAGCGCTGGGAAAGGCTGCTGATCGCAGGCCAGCCCGCTTCGGAGTCGTCCGTCCGCGACACGAGTCTGGGCGCCCCCGCCTCAGGGGGCCGGTGCCGGAGAGCCGACGCGAACCTCCACACCGGATGACCCAAGCAGAGCGAACGTGTGTGAGAGGCTCTGATGCCCCCGCCGACCTCAGATGCGAAGGAGGGCGGGGGAAATCGGGAATGGACACCCCGCCGCATGAGGTTTAGGATACTGCAGGGCAGATATACTCAGATTGAGCATAAGGAACCCGACGTGAAGATCCACGTTGAAGCGCCGACCGAGATCCGCCTCGACACCGAGCGGCGTTACGAGCGGATGCGGGGCGTCATTCCCGAAGTCGAGTGGGTGCTCCACGCTCCTTACGTGACGGCGATCAACCAACTCAAGCGGGAACGCAACGCCATCGTCCTTGCGCACAACTACCAGACGCCGGAGATCTTCCATGGGGTCGCCGATCTCACCGGTGACTCGCTGGCATTGGCGCGGCTGGCCACCGAGACCGACGCCGACGTCATCGTCCTGGCGGGTGTCCACTTCATGGCGGAGACCGCCAAGCTCCTCAACCCCGACAAGACCGTGTTGATCCCCGACCTCAAGGCCGGGTGTTCTCTGGCCTCCTCGATCACCGCCCAAGACGTGCGGCTCCTTCGCGAGCGGTATCCCGACGCTCCGGTCGTCACCTACGTCAACACCTCGGCCGAGGTGAAGGCCGAATCCGACATCTGCTGCACCTCGTCCAATGCCGTCGAGGTCGTGGAGTCGCTCGGGGTCGATCGAGTGATCTTCCTGCCGGACGAATGGCTTGGGTCGTGGGTGGCGACCCAGACCGATGTGGAGATCATCCTCTGGAAGGGTCATTGCATCGTGCACGAGCGCTTCACGCCCGAGGAGATCCGCTCCTTCCGGGCCGCCTACGACGGGGCCATCGAGGTGCTGGCCCATCCCGAGTGCCCGCCCGAGGTCCTGGCGGAGGCCGACTTCGTCGGATCCACCGCCGGCATGGTGCGGCACGTCGGCGAGACCCAGTCGCCCCGGGTTCTGATGGTCACCGAGTGCTCGATGGCCGACAACGTCGCCGTCGAGAATCCCGGGGTCGAGATGATCCGGCCCTGCAACCTCTGCCCCTACATGAACACCATCACCCTGCCCAAGATCCTCGACTCCCTCGAGAGGATGCAGTACCCCGTCGAGATCGATCCCGACGTGGCAGATCGGGCTCGTTTGGCGGTCGAGCGCATGCTGGTGGTCGGCCGGGGGCGCGGAGGCTGACGTGATTTCTGCCGATGTCGTGGTGATCGGGTCTGGGATCGCCGGTCTCACCGTCGCCCTGAACCTGGCTCCGAAGCGGGTGATCGTCCTCTCCAAGGGGGAGCGCGGCGACGGCTCCACGAAGCTGGCGCAGGGTGGGATCGCAGCAGCGGTCGGACCGTCCGATTCGCCCCGGGAGCACGCCGCCGACACGATCGCAGTCGGTGCCGGGCTCAACGACGTCGATGCCGTGGAAGTCCTCACCTCGCACGGCCCGGCCCGAGTGAACGAGCTGATCGCCGCCGGCGCCGAGTTCGACCGGGCGCCCGACGGCGGCATCTTGCTCGGGAGGGAAGCGGGTCACCGGAGGCGGCGCATCCTCCATTCCGACGGCGACGCCACGGGTGCCGAGGTGTCGCGAGCATTGACGGAGGCCGCCGGCGCCGCTACTCACATCGAGTTCATCGACGACGCGTTCGCCCTCGACCTCATCGTCGACGGCGGCCGGGTCGCGGGCGTCTCCGTCTGGGCCGGGGAGAAGCCGGTGCTCCTCGGGGCGGGAGCCGTCATCCTTGCCACCGGAGGTGTCGGCCGTCTCTACGCCAACACCACCAACCCGACTCCGGTGACGGGCGACGGCCTGGCGATGGCCGCCAGGGCCCGTGTTCGCCTCGCAGATCTCGAGTTCGTGCAGTTCCATCCCACTGCGCTGGCGACCGGTCGCGACCCGATGTCGCTGCTCACCGAAGCACTCCGGGGCGAGGGAGCGACCCTCATCGACGAGGAGGGCCACCGCTACATGACGGACGTGCACCGGGACGCCGAGCTGGCGCCGCGCGACATCGTGGCCCGAGCAAACTGGCGGAGGTTGGCCGGAGGTGGTCGGGTGTTCCTCGATGCCCGCCGGGTGGTGGGTGACGAGTTCCCCGATCGTTTTCCGAGCGTCTTCCGGCTCTGCATGGCGGACGGTATCGATCCCCGAGTCGAACCGGTACCGGTGGCTCCGGCGGCCCACTACCACATGGGCGGCGTGGCCACCGACCTCGACGGCCGCACCTCGCTGCCCGGTCTGTGGGCGGTCGGGGAGACGGCTCGAACCGGGGTGCACGGCGCCAATCGTCTCGCCAGCAACTCGTTGCTCGAGGGGTCGGTGTTCGGCCGAAGGGCCGCCGAGTCGGTGATGACGGCGGGGTTGCCGATTCCGGGCCCGGCGGCTCTGCGGCGGGCGGCGCCCAACCTGGTTCCGGTCCCCGATGACCAGCCCGACGTGATCGCCGAGCTTCGCGATCTCATGTGGGAACGAGTCGGTGTGGTCCGCCACGGTGCCGGCCTGGTCGGTGCGTTGGAGGAGATGGATCGGCTGGATCCCAAGCTTGCGCCCGGCGTCTCGGTGGCCCGCAACATGCTCACCGCCGCCCGGCTCATCGCCACCGCAGCGCTCATTCGCACCGAAAGCCGCGGCAGCCACTGGCGCACCGATCACCCCGGATCGGATCCCCGCTGGGCCGACACGCTGTACTTCAACCCGTGACCCTCGACCGCTTCCTCGTGTCTCCCATCATCGAGACGGCACTGCGCGAGGACCTGGGTCGGGCCGGCGACATCACCAGCAAAGCCGTGGTACCGGCCGGTGCGGAGGCCGCCGCCCGCATCATCGCTCGGGCTCCGGGCCGGATCGCCGGGCTTCAGGTGGCCGGGTGGGTGTTCACGACCCTCGACCCGGCCCTCGAGATCACGTTTGAAGCTTCCGATGGTGACGACGTGGAGCCTGGTTCGGTACTGGCCACGGTGCGCGGTTCGGCCCGAGCGATCCTCGGGGCGGAGCGGGTGGCCCTCAACCTGCTGGGTCGGATGAGCGGCATCGCCACGGCGACGGCCCGGATCGTGGCGCTCGTCGCATCGCATGAAACGGCCGTCGCCGGCACCCGCAAGACCACGCCGGGGCTGCGGATCCTCGAGAAGTACGCGATCCAGATGGGAGGCGGGTCGAACCACCGCTACGGCCTCGACGACGCCATCTTGATCAAGGACAACCACATCGCCGTCGCCGGCGGGGTGGCAGCCGCCGTCGAGAGCGCCCGCTCGGCAGTCGGCCATCTCGTGAAGGTCGAAGTCGAAGTCGACACGCTTGCACAACTCACCGAAGCCCTCGAGGCGAGTCCCGACGTGGTGCTTCTCGACAACATGTCCGTCGAGGATTTGGCACAGGCCGTCGCGCTCGTCGGTGGTCGGGCCGTCACCGAGGCTTCGGGAGGAATCACCCCGGAGAACGTGGAAGATGTTGCCGCCACCGGGGTGGACGTGATCTCCTTCGGTTGGCTCACTCACTCCGTGCGGGCGCTCGATGTCGCCCTCGACGTGGTGATCTGAGCGGTCGGGCTCGGGTCCGGTTGATGATGCACCCCGGAGCCGGCGGGGCCGTCGTTGGTACCATCGCCCGGATGGAATACCTGGCTCTCTACCGCAAGTATCGGCCTCAGCGTTTCGCCGAGATCGTGGGCCAGGATCACGTGACGGAAACCCTGATCCGCGAGGTCCAGACCGACCGGGTGGCCCACGCCTATCTCTTTGCGGGCCCGCGGGGGACCGGGAAGACGAGTTCGGCTCGGCTCATTGCCAAGGCGCTCAACTGTCGGGACCGGCGCCCCGACGGGGAGCCGTGCAACGAATGCGCATCCTGCCTCGCCGTGACCGAGGGGAGTTCACTCGACGTCATCGAATTGGACGCGGCTTCGCACAACAAGGTCGAAGACGTTCGGGAGATCCGCGCCAACGTGGGCACCGTGGCCTCGGTGGGCGGGGCCCGCCGCATCTACATCCTCGACGAGGCCCACATGCTGTCCCGGGCGGCCGCCAACGCCCTGCTCAAGACCCTCGAAGAGCCACCCGAGCACGTCCACTTCGTGCTGGCGACCACCGAGCCGTACAAGCTTCCCGCGACGATCCGCAGCCGGGCCCAACGATTCGACTTCCATCCGGTCGGGTCCGACGTCATCGCTCGCCACGTGGCTCGTATCGCCCAGTTGGAGGGTTATCAGGTCACCGAGGACGGGCTGTCGATGGTGGCGCGACATGCCCGGGGATCGTTGCGTGACGCGCTCGGACTCTTGGAGCAGGTCGCCTCGCTGGGCGGGGGCAAGGTCGAGGCACGGGGCGTGACACGCGCCCTCGGTCTCGCCGATGCCGACGCTTTCGGCCACCTGGCGCAGGCGGTGCGGGACCGCGACGCCCCCACCGCCCTCGGCCTGGTCGCCTCCCTCGCCGCCGAGGGAGCAGATCTTCGGCGCTTCACCGCCGACGCAGTGGAGTTCTTCCGAGGCGTGTTCTTGGCCCAGTACGCACCGAATCTGGAGGAAATCGTCGACGAGTCGGGCGACGTGCTCGCCGAGTGGCGGGAGCACGCCCGGGCCATGGAACCGGCCGACGTGCTGCGGTGCATCGATCGACTCGGCGACGCCCTCACCGCACTGCGGGAAGGCCGGGAGGAGCGTCTCGTGCTCGAACTCTCGCTCATTCGCCTCACCCGACCCGACACCTCGGTCGATCCTGGCGCCCTGCTCACCCGATTGCAGAGACTCGAGGATCGGGTGCGCTGGCTCGGAGAGCAAGGGGAGACCTCCAGGCAAGACGAGGTTTCGCCCCGTCCGGTCAAGCCGGCGCCCGCGACCGCCCCGACGACCCCACCACCCACTCCCGCCCGGGACCGGATCGTCGAGCGAGAGGAACGGGAAGCCGCGGTCGAACCGGCCGTCGAGTCGTCGCCAGCTCCCGCCCCCGTCGAGGGGTTGAGTCTCGATGATGTCGACAAGATCTGGCCGGCGTTGGTGGCGCGGGTGCGCGATGAGACGGGCCCGCGCCGGCACGCGCTGTTCCGTGAATCGCGACCGGTGGCGGTAGAAGGGAGCACCATCGTGCTCGGGGTGGGCGAGCACCTCCCGTTCCATCTCGAGCAACTGCGGGAGGACGACCACCTCAACGCGATCGTGGTGGGCGTGGCTTCGGAACTTCTCAATGGCGGCGTCGACGTCACCTACCGGCCCGAGGGCGCTCCACCACCGCAGCCCGAAGCCGAGCCGGAGGAGACGAAGGCCCCCGACCCCGACGACCTGCTGCCCGGCGGCGACGGGGGTATCGACCCCACGGACCTGGTCGTGGACCTTCTCGGCGGCGAGGTCGTCGGCGACGAGTAGGCCCACCCCGGGCCTGTCGCGGTCCCCTGATACGCTGTCTGTCTGGTTCATCCGGAGGTCGTCCGTCTTGATGTTTGAGGCTCCCATCCAGAGGCTCATCGACGAGCTGGCGCGCCTTCCCGGCATCGGCCGCAAGAGCGCTCAGCGTCTCGCCTTCCATCTGTTGGCCGTCGAAGATGAGGATGCGGCCCGGCTCGCCGCGGCGATCACCGACATGCGGCGTGAGGTACGCCTTTGCGCCCGGTGCTTCAACGTCACCGACGGCGACGAGTGCTCGATCTGTCGTGATCTTCGGCGCGATCTGTCGCTGTTGTGCGCCGTCGAACGGGCCCAGGACATCGTGGTGGTGGAGCGCACCCAGGAATTCAAGGGTCGCTACCACGTTCTCGGCGGTGCGATCTCGCCCATCGAGGGAATCGGGCCCGAGCAGCTCCGCATGAAGGAGCTGGTGGCGCGGGTCGACGACGAGAAGGTCGAAGAGGTGATCGTGGCCACCAACCCGACGGTCGAGGGCGACACCACCGCGCTGTATCTGGCCAGGATCCTCAAGCCCCTCGGCATTCGGGTGACCCGACTGGCCAGCGGGCTGCCGGTGGGGGGAGACCTCGACTACGCCGATGAGCTCACTCTGGGCCGGGCTCTCGCCGGTCGCCGGGAGCTCTGAAGGGCCGGCTGGCAATGCGCATCTACCTCCTCGAGCCCTACTTCACGGGGTCACATCGCCAGTGGGCCGAGGGGTATCGAGATCACAGCAGGCACGAAGTTCGGCTCATCACTCATGAGGGCCGGTTCTGGAAGTGGCGGTTGCGGGGCGGCTTCGTGACGATGGCCGAAGCCCTCGATGAGGCAATCCGGGTCCACGGGCTACCCGACGTCTTCCTGGCGACCTCGATGTTGGATCTGGCGGGGCTGCTCGGCCTCACCCGACATCGTGCCCCGGCGGCCCTCTACATGCACGAGAACCAGATCAACTATCCGTCCGTCGGGCGGACCCAGGTGGAGACGGATCACGGCCTGGTGAACTGGTATGCGGCGCTGGCGGCCGATTCCGTCGCCTTCAACTCGGACTTCCACCGCCGGAGCTTCTTCACGGGCCTGGAGGCGCTGCTCGGGGCGGCTCCGGATCGGCGGCACCTCCACCTGATCCCCGTGGTGGAGGCCGGGTCGTCGGTGCTGCCGGTCGGCATCGACCTCGCCCGGCTGGATGATCGCTTCGGCCGGCAGGGCTCGGCTCCCCTCGTGCTGTGGAACCACCGGTGGGACCCGGACAAGGGCTTGGCGGTCTTCCTCGAGGTCATGGGCGAACTGGCTGCCGAGCGTCTCGAGTTCCGGGTGGCCCTGGCCGGGGAGTCGTTTGTCACCCAGCCGGAGGAGCACGCGGCTGCGATCGGAGGGCTGGGAAGCCGGGTCGTGCACGTCGGGCACCTGCCGCCGCTGGAGTACGACCGGTTGCTCGGGGAGGCCGACATCGTGGTGAGCACAGCCGAACAGGAGTTCTTCGGGGTTTCGATCACGGAGGCGGTGTATGCCGGGGCGTTTCCGGTGCTCCCGGATCGACTGGTGTATCCGGAGCGGATCCCCGAGGAGCATCACGATGCTTGCCTCTACCGGGGCCGGAAAGGCTTGGCCCGGCGGCTTCGGTGGGCGATGGAGCATCCCACCGACGCCGCCGAGATCGCCACCCGGCTCCGGCCGGTGATGGGTGCGTTCGACTGGTCGGTGGTGGCGCCCCGCTACGACGACTGGCTCGAGGCGATCGCCTGACGCTCGACCCGTGGGACCCTCGCGGGTCAGCCGGCGACGCGTATCACCAACGCATCCCCTTGGCCGCCACCTCCACACAGGGCGGCGGCGCCGATCCCCCCGCCGCGAAGGCGGAGGGCATTGATGAGCGTGACGACGATGCGGGCGCCGGTGGCGCCGAGGGGATGGCCGAGGGCCACCGCTCCGCCGTGCACGTTCACCTTGTCGTGGGGAAGATCGAGCATCCCGGCCGACCACATCGCCACGGCGGCAAAGGCTTCGTTCAGTTCGACGAGGTCGAGATCGGAAGGTGCCATCGACACGCGCTTCAGCGCCAAGCGGAGCGCCTCTGCAGGTCGTTCGTGGAGGGTGGCGTCCGGACCGGCGATCTGGCCGTAGGACAGGATCTCGGCGAGGACCGGCATCCCGGCCGCTTCGGCGGCGGCCGCCTCTGCAACGACGACGGCCGCGGCGCCGTCCGAGATCTGAGAGGCGTTCCCGGCGGTGAGCGTGCCCTCCTTGGAGAACGCCGGTCGCAACTTTCCCAGGCTCTCGGCGGTTACATCCGGCCTGATTCCCTCATCGGCAGTGATCTCGACCGGATCGCCCTTGCGCTGGGGGACGGCGACGCCAACGATCTCGCCGGCGAGGGCGCCCGATTCGGTTGCGGCCGCAGCCCGGCGGTGGCTCTCCGCCGACCACTCGTCTTGCTCGGACCGGCCGATCCCGAGCACTCCGTTCTTGCGATCCGACGATTCACCCATGGTGCATTGATCGAAAGCGCACCACAGTCCGTCGTGGGTCATGGTGTCGATCAACGGCGCGTCCCCCATGCGGGCGCCCCAGCGGGCGGAGGGCACGACGTAGGGGGCGTTGGTCATCGACTCCATGCCGCCGGCCAGGACGAAGGTTGCTTCCCCGAGGCGCACGTCCTTGTCGGCGCCTGCAATCGCCGACATGCCCGAAAGGCACACCTTGTTGATCGTCGTCGCCGGCACGGTCATCGGAACGCCCGCTCGTGAGGCCGCCTGCCTGGCGGTGATCTGACCGGCGCCGGCCTGGATCACATGGCCGAAGAGGACCTCATCGAGTTGCTCGGCCGGAAGACCGGACCTCTCGAGGGCGGCCTGCATGGCGACGGCGCCCAGTTCGACGGCCTGAAGCGGTTGGAAGCCTCCGCCGAACCGGCCGATAGGGGTGCGGGCGATGGCGGTGATCACGGAACCCATGGGTCTTCGCCTCCTGGAGAGGTTCCATTGGATGCTAGAGGTGGGGATCCGGCTCGGATGCCGGCGCTACGCTCGCGAGGTGCTGTTGCTCAACCTGGACCACGTCGGTATGGCGGTGCGGGACCTCGACGCCGCCATCGAGGAGTTCCGCCGGCGCTTCGGTGTGGAGCCGATCAGCCGTGAGACCGTGGTCGATCAGGGGGTCGAGGAGGCGATGATCGCCATCGGTGGTTCGCATGTGCAGCTGCTGCAGCCGCTGGCGGATGACACACCGGTCGGCCGCTTCCTGGAACGGCGCGGGGAGGGGCTGCACCACATCGCCTATGCGGTCGCCGACATCGAGGCGGCGCTGGAGCACCTGCGGAGAGAGGGCGCGGAGTTGATCGATCGCGGGCCTCGCATCGGTGGCGGGGGTCATCGCATCGCATTCGTGCACCCCAAGAGCGCATCCGGCGTCCTCACCGAATTGGTGGAGCTCCGGTGACCGTGAGGTTTGAGATCGTGGGAGGTGCCGGGCCCAGGGAGACCGCGGCGATCATGGCCGCCTTGGCCCGGGCCTTCGAAGAGCAGGTCAGAGCGGAGGCGGAGCCCCCGATGCGGCCGACGCAGGGGAAGTGGGTCTTGTCGGGTCGGCCCCGTCCCGTCGCCGGCCCACTCACGACACGGCCGACCCCCGCCGCGGAGGGCTGGAGCGTCGGATCCCCCGACGAGTATCCGGAACCCCTCTAGGCCTGCTCTCGGGGAAGTACGCTCTCCGGCTCCCGTATCTGGGGGCGTCGTGCCGGAGGCGAAGGTTGGAGAGCTCTCGGACGCTCCGTCGTCACGGTCCCGGCGGTCGGCAACGTGAAGCAGAATCGGGACCCGATCGGGAAGCCCGGCTCGTACCAGACCTCCCCTCCCATGGCCTCGACCAGGCGCCGGGTCACGGCCAGGCCGAGACCGAACCCTTTGTCGGTGCGGCTGTCGCCCCGAGTCATCTGCTCGAATCGTTCGAAGATCCGGTCGCGTTCGGCCTCGGGAACCCCGGGTCCGTTGTCGGCGACCACGACGACGATGGCGTCGCCGCGAGGGATGGCCTCGACGCCGACCTGGTCTCCGCCGTACTTGCGAGCATTGTCGAGGAGGTTGCGGAGCACCTGTTCCACTCGGTTCGGGTCGGCGTGCACGACGATGTTCCCGGCCACCGACACCGACGCCGATTTGGCTCCACCGATCGGTAGGACCGACTCGGCCACCTTGAATGCCGCCGCGCGCAGTTGGAAGTCGGTGGCCTCCAGCAAGAGGCGGCCCGCTTCGAGGCGTGGGATCGCCAGGACGTCCTCGACCATGGTGGTGAGGTGGTCGGCTTCGGTGCAGACGATGGTGAGGAACTCGTCGATCTCCTTGGGCTCGAGGGTCCTCCAGCCATCCTTGAGCGCGATCGTGAAGCCGGCGATGTTGGTGAGCGGCGTGCGGAGCTCGTGGCTGACCATC
Source organism: Acidimicrobiia bacterium (assembly GCA_041551965.1). GTDB lineage: Bacteria > Actinomycetota > Acidimicrobiia > Spongiisociales > UBA11373 > JBFELU01. The sequence goes on from JBFELU010000026.1 coordinate 12,246, forward strand.
GACACGAACTCATTCTTGAGATCTGACGCGCGGCGTTCGGCTTGGAGCGCCTTCTCTCGCCGGTGGCGGGCACGGCGGATCTGGCTCTCGCCGGCCATCAGCACCAGGGCCATTCCCAGGAGGGCCAAGGTGACGTCGGTCCACCCGACGACGGCCGCCCCCCAGGTCGCCGGCGGCTCCGCGTCGAGGAGCAGCGATCTCGTGACGATCATGCCCCCACCGACCGTGAACAGGCCGAGCGCGTGGATCCCGGGGAGGAGCAGGACTCCGGCCACCACCAGGTAGCCGAGCATCGCAACGAGGGCGGCGTCGACACCCGTTCCCACTCCGATCAGGAACGATCCCAACACCGCGTCGACGATGAGCGACGGGAAAGCGGACCGGCCGAATCGAAGCCGGATGGCGGCGTCGGCGACGAGGAGCGCGGCCGCGCCCAGCCGGACGAACACCCACGGGTTCCCGGCGGCCCAGGACCCGAACGAGAGGACGAGGAAGCCGCCTGCTGTTACCAGCCGGACGCGCTGCACCGTCGGCCGGATCTCGGCGTAGTCGACCGAGGTCGAACGCCAATCCCGGCCGCTTCTCGAACCCGGAGGGGCGCGGTCGGCCATGGTTGTGGCTCATATCGGCCGGTCGGGCGGCGCCCCTTAGCGGTCAAGAAGAATCAGGGAGAGCGGATAGCAATGCGTCGAATGCCGCATCGGGAACCGCCAGATCACCGCGACCGGTTCCCACGGCGAGACTCGGCTTGTAGGTGCCGTGATAATCCGATCCCCCGGTGGCGATCAGGCCGAGCTGATGCGCCTTTCCCTCCAGGGTGGTGCGAAGCTCGTGCGGGTATTCGGCGTAGTGGCATTCCAGCCCGTCGACCCCCAAGTCGGCGAGCAGTTCGAACGTCTCCGAGAAGTCGGCGGCGTTGTCGGCCACCGTGTGGGGGTGGGCGACCACGGCCAGGCCTCCAGAAGCGTGGACCAGCTCCGTGGCCTCTCCGGCGGAGAGCCGAACGCGCTCGTGGTAGGCCGGCCGGCCGCGCGCAAGGTAGAGATCGAACGCCTCCGCCACCGAGTCGACGACTCCCATTCGCAGGAGAACCTGAGCGATGTGGGGCCGTCCGGTCGCCCCCTCACCGGAGTCGGCGGCGACCTCCTCGTACTCGATGGGGATTCCCATGTCGTTGAGGGTCGAGACGATGGCATGGTTGCGTCCGTCCCTACCCCGGCGAAGGGCCTCCAGCCGGTCCTGGAGGGGTCCGGACCGGGGCCGGATCCCGTAGGCGAGGAGGTGCATCGGGCCGGTGCGCCATTCCACCGAGAGCTCGATCCCGGGAACGAAGCCGACCCCGAATCGCTCCGCCGCCTCGGCGGCCTCGCCGATCCCCTCGAGCGTGTCGTGATCGGTGAGCGCAAACGCCGTGAGCCCGGCCCGGGCGGCGGCACGGGCGATCTCGGTGGGTCCATCGCTTCCGTCTGAGAACCGACTGTGGGTGTGGAGATCGACCGCCATCAGCGGGTGATCTCGACGCGCTCCAGGTAGACGGACTCGAGCGGCCGGCTCGGGACGGCGTCTGGTGGCTGGGGGCCTAGCTCGACTGCGGCGATGGTATCCATCACCTCGAATCCGTCGACGACCCGGCCGAACACGGTGAAGGTGGGGGGCAGCGAGATGTCGGCGAGGACCAGGAAGAACTGGCTCCCCCCACTGTTGGGCAGGCCGGAATTGGCCATTGCCACCACCCCTCGCGTGTAGGCGAAGTCGGGCTCGGGGAACTCGTCGGGGAGCGAATACCCGGGATCACCCAGCCCGGTCGCCGTCGGATCGCCTGCCTGGATCACGAAACCGGGCACCACCCGGTGGGAGACGGTTCCGTCGAAGAAGCCCTCCTCTGCGAGGAAGACGAAGGAGTTGACGGTCGCGGGGGCCAGGGTCGGGTCGAGTTCGAGGGTGACGGCCCCGCACGACGTCTGGAGGACGGCCCGGACGGGCCTTTGGACGCCTGCTTCGCCCGCCTCATCGAACTGCACGGCCGTGGCCGGCTCGGGTCGGGAGGCGCCGCACGCCGTCGGCTGATCCCGAAACGCCAGGTAGGCGGGACTGTCGACGGCATCGGCCCCGTCACCTCCGCAGGCGGCGGTTGCGACGGTGAGGGTGAGCACGAGCACGGCGAATCGGCGCATGGAGCGGCACTATAGGTCGCCCCAATCGGCGTCGGTACACTCGACCGAACCATGGCGATCATCGTCCAGAAATACGGAGGAACGTCGGTCGGCGATGCCGAGCGGATCCGCGCGGTTGCCGATCGCGTGGCCTCCACCCATCAGGCAGGCAACTCGGTAGTCGTCGTGGTCTCCGCGATGGGCCACACCACCGATGAACTGATCAAACTCGCCGCCGACATAAGTTCGAACAGTCACCTCCGCGAGATGGACATGCTGCTCACGGCCGGCGAGAGGATCTCGATGGCTCTGCTCGCCATGGCGATTCGGGACCGCGGCGTCGAGGCTCTCAGTTTGACCGGTTCGCAGGCGGGCATTCTGACCGACACCAGCCACGGCTCGGCGAAGATCCGCGACATCCGGCCGATGCGCGTCGAGGAGGGTCTGCGCCAGGGGAAGGTGGTGATCGTCGCCGGATTCCAGGGCGTGTCTCCCGACACGAAGGAGATCACCACGCTCGGTCGGGGCGGCTCGGACGCCACCGCCGTGGCGATGGCTTCGTTCCTGGGAGCCGATGTGTGTGAGATCTATACGGACGTCGACGGGGTCTTCACCGCCGACCCTCGCGTGGTCCCGGGTGCTTGCAAGCTCGACGCGGTGTCCTACGAGGAGATGCTCGAGTTCGCCGCGGCCGGAGCGCGGGTCCTGATGGCGCGATCTGTGGAATTTGCTCGCCGGTTTAAGGTTCCGTTGCATGTCCGATCGTCGTTCCACGATCACGCAGGGACCTGGATCAAGGAGGATGGCATGGAGGACGCCGTCGTCAGTGGGGTGGCTCACGACGACACCGAGGCCAAGGTGACGGTGCAGGGTGTGCCCGACCGGCCGGGCGTGGCCGCCTCGGTCTTCGAGCCCCTGGCGGAGGCCGGGATCCCCGTCGACATGATCGTCCAGAACGTGGCCACTGCCGGGCACACGGACATCAGCTTCACGGTGCCGATGGAGCTGGCAGAGCGGGCTCGCGAAGCGGCGACCCGCGCCGCCGGCGACCTCGGCGCGGGAGGCGTCGATGTCGATCCCGACATCGCCAAGGTCTCGATAGTGGGGGCCGGGATGGGATCGGCTCCCGGCATCGCCGCCCGCATGTTCGCCGTGCTGGCAGAGGCCGGAATCAACATTCAGATGATCTCCACGTCGCCGATCAGGGTTTCGTGTGTGGTTGGGCGGGATCGGGTCGAGGATGCCGTTCGGGTGCTCCACGACGCCTTCGATCCGCCGGTGGTGCAAGAGGAGGGTTCGTCGTGACCAACGTCAATGTGGCAGTGGTCGGTGCGACCGGTGCGGTCGGTCGGGAGATGATCGACACGCTCGAGCAGCGGTCATTTCCCGTCGGTGCCCTGCGTCTGATGGCATCGTCCCGGTCGGCCGGGACGAAGGTGGACACCCCCTGGGGTGAGGTGATCGTCGAGGATCTCGCCGATGCCGACCCCGCCGGCATCGAAGTCGCCCTGTTCTCGGCCGGTGGGGACCGCTCGAGGAACCATGCACCCCGCTTCGCCGAAGCGGGTGCCGTGGTGGTCGACAACTCGTCGGCCTGGAGGATGGAGGACGACGTTCCGCTCGTCGTCGTCGGTGTCAACGACCATGCGGCGGCCCGGCACCGGGGGATCATCGCCAATCCCAACTGCACCACGATGGTGCTGATGATGGCGGTGGGGCCGCTTCACCGGGTTGCCCCTCTGCGGTCGATGGTCGTGGCCTCCTATCAGTCCGTCTCCGGGTCGGGGAACAAGGGGATCGAGGAGCTGGTGCGCCAGAACGCCGCGTTGGGCTCCGACGTGGCGGCCCTCCAGTTCGGCGGATGGTCCGATCCGGGCGGCGACGCCTACGTGCGACCCATCGGATGGAACGTGCTGCCCTTCGCGGGGAATGCCGCTGATGGGGGGTACACGGACGAGGAACTCAAGCTCGTCAACGAGACCCGGAAGATCCTCGAGGCACCCGACGTCCTCGTCGAACCCACGTGTGTCCGGGTCCCGGTGATCGTGGGTCACGGCATCGCCGCCACCTGCTGGTTCGATCGGCCGATGGACGTGACCGAGGCCTCGGACCTCATCGGCGCCGCCCCCGGCGTCGAGATCTGGCACGACAAGGTGCCGACCCCACTCGACTCGGCGGGAGTGGACGACGTGTTGGTCGGCCGTCTCAGGGGAACCGTCGGGACGCCGGGCGGGGTCTCGATTTGGGTCGTCGGCGACAACCTGCGCAAGGGCGCGGCCCTCAACACGGTGCAGATCGCCGAACTGGTGATCTGAACGAACGACGACACCCGGCGCAAAGCCGGGTGTCGGTCGGGACGGCCGGATTTGAACCGGCGACCTCAGCGTCCCGAACGCTGCGCGCTGCCAAACTGCGCCACGTCCCGCGGGGGCCACATGTTAGCCCCCGTCGGTTCGCACGATTCTGACCTGGTCCACCCGGTGCCGATCCATGCGGACCACGATGAGGCGCATCCCGTCGGTCTCGACCACGTCGCCCTCGGCGGGGATCCTTCCGGCGAGGTCGAGGATGAGGCCGCCGATCGTCGTGTAGGGCCCGTCGCGAACCGACCGACCCAAGGCCTCGGCGAGGTCGCCGACCGGGATCCGTCCGTCGGCCATCCACTCGCCGCCTTCGAGGCCGATCAGGCTCGGGAGGCCCGGGTCGAACTCGTCCTGGAGGTCGCCCACCAGCTCGCCGACGAGGTCCTTGACCGTCACCAGGCCCTCGACGCCGCCGTGCTCGTCGAGCACGATGGCGAAGGCTCGTCGTCCGAGACGAAGCTCGTGGAGCAACTCGAGCTGGGGCTTCGTCTCGGGGACGAAGTAGGGCTCACGGAGAATCCGCCGGATGTCGGTCTCGGTGGGGTCCCCCCGCATCCGGAGCAGGTCCTTGACGTGGAGGATCCCGATGGGGTGGTCGAGATCTCCCTCGATGACCGGGAATCGGCTGTGGCCGCTGGCACCGACCGCATGGCGTACCGATGCGAGCGTCAGCGGCATGTCGAGCGCGACGATGTCGGTTCGCGGCGTCATCACCTCGCGGACGTGCCGATCGGCGAGGGCGAAGAGCGAGTGGATGATCTCCCGTTCTGCGGTCTCGATGTCGCCGCTCCGCTCTCCCAGGATGGCCATCGCTCGGATGTCATCTTCCGTGATGGGCGCCGGACCGCCGGTCGCATCGATCCGCAGGAGGCGGAAGATGCCGCGACTCATCGAGAGGAAGAACCGTGAGACCGGCCGGAGCACGATGGACAGCCGCCATATGATCGGTGCCACAGCCACCGAGAAGCGCTCCGGATACCGGGTCGCCAGGCTCTTTGGGGTGATCTCGCCCACCAGCAGGACGACTGCCGTGACCGCGGCGGTGGCCGTCCACGGGCCCCAGTCCTCTCCGAGGAGATCCACGAACAACACCGTGGCAACCGAAGCACCGAGGATGTTCACGAAGTTGTTGGCGACCAGGAGGGTGCTCAACATACGGTCGGGATCCTCGGTCAGGTCGGCGAGACGGGCGGCTCGGCGGTTGGTGGCCACCAGGCCGGCGACCCGCTCGCGGGGTATGGCCACGAGAGCCGTTTCCGAACCGGAGAAGAACCCGGAGGCGAAGATGCAGGTCCCGAGCAACGCTAGGTAGACGATCTGGAGACCGCTCATCGATGTCCCCCGAAGGGGCGGGTACTCGGAGGCTCCTTGGGATCGAGGCGCGTCACTCCCGCTCCTCGTCGCCGTCCAGGAGGTGCTCGATGGCGGTGCGGAGTTCGAATGCCGTGAACGGTTTCTGGATCCAGGCACCGGCACCCGCCCGCCGCGCCAAGAAGCCGTCGGCTTTGCGATCGAGGAGTAGCACCGTGGGGAGACCCCCCTTGTCACGGGTCACATCTCGGATCGATCGGACGATTGCCATGCCCCCCATGGACCGGATCTGCAGGTCGACGACGGCGAGGTCGATGTCTTCGGTGAGGCACGCGTCGATCGCCGAGCGCGGATCGTCGTATTCGGTCAGCCGGTAGCCCGGCTCGCTGAGCGAGGCGCGAACGTCGTTGACGACCCAGGACTCGTCGGCGACCACGAGGACATGCGGCATGAGAAAACCGACTGTAGTCGCGTCCGGTGGCGTCTCCGGCGGGTCCTAACATGGCGCCGTGGCTCTTCGCCGCAGCTTCCTCGCGCTGCTCCTTGCATGCACCGTGGCCGGCCTTGTCGGCGGCGCCGTTGCCCGCGCCGCGCCCGAGGGGGTCGACGTGGTGGAGGTCAACGGCCTGATCGACGAGCGGCTCGTCGATTTCGTGCTCGAAGTGATCGAGACCACCGACGCCGGTCTGGTCGTGCTGCAGATCGACTCACGGGGTGCGGTCGACGGCGACATCCATCGGCTCATCGACGGCGTTGCCGATGCACCGCGACCCGTCGTGGTGTGGGTGGGACCGGCTCCTGCAGTGGCGCAGGGGGGCGCGCTGCAGGTCATGCTCGGTGCCGCCGTTCGATCGGCGGCTCCTGAGGCCCGTCTCGGACTCGCCGTCCCGACGGTGGCCGGCGCGGCCGACGATGAGGCCGCGGTTTCCGACCGGTTCCCGCAGCTGACCGATGCACTGCTGTCTTCGCACATCGAGGTGAGTGAACCGATCGAGGGCGTCGTCGACGTGGTGTCGCCGTCGATCGGCCAGTTGATCGTTGGCCTCGACGGCACTGAAGTGCTCGTGGGCGGAGCGCCGGTCGTGCTGGAGACCGCGGTGGTCGAAATCGAGGACGGTCAGGAGGTGACCAAGCCGGCGGCCGAGGTTCGTTTTCTCAAGCCGGGCATCGTCGATCGGACGCTGAGGATCTCGCTGCAACCCGAGGCGGCATTTCTGCTCCTCATGATCGGGCTGGCGTTGATCGTGTTCGAGTTCTATGCGGCCGGCCCCGGTGTGGCCGCGGCCGTCGGTGTGGCCTCGATCTTGCTGTCCGGATACGGACTTGCGGCCCTGCCGGTGAATTGGTGGGCGGTGGCGCTCGCCCTCGTGGGCATCGCGCTCTTCGTGTTCGAAGCGCAACGGAATGCCCTCGGCCTGCCCGGTCTCGCCGGCTCCGGTCTCCTCGTAGCCGGAGGCCTGCTCCTGAATCGTGGTGCTCCCCAGATCGATGTGACTTGGTGGGCGGTGCTGCTCACCGTGGCCGCCACGGGGCTCTTCTTTGCGGTGGCGCTTACCACCGTGGCCCGGGCCCGGTTCTCGACGCAGACGATCGGCCGCGACCGGCTCATCGGAACGCGGGGCGAGGTGGAGTCGGCCCTCGATCCCGAGGGAGTGGTCGTCATCGAAGGGTCGCGGTGGAGGGCGCGTGCCCGGCGGGGTGCCGGCCTGCGGCCGGGAGACCCGATCGAGGTGATCGGGATCGACGGTGTGGTGCTGGAGGTGGAGCCTTCCTCCGGCTCCGCTTGATTTCCAGATAATCCCTGGCGGGTGTCGGTGCCGGCTGGTAGCGTCGCGCAGCGGCTCATAGGAGGAAGGGCTCAAGATGGCCGGCGTTGTTCCGCTCGATCGATCCTGGCAGATGACGGGCCTGTGCCGGGGGAACCATTCCTATCTCTTCTTTCCCCCGAGCACCGTAGAGCGCAAGGAAGAACGCGAGCGTCGCGAGCAGAAGGCAAAGGCCATCTGTCAGGTCTGTCCCGTCAAGGAAGAGTGCCTCGAGTTCGCCCTCGAGATTCGGGAGCCCTACGGCATCTGGGGAGGGCTCACGGAGACGGAGCGCCGCCAGTACCTCGCTCGCCGCTCGGCGGTCGTCTGATCACCCGCCCGTCCCCGACGCGCCGGGTCACCCCGTTGGCGTCCAGCCACTCGAGCAACGGGACCGCGTGTTTCCGAGTGATGCCGAGCTCGTCGCGGAAGCCGGCGACCGTGAACCCGTCCGACATGCGCCTCACTTCGTCGATGATGGCGTCGAGCCGGTCGCGCGGGTAGAGGAAGTCGGATCCGACCTCGACCAGCTCTCCTGATCTGATCAGCGCATGGAGGACTTCGGCATCGAGGCCGAGTTCACTTCGCCTCGGCACTGCGATTCCGGCGTCGCGCAGCGCCCGGCGGACGTCCTGCCACGCCCGGGTGGCGTCTTCGTCGAGTCCGGGCTCGAAGCCGGCCGAACGTACCGTTGCGCCTTCGTGAACGAGACGCGGCTCCCGGGTGACGAGCACCTCGAGAATGCCGAGCGGCAGTCCCAGTCGCTCGGCGAGACTCGCCGCCGGCATCCCCGGCCGGAAGGGTGCCGAGTCGTGGAAGTCGGCCACCTGTTCGACGGCCCGTTCTGCGAGCCGTGATGCCGCAGCCGGGGAGAAGGCCTGATCGGCGGCAATGAAGGCGTCGCCCGCCCCGCCACCGCCTGAGTGAGCCGCCAGGGTGGCGAGCGACACCCGGCCCCTGACTTCGAGGAGGGCCCGGGCTGCGGCGGCTGGATCGGCGAGGCCCCTGTGCAGGATCGGAATGGCGTCCAGGATGGCTGCCGTCCGGCGTGGTGGATCCGGGTCGAGCACGATCCCGCCGGCGACGACGGCACGCCGGCCGACCTCACGGAGAATGAACCGGTCGCCGACCCGGAGAGGGATCGCCCGCTGTGCTTCGATTGCAGCGACTCCGGTCGTCTCGAGCGACGGCCCCTCGACCAGGCGGAGGCGGGCCGGGACGGCGCTGCTCCCAACGTGGAGTTGGTAGGCGCCGCGGTCACGGAGCGGCTCGGTGAGGTCGCGGATCGCACGCAAGTCCGCCAGGAACCGGGTGGTCGGCTCCCAGTCCGCCGGCCGGCCCAGCATGGCCCCTCGGGGCACGCGGTCGCGGGTGGTGCCGGCGAGGTTCAACGCCGCTCGTCTTCCCGGATCGAGCCGCTCATGGCCCGTCTCGTGGCTCTGGATGGTACGAATGCGGACTCGGTCCTCTCCCGGCCAGACGACCAGCTGGTCACCGACTTCTACCGGTCCCCCCACGAGGGTGCCGGTCACGACCGTGCCGGCCCCGCCGATGGTGAAGGCCCGGTCGATCCACAGCCGGGGTCGGTTGCCGCTCCGGGCCGGAATCCCTTCCAGCGCTTCGGCAAGAGCATCTCGGATCTCCGAGACACCGAGGCCGGCCGGCGCACCGGTGCGGATGATCGGGGCGTTCTCGAGCACCGTGCCGGCGACGCGATCTTGCACCTCGAGTTCGGCGAGGTCGGCGGTATCGGTGTCGACGATGTCGGCGCGAGTGAGGGCGATGACGCCCTTGCTGATCCCCAGGAGATCGAGGACGGCGAGGTGCTCCTCCGACTGCGGCATCCAGCCTTCGTCGGCGGCCACGACGAAGAGGGCGACGTCGATCGCGTCGATACCGGCCAGCATGTTCTTGATGAACCGCTCGTGGCCCGGGACGTCGACGAAACCGACCTCGGTCCCGTCGCCGAGGGTCGTCCACGCAAAACCGAGATCGATGGTGAGGCCCCGCTCCTTCTCCTCGTCCCATCGGTCGGGATCGCGACCGGTGAGGGCTTCGATCAGGGTCGACTTGCCGTGGTCGACGTGGCCGGCCGTGCCTATGACCGGCATGTCGCAGCGAGACCGGTGGCCACCGCGCCATCGTCGGCCGGTTCCACGGAGCGGGGGTCGATCACGAGTCCTCGATCGTCCCGGCGGGCCACGATCGGTGGGGTGAGGTCGAGCAGGGCTCGCCACGCCTCGTGGGGCGGGTCGGGAATCACCACGACCGGACCGGGGATGCCCTTACCCGGCACCGAACCCGCTCCCGGCAGCGAAACACCCATGGCAATCTCGGCCCCCTCGACTCCCGATTCGTCGATGATCCGACGGCAGCGCTCCTCGAGGGCGGCTGCGCTCGTCGTGGCGGCCCGCCAGAAAGGAAGCTCACCCGCCCGCCCGGCCGCATACATCTCGAGCGTGACGGCGACCGCATCGAGGCGGGGACCGTCGATGCGGAGGGCTCGGGCCACCGGGTGCTTCGCCATCCGGCCGATGAGATCGGCCCGTCCCACGGCGATGCCGGCTTGTGGTCCGCCCAGGAGCTTGTCTCCCGAGAACATGACCAGATCGGCTCCGTCCTCGAGTGTTTGACGAACCGCCGGCTCCTCGGCGAGCCAAGCCGGTGGGGGCCCGTCGATCCAGGGGACCCTGGCATCCAGGAGACCGCTCCCGACGTCGGCTGCGAACGGAATCCCCGACTCCCCGGCCAGAGAGGCGAGCTCGTGATAGCCGACCTCGCTCACAAAACCCTCGACGCGGTAGTTCGAAGGGTGGACCTTCAACAGGAGTGCGGTTTCCGGCCCGCAAGCCCGCCGGTAATCCTCGATCCGTGTGCGATTGGTGGTGCCGACCTCGAGCATCCGGGCACCGGTGGCCGCCATCAGATCGGGAAGACGGAACGAGCCTCCGATCTCGATCTGCTCGCCCCGGGACACCACGACGGCACCGCTCCCCGCCAGGGCGGCGATGGTCAGATAGAGGGCTCCGGCGTTGTTGTTGACGATCAGAGCCGCTTCTGCACCGGTCACCGTGGTCGCCAATTCGAGGGCAAAGGCGCCTCGGCGCCCCCGTCGCCCCGAGGCGAGGTCGAACTCGAGGGGCGTCGCGGGGGCGGCGGAGGCCGCCGCCGTCTCCACCGCCTCCCGGGCCATCGGTGCCCGGCCGAGATTGGTGTGGAGCAGAACCCCGGTCGCGTTGATCACTCGCCGGGGGCGCAATCGTCGCAGCCGGTCGAGTTGGGAAGCGGCGAGGGTCTCCGGGTCCGGGCCCTCCCCGGCCGCGCGCCACGACTCGATGGAGCGCCGGGCCACTTCGACGAGCAGCGCCCGAGGCAGGGAACCGTCGTCCAGGGCGGCGGCAAGGGCGTCGACGGAGGGGGGCCGGGAGACCATGGTTGTAGCCTAATGAGGCCGGTATATTCGGCCCGTGGCCGAGTTCCCGGGCCCTCGAGTGCCGGCTCGCCCGGCTTCCACCGTCATCGTGCTCCGCCCTTCGTGCGACGGGTTCGAGCTACTCATGGTGCGTCGGGCCGAGCGGGCCGAGTTCATGGGCGACGCCTACGTCTTCCCGGGGGGTTCCGTCGACGACGTCGATCGAGGTGATCTGGCGCGCCGAGCCGTTCGCTGGAGTGGCGATCCCGAGGAGGCACCGTGGCGGGCCGCGGCCCTGCGGGAACTCGTGGAAGAGGCCGGTCTTCCTCTGGGAGACGGTCCGCTCGACATCACCGGTCTCGGGGCCGGGGTCTATGAAGCCGTGATCGCCACCGGCGCCCGGCTCGATGCCTCCCGGCTCGCCTACCTCTCGAACTGGGTGACGCCGGTGGGTCTTCCCAAACGGTTCGACACCCGGTTCTACACGGCCGTCGTCGACGCCGGCACCGAGGCGGCGGCCGATGCCGTCGAGGTCTTTGATTCGGTGTGGGTTCGGCCGACCGATGCGCTCGCTCGATCCGACGAGTGGAATCTTCCGTTCCCCACGCGCCGTCATCTGGAGTTCCTGGCACAGTTCGTCGCTCCGGAATCGGTGATGGCTCATGCCGAGGATCTCGGGGCAGTGCCGCGCATCGAACCACGTGTCGCGATAGGCGACAATGGAATCGTCAGGGTGCTGCTCCCCGGCGAACCCGGCTACGAAACGGCGGTGCGATGAAGATCCAGCGAGTGCTCGCTCCCAATCCCGGCATCTTCACCGGTACCGGGACGAACGCGTGGGTGGGATCGACCGGCGGTGAGGCGGTGATCGTCGACCCCGGTCCGCTGATCGAATCGCACCGGAAGGCGATTCTCGAGACGCTCGGCGGACTCGATCCGGTCGCCGTGCTCGTCACCCATTGCCATCCGGACCACGTCCCGGCCGCCAACCCGCTCGCCGCCGAACTCGGGGTGCCCGCCCTCGGTGGTTGTCCCGGGCCGGGTTTCAAGCCCGATCGGTTGTTGGTCGATGGTGATCGCATCGAGGTGGGAGATGCCGTGGTCGAAGCGATCCACACGCCGGGCCATACCCCGTTCCACTTCTGTTTCCGGGTCGACGCCTCGTTGTTCACCGGGGATCACGTCCTGGGCGGCACCACCGTCATCGTGGAGCACATGTCCGAATACATGGAGTCGCTCGAGAAGCTGCGCGGGACGGGCCTCAAGAGTTTGTTCCCCGGGCATGGGCCGATCATCCGCAATCCCGATGCGGTGCTCACCGAGTATCTCGAGCATCGGTGGGAGCGGGAGCGCCAGATCCTGGAGGCTCTCGACCAGGGGGCGGCGACGATCGGGCAGGTGGTGGAGCGGGTCTATGCGGCGGTCGATCCCGCGCTGTGGCCGCTGGCGGCGCGCTCGGTCGGTGCTCATCTTCGCAAACTGGTGGACGAGGGCCGGGTGACCATGCCCTACGGCACGGACGACTGGAGCTCTCCGGTCGAGGTGGTGACCGAGCCAACCGGGAAGGACCAGGGGTCCGAGTGATCCGTCGCCTCGTCGGCCTCGTGATGCTGGCCGTCCTCATCGGCGGCGCCATCGGTCTCCCGGCATGGGCCGAGGTCTCGGAGTCCGACGTCGCCGAGGCTCGCGACGAGCTTCGGGAGCTGACGACCCGGCTCTCCGAGGAGGTGACCCGCTACGAACTCGCCGTCGTGGAGGAACTCGAGCTTCGGGAGCGCCTCGATCAACTGGTCCTCGATCTGGTCGATCGGGAACAGGAATTGGTGCTGGCACAGCGGGCGGCCCTTGAGCGGGTCGCCGACATGTACATGTCGGCGGGAGTGGCGTCTACCGGGGCGCTGGCGGTCGGAGAAATGGTCGAGATGCCGGCCCGCTTCGCCTACCTCGACTCGGTTGCCCAGACGGACCGGGCGGTCGTCGTTCGGCTCGAAGCCGCACGCCGCGACTACCGGCGACTCCAGGATCTCCTCGAAGAGACCCTGACCCGTCAGGCGCTGTTGCGGGGGGACATGGAGGAGACCCTCGACGAGATCTACGCCGAGCTCGAGGCGGCCAACGCCGAGTACCAGGCGATCAAGGCCGAGTGGGAAGCGCAAGAGGCGGAGAGAATCCGTCTCGAGGAGGAGCAGCGGCGACTCGAGTTGTTCCTCTCGACGTCGACGACCACGACCACGACGACGACCCCTCCAGCGACGAATCCGCCAACGACGGTGACGAACACGACAGCACCCGGCGAGACCACCACGACCGCACCGGGGGAGGCCGCGACGACCACGGTTGCGAGCACGACCACGCAGCCGTCGCCTTCGACGACCGTGCCACCCGCCGAGCCCGGCGTCAGGATCTGCCCGGTCGACGGTGCGACGACGTTTCGCGACTCCTGGGGCGAACCCCGTCCCGGTGGTCGGGGTCACGCCGGAACCGACATGATGGCCGCCCCCGGGACCCCGCTCGTCGCCATCGAGTCCGGTGTGATCTGGTACGTGTCGTGGCACTACGCCGGCGGCAACGGCCTCTACATCGATGGCGATTCGGGCGACCGCTGGTACTACGCCCACATGCAGGACTACGCCCCGGGGATCGCCACCGGGGTGAGGGTGACGGCGGGCCAGTTGGTGGGCTACGTGGGGAGCACCGGCAACGCCAGCACCCCCCATCTCCACCTGGGCTACCTCCCGGGCGCCGACTACTACGACAACCCTTATCCCATCGTCGCCGCCCTCTGCTGACCAACGGCCACGCGGGGTGGCCGTTGGGTGGGACCCTCCGTAGACTTGTGGGGCTCAGGGGTTCAAGTGCGCAAGATCACAACGTTGTTGCTGGCGCTCACCCTGGCGATCCCGGCCACCGCGGCGGCCGAGGTGACCCAGGAGGAGCTCGCGGAGGCGAACGAGGAGATCCGCGAGGTCTCGGCGCGCCTCGATCGGCAGATGGAAGCCCTCGACGCGATCATCTGGCAGCGGCACTTCAACGAGGAGCGCATCGCCGCCTTGGAGCGCTTGATCGCCGATACGGATCGTCAGTTGGCGCTGGCCGAGTTCGCGGCCCGGGAGCGAGCGCTGATCATGTACATCACGGCGGGAACCGCCGGGAGTGAATCGGTCCTGAGCGTGGAGGAGATCGCCGAAGAGGGGGCCCGGATGGCCTATCTCGACGCACTCGCGGAGAACGACTACGACGCGGTGACCGACCTCGAGTACCTGCAGGCCGATCGGGAGCGGCTCCAGGAGGAGATCGACCGGCTGGTGGCGGATCAGGAGATGAGCGCAGCCCAGTTGGAGGTCGCCGCCGGCGAGATCTTTGCCGAACTGGAGATCGTCAACGAGGAGTACCAGGTGCTCTTCGAACAGTGGCAAGTGGAGGAGGCCGAGCGGCGTCGCCGGGCCGAGGAAGAGCGCCGGGCCCGGGAGGCGGCGGCGGCCGCCGCCGCAGCGGCGGCCACGGGATACACCAGCAGCGAGGGGATCCCGGCGCTCGGAAGGTCGTGTCCGGTGGCCGGCCCCAATTCCTTCCGCAACTCCTGGGGCGAGCCGCGTCCCGGGGGCCGATCCCACACCGGCGTCGACATCGTGGCCGCGATGGGCACGCCGCTCGTCGCCATCGAGAGCGGTGTGGTCCGGCACCTCAACTTCCACTACGCCGGCGGGATCGGGATCTACCTCTACGGCGACACGGGCGACATCTTCTACTACGCCCACCTCCAGGGCTACGGGCCCGGCATCGAGGAGGGCGTGCGGGTCTGGCAGGGCCAGGTGCTCGGGTACAACGGCGACACGGGTAATGCCGCCGTACCTCACCTCCACCTGGCTTATCAGCCCGGCGGCGGCCGGCTCACCAACCCGTATCAGCTGATGGTCAGACTCTGCCGCTGACGGGGTCGTCCAACCGGTCCATGAGCAGCGCGATGCGGGCCGTGCACGTCTCGTCGGCGGCCGGAGGCACCAGTTCGATGATGCGTGTCGCCGCCGAGGCAATGGCCTGCGCCGAGGGTGCATCGGGGTGGGCGCGTACCACGGGGGTTCCCTCGTCCCCGGCCTCGACCACCTGGGGGTCGAGGGGGACCTGACCCAGGAGGGGCACTCCGAGCTCGTCGGCGAGAGTCTGCCCGCCTCCGGCACCGAAGAGGTTGTAACGGGCGCCGTCGGGGGTGGTGAATCCCGACATGTTCTCGATCACGCCGACGACCGGCATGTAGGTGCGACGCGCCATGTCGGCGACCCGGGCCGCGACCTTCTGGGCGGTCTTCTGCGGTGTGGTCACGACCACCATCTCGGCCTGGGGGAGCAACCGGGCGAGAGCCATCTGGATGTCACCGGTCCCCGGCGGCATGTCGAGGATCAGGTAGTCCAGCGTCTGGTCCCAAGCCACATCGCGGAGGAACTGCTCCAACGCCTTGGAGAGCATGAGTCCCCGCCACATGAGGGCCTGCTGCTCGTCGTCCACGAGGAGGCCGGTCGAGATCACCTGAATCCCTTGAGCCTCGGCCGGCACGATCTTGCGATCGTCGCCGGCGGTGAGGCGTTCGGAGACTCCGAGCATGCGCGGCACCGAGAAGCCCCAGATGTCGGCGTCGAGGATGCCGACCCGGAACCCGGCGTCGGCGATGGCGAGTGCCAGATTCACGCTGAGCGAGGACTTGCCGACGCCCCCTTTCCCGCTTCCGACGGCGATGACCCGGGTGAGCGGATTGACCATGGTCGGCTCGGCGTTCTCTCGCGCCTTGAAACGGGCGGTGGCCATCAGTTCGGACCGCTGTTGTTGAGTCATGGCGACGACGTCCACCACGACCGAGTCGATCTCCGGGAGGGATCGGACCTTGCGGACGACGTCGCCTTCGATCTGATCCCGCATGGGGCATGCGGCGATGGTGAGGGCGATTCCGATCCGGGCGACACCACCCTCGATGGAGATGTCGCGGACCATGCCGAGTTCGACGATGTCGGCGCCCAACTCGGGGTCGACCACCCCGCGCAGGGCGGCCTCGATGTCGCGAGTCGTGTCTGATGCCATCGCCGGGCCACCGTAGTGAGAACCACGGCCGTAGGAGAAACTACGGCATGCCCTTTGGTAACATCGCCGCCCGTCGACCCGGAGAGGTATGCAGCAGATCTCAATCAATCCACGGCGAGCTGAGCCTCAGGTCACGCTCACGGATGCCGCCACGGCCAAGGTCGCCGAACTGATCGAACGTGAGGGCGATACCGATCTGGTGTTGCGGGTCGGGGTGCGCCCCGGGGGATGTTCCGGGTTCTCCTACGAGATGTTCTTCGACAGCCAGACGGACGGCTCCGACATCATCTCCGAGTTCGGGAACGTCCGGGTGGCCGTGGATCCCCAGAGCATGGAGATGCTCAAGGGAGCGGAGATCGATTATCGCGACGGGCTCCAGGGGGCCGGGTTCCACATCCAGAACCCGAACGTGGCCCGCAGTTGCGGCTGCGGCAACTCCTTCAGCTGATCACCCCCGGCCCCCTCCCGGTGCACCGAGGAGGTGGTGCCTCCCGGCTCCGAGCCCGGGTCGGTGCTCCGGTAGCCTTGCGGTGGTCGTTTCCCCGGGAGGCAGCATGCACAAGAAGGTTCCCGACGTCCCCAGCGGTGTGTCGCCGATCGGTCCCTACTCGGTCGCCGTGACCGCGGGTGACCTGGTGTTCATCTCGGGCCAGGTTGCTCTGGATCCGGCGACGGATGCGCCGATCGACGGCGATGTTCGGGCCCAAGCCGAAAGGGTGATGGAGAACATCGGCCTGGTGCTGGGCGACCTCGCCCTCCATTTCGACGACATCGTGAAGACCACGATCTTCCTCGCGGACATCGCCGACTTCCCGGTGGTGAACGAGGTCTACGCCGGGTACTTCGCGGAGGCGCCACCGGCTCGATCCACCGTGCAGGTTGCCGGGTTGCCCGGTGGGTTCCTCGTCGAGATCGAAGCCATCGCCGTGCGACCGGAGGAGGTCCTATGAACCAGCAGCAGGTCTTTGCCGATCTCGGGCTCGCCGAGGTGAATCCGGGTGCCTTTGCGGGTGGATGGCTGGAGACATCGGGTCCGGTCGCCGAGGTCGAGAACCCGACGACCGCCGCTCTGCTGGCGTCGGTGGCCACGGCCTCCGAAGAGGACTACGACAAGATCGTCGACGCCGCCCGAACAACCTTCCAGGAGTGGCGAATGCTCCCCGCCCCCAAACGTGGCGAGTACGTTCGCCAGATCGGGAACGCCCTCCGGGATCACAAGGAAGCACTCGGTGCGCTGGTGTCCCTGGAGATGGGCAAGATCGCGGCCGAGGGTGAAGGCGAAGTCCAGGAGATGATCGATATCGCCGACTTCGCGGTCGGTCTTTCCCGCCAGCTCTACGGACTGACGATGGCGTCGGAGCGGCCCAGACACCGGATGTATGAGCAGTGGCATCCGTTGGGACCGATCGGGATCATCTCCGCCTTCAATTTCCCGGTGGCCGTGTGGTCCTGGAATGCCTTCATCGCAGCCGTCTGCGGCGACACGATGATTTGGAAACCCTCCTCGCAGACGCCGCTCACGGCCATCGCCGTCACCCGCATCTGTCACGAGGTGATGAGTGGGTCCGGCTTCGAGGGTGTCTTCAACCTGGTCGTCGGTCCGGGGCGGACCGTCGGCGAAGCCCTCATCAACGATCGTCGGATCCCGCTCATCTCGGCGACCGGGTCCTGCAACATGGGGGAGAAGGTCGGTACCGCGGTCGCCAAACGGCTCGGGCGATCCCTGCTCGAACTGGGTGGCAACAACGCCGTGATCGTCGCCGACGACGCCGATCTCGACATGGTGACGAGGGCGGTGCTCTTCGGGGCGGTCGGCACGGCGGGGCAGCGGTGCACCACGATCCGAAGGATGATCGTCGAGTCGGGCATCAAGGGGGACGCCGTCAAGCGGCTCGTCGATGCCTACGGCCAGGTCCGGATCGGAGATCCCCTCGATCCCGACGTGCTGATGGGACCCCTGGTCAACGAGCAGGCGGTGCACACGATGATGACGGCCGTCGACCTGGCGACCCGACAGGGCGGCGCCGTCCTCTACGGCGGCGACCGGGTCGAGGTACCCGGCCTCGACGGCTACTTCGTGGAGCCGACGATCATCGAGATCGACC
>JBFELU010000027.1:0-29135 GCA_041551965.1 Acidimicrobiia bacterium
CGGTCAATCCTTGGGGGAGGACGATCGTGACGGTGGCACCGGGGTGCTCGTGTCCTTGACCGTTGAGCGTGGCAGTGACCGTGGTGTGCTCACCGGCATAGAGGGTGGCCGGCTGGGCGCCGATATCGGCGATGCTGAAGACAGGCACCGACTCGACCGTGAGAGTGCCCTTGAGGGCCGCGCTGGTATTGCCGCTACCGGCAACCATGAGGAAGCCGTAGGGTTTGTCCGCCTCCACCTCGATGGTGACGGTGCCCGCATGACTGAATCCACCAGATTGCGAAGTCGTGCCGTTGAGGGGAACCAGTTGGGGATCGTTGTCGCCGACGAAGTACCAAAGCTGGGTGACGGGATCGGGGAAGGAGTGCGAGCCGGTGTAGTCCCAGTTCAGTTGGCGGATCCCGCCGTTGGCGCCTGCTTGGGCCGCGAAGGTCCACTGACCGAGGCCGTCTTCTCCGGTGAAGTTGGCGTTGTTGGGGACGTTGTAATCGAAGATCGCCGGGCCGGTTCTGCCGTCGCTGACGACCGTCCACTTCGAGGGGGCCTCCCCATCCCCGTACCAGGCTTCACTCTGATGGTTGGCGCCGGCCGTGCCGGCCACGAGCAGGAGCGTGAGAACCAGGGCTGCTGCGCAGGAGAGGAGCACCGGTTTCCTGAGACCCCACGTCAGAACCCGCACTTTGAACCGCATGAATCCCCTCCCGGTGGCGCCTCTTGCCGTCAGAACGTACCGGACTCAGGGGGGCGCAATAGGGCCGAAAGACCCTAGAGGTGTCCGGGCCGAATGACTCGGCCGACGAGTCGGAAAGGCCCGGTTCTCGTCAGCGGACTCCACGGCAGCAGGCGATCGCGGAAGCGAGCGCCGTATCGAAGTCCATCGCGCCGCCGCGGGCGCGGACGTCGATGGCGGGCTCCTGGACCAGTCCGGAGCTCCGCTCGACCACTCGCAACCGCAAGTCCGCTTCGAGCCCATCGGAGCGCGGCGTGTCGATCTCAGTACGCATCCGATCGGCCGCACCCAAGAGCTCCAAGGCCTCGACAGGGCGGTCCTCGGCGGCGGCGAGCACTGCGATGTCCTCGAGGAGGAACGCTGCCGCCCAGCGGTCGGCATAGGCGCGATACGCCTCCGCTGCTGCGGCATAGTGATCCCACGCCCGCTCGACATCGCCGAGACCTCGATGCGCATTCCCGAGGTTGTTGTGGCTCACCGCCACCATCCACGAGTCACCGACCTCGCTGTTCAGGCCCATCGCGGATTCGAACAGATCGCGGGCCTCCGTGAAGCGTTCCTGCAGGACGGCGATCATCCCCAGATTGGTGTTGGAGACTGCGATCGCCCAGCGGTCACCGATCGCGGTCCTCGCTTCGAGCGCCCGCTCGTGGAATCGTCGGGCACCATCCAAGTCCCCTGAGTACTCGGCGACCACCCCGAGGTTCGACAGAACTGCGGCTGCTCCCGTCAGGTCGCCGAGTTCCTGCCGCAGGGCCAGGCTCCGCTCGTAGGTGGATCGGGCCGCGTCGAGGTCGCCCCGCTGAGCGGCGAGGGTCCCCCCGAGATGGAGCACACGGCCCTTCCCGGCCCTGTCGTCGCTCTCGTCGAACAACCCGCCGGCGCGTTCGAGGCGGTCGGCGCCCTCGTCGTAGCGGCCCTGCTTTCGGGCGACCTCGGCGAGGGCCACCTCACACCAGGCGACGGCGCTTGCGTCACCGGAACCTTCCGCGAGTTCGAGCGCTTCGAGTTCGACCGTCTCGGCCCGCTCCCAGTTCCCGACGAGCTCGAGGATCTCCCCAAGCTTCAGGAGCGCCGAGCGGCGTTCCTCTCCTTCGACCAGCGAGGCGAGCCGCTCGAAGTACTCGATGGCCGCCGCGTTGGCGTAGGCCGCCTTGGCCGCGTCGCCGGCGCGACGCTGGTATTCGATCTTCTTGGGGAGATTCTCGCTGTGCCAGTAGTGATGGGCGAGGAAGTCGAGGTTGAAGCCGGCCTGGTCGCGCGACTCCAGGTAGGTCCCGGCTGCCTCGTGGAGCGTGGCACGCAAGGCGAACGGAATGCTCTCGTAGGCGACGTCGCGGGTCACGGCATGACGGAAGAGCCACGAGTCGTCTTCTTCGCGGTCCCGTGTCACGAGGTCGGCGTGACCGAGAAGGTCGAGCGCCTCCGCCACGTCGGCTCTCGTTCCGAGATCCGGGTAGACGGCCGGGAGGGCTGGTGCCTCGAATTCCCGACCGATGACGCTGGCGACCTTGAGCGTCCTTCGGGGCGGCGCCTCGAGTGTGTCGATTCGGCTCAGCACGAGCGACTGGAGGCTCCCCGGGAGATCGACCGCGTCGACCGACGCGGGATCGCTGATGTCTGCGTTCCGCAGGTGGAAGAAGTCGACGAGTTCCTCGATGTAGAAAGGGTTGCCCTGACTCCTCTCGACGATGAGCTCGACAACCTCGGCCGCCGGGGTCACGTGTGCGCCGTATTGCTGGTTGATCTTCGCAATGGTGACCCGCTCGATGGCAAGGGGCGTGAGCTCCTTCAAGACGAGCTGGTCGAAGTCGGCGAGCGCGCCCAGACGGGCCCCCACATCGTCGGGGATCTCGGGCCGGTAGGCGGCGATGACCAGCACCGGGAGACCGGCGGTCTCCCGAACGAGAACCTCGAGGAGGTCGAGCGAGGCCTCGTCGATCCAGTGGCAGTCCTCGAGCACGATGACCAGCGGTCGGCGCCCGGCCTCGGCACGGAGCGCATCGGCGAGCAGGCTCTCCAGAGATGCCTTGCGGAGCTTGGCGTCGAAGGTGGCCGTCACCTCGTTGTCGGGGATGTCGAGGCCCAGGAGTGATCCCAGGAGGGGTGCTCGTCGGGCGTGCTTGTGATCCACGGCGGCCAGGACTCGTTCCACCCTGGCGATCTGTGTCCACTCCGGTCCGTCGTCCAGCTCGAAGATCGTGTGCCACGGTTCCCGCCACGCCAGGTAGCTGGTGTTTGTTCCGAACGCCTGAGATTCTCCGAAGACGACCCGGTGCCCGGCGGCTCTCATGGACCGAACAACCTCGGCCACCAGCCGCGACTTGCCGAGACCGGCTTCCGCCATGATCCCGACGACGTTGCGTCTTCCATCGAGCGCGGCGCGATGGCACTCGTCGATGAACGCGAGCTCGGCTTCCCTTCCGACCATTGGCAACGGGTAGCGTTCGTGGCGGCGCACCGACCGGTGGCGAGCTCCCGTCAGTGAGAAGGCGGCCACGGTCGCACTCTTCCCCTTGAGTTGCATGGGCTCGAGCTCGTCCCACGTGAATCGCTCTCCCGCCCCGGCAACCACCTCGCCGGTCACCAGCGTCTCGCCGGCACCGGCCTTGCTCATGAGCCGGGCCGCAAGATTCACCGGGTCGCCCAGGCAGGCGAAGGTGCGCCGCAGGGGATGACCGCAGGTGCCGCTGAGTACCCGTCCCGTCGAGATGCCGATCTGGACTTGCTCTGAGGCGCTCCGACCATCGAGGGAGCTCTGAAGTTCCCAAGCAGCGCTCACCGCCCGGAGGGCGTCGTCCTCGTAGGCACGAGGGGAACCGAAGACGGCGTACAGGTACGCCCCCTTGTCTCCCAAGGTGAGCTGGAGGAGGTTCCCCCCGTATGCCGCCAGGATGTGCTGCGAGCGGCGGATGAAGCCGTCGAGCTCGGCGGCTGCATCGGGATCCCCGTCGTAGTCGATCCCCCCGAACCGGATGAACATCGGGAACACCGTCCGCAGCTCGGCGAACATGGCGCTGCCGCCGGTGGCCAACCGGTCGTATACGGTCGGCAGCAGCCACTGGCGGGCGATCTCTTCGGGAACCGGCTCCAGCACCTGTGGCGCCTGCGCGCGTTCGACGACCGTATCGAGTCGGTCGACCACGCCGAACTCCCTCCCGTCCAGCGTTCGCGTCTCGCGCAGCACGACCCGGTCGCCGAGACCGACGACGGCGGATCGGTCGAGCACCACCTCGCCTTGCCCGGCTGCCGACTCGGCGATCGCCACGTCGTCGACGAGGCTCCCCGCCAGCACCTCGATGAGCTGTTCCTCCGGATCGCCCACCACGAACCGCCGAGCGGAACCCACCGCCACCGCGACCTTGAGGGCCAGTTCGACGGTCGTGCCGCCGGCCGTCGTCACCAGCCCGACCTCAGCCATCCTCTCCTGCATCGCCAGGGCGCAGGCCGTCGCCCGGCGCCCGTCGTCGCCGTCGATCCAGCACGTGATGGCATCCCCACTGAAGTAGATCACGTCCCCTTCGAATTCGTGGAGGTCCTGGATCAGCGCCGCGAGGATGCGATTCAGATTGGCGACGAGTTCCTCGGCGCCGCGTCGCGCCCCCAACTCACCGGCCAGTGCCTCCGTCAGCGGCGTGAAGCCGGAGATATCGGCGAAGAGGGCGGCGCCAATGACCCGATCCGGCATCGCTCGACCCTCGACGAGAGCACGCCGCCGCGACTCCGCGATGTAGGCTCGCGGATCGTCCTCTACGATTGCGCCTCGACCGGGAGCCGTGGACATCCCGCCTCCTCCGGAGATCCGGAGGGTAGACGGGACCTGCCGGGTAGGGCCGAAGTACTCTCGCCGGGTGCTGCGTTCGCAACGTGTAATGCGGGAGAACCTTCCGGGACGTGAACGGATGTCGAGGATCGAGACGAGGGGAAGACAACAAGATGGTGCCGTCGTCGTGGGAGCATGGTGCCGTGTCTTCGATGACCTACCTCTCGTACTCTGCTGAGGCGTGACCGTGGACGTCCACCTGTTCGGTGTTCGTGGTTCGCGACCGGCCCCCGGGCCCGAGTTCGCCGCTTTCGGGGGTCACACGTCGTGCGTCGCGATCGGACGTGACGGCGAGACACCGGGTTTGCTCCTGGACGCCGGTTCGGGTCTGGTGCGTTTTGCTGCCCTCCTCGACAGGCTCCCCTTCCGAGGGACGATCCTGCTGGGGCACCTGCACTGGGACCACACCCACGGCCTTCCGTTCTTCTCCCCGGGAGACCACCCCGATGCCGAAGTGGACCTCTTCATGCCGGCCCAGGGCGAGCCTGCGGAAGTGCTGGCGCGAGCCATGTCACCTCCCCACTTCCCGATCGGTCCTGATGGGTTGCGTGGCAGTTGGACCTTTCACGCCCTCGAACCGGGAACCTTCGAGGTCGAGGGACTCGGCATCACGGCACTCGAGATACCCCACAAGGGCGGCCGTACCTACGGCTACCGGGTTTCGGACGGGACCCGAGCCGTTGCCTACCTCTCGGACCACAATCCTTCCGTGCTGGGGTCCGGACCCGGTGGCTTCGGCCCGTACCACGAGGCAGCCCTTCGGCTCGCGGATGGGGTCGATCTCTTGATCCACGATGCTCAGTACACGGCCGAGGAATACGAGGTTCTCCGGCACAACGGGCACAGCACCCCCGACTATGCGGTGGGGCTCGCCGAGGCGAGTGGGGCCCGCCGTGTGCTGCTCTTTCACCATGACCCTCAACGCAGGGACACCGAACTCGCGCGCCTGGCGGAGGAGTTCGAATCCGACACGGTGACCGTCGCTCGGGAGGGTTCCACCCTTCGGGTCTAGGTCGTGTCAGCCGATCACCGATGTGACCTCGAGGAACCCGCAGGGGCACACCTCGATGCACTTCCCGCACTCGTAGCAGCGGTCGAGGTTCATCATGTAGTAGTTGCCCGGAGAGGGATCGTCGACCGGGGCGAACGACTGCACGGTGCAGTACATGAAGCAGTGGGCACACCCGAAACACAGGCCGCACGATGAGCAGCGTTGCACCTCGGCCAGGAACGCCTCCTGGTCGATCCCGAGGGCCACTTCGAGATCGGCCACCGCCAGGCCGTCCTCGATGGCAATGCGTCCCGGCACGGCGCGGGCTCGATGATTGCGGTAGTCGAGCTTCACTCGGTCGGCCGCGATGGGGTTCTGATGGGCCGCGGCGGGGGGCGGCAAGCCCTGCAGCTTGGCGTGGGCCACCTCGGCGGCCGATCGCCCGTGGGCGATGGCGATGCCGGCGATCCCGGGGCCGGCGGCGTCGCCGCCCATCCACACCCCGCTCTCGACTTCGAGCGCCGTGGGGGGCCGCTCCTCGGGCCGGAAGTCGGCGAGCGCTCCCCAGTCCGGCTCCTGGGACACGGCGCTGATGACCGCGTCGACCGCGATCTCGTGTTCCGACCCCTCGATCGGCTCGGGCCGCCGCCGCCCCGAGGCGTCCGGTTCTCCGAGTTCCATGGTGCGAACGACGAGGCCCGCCACCAAGCCGTCGACGCGCTTGACCTCCACCGGGGCCACGAGGAATCGGAGGTCGACACCCTCCTGGATGGCTTCGTCGATCTCGTCGCCGACCGCGGGCATCTCGGCCCGGGTGCGGCGGTACAGCATCAACACCTCGGCGCCGGCGCGCCGGGCGACGCGTGCGGCATCCACGGCCGTGTTGCCGCCGCCGATGACGGCCACGCGCTCGCCGATGCCGAGGTCCCCGTTGCGATTGGCCCGGCCGAGATACTCGATCCCGGTGAGGACCCCGGGACCCTCGTCGCCGGGGACACCGAGGGGACGGCCCCGTTGCGCTCCTATCCCGACGAACAGGAGATCGTGACGTCGGCGCAGTTCTTCGACGGTGACGTCGCGACCCACCGCCACGCCGAGTTCGATCTCGACACCCAGTGCGCAGATTCGCTCGATCTCCGCGGCGAGCACATCGGGGGGAAGCCGGTAGTTGGGGACTCCGTAGCGGAGCATGCCTCCGGGTTGTTGACGTTCCTCGTAGACGGTCACCGGGTAGCCGCGACGGGCCATCTGGTAGGCAAAGGAGAGGCCCGATGGCCCGGCTCCGATGACACCGATCGACTCGCCTCGACCATCGTGCTCCGACGTCTCAAGACTCAACTGATGCTCGATCGCCCAATCCCCGAGGAAGCGCTCGAGGGAGTTGATGGCGACCGGTGCATCGATCTCGTTCCGATTGCACCCCGCCTCGCAGGGATGGGGGCAGATCCGTCCCAGGGTCGCCGGGAAGGGATTGAGGTCGGTGATGATTCGCCATGCCTCGGTGAAGGCCGTGTCGTCGTCCATCCCCAGTTGCTCTCGCTGAGCGATGGTTCCCACCCACCGACGAATGTCGCCGCTGACCGGACAGGCCGCCTGGCAGGGCGGGAGCTTGGCGATCTGGCTCGGCCGATAGGTGGGCAGCGTGGTCTTGATCGGACCCGGTGAGCCGGTGTCGAGTGGGTGGCCGGTCATGGCTCTTCCCCTTCGTCGAAGAGAGCATCGGCGAGCTTGACGTGCAGCTCCCGGATGCGGTTCGACATGGTCTGGACCAGGTTGTAGGCCAGGAGCGGGTCTTCCTTGACGCGCCTCAGGAGTGTCTTCTTGTCGACGGTCATGACCCGGACGTCTCCCCGTGCCCGAACGCTGGCGGCCCGCACCTCCTTCTGGAAGAGAGCCATCTCCCCAAAGAAATCACCGGTACCCATCGTTCCCAGCTCCACCTCGGTGTCGCCGTGGCGCTGGATGACCTCGACGAGGCCATCCTGGATGACGTACATGCAGTCGCCCTCATCGCCCTGACGGATGATGATGTCGCCGTCTCGGAAGACCTTTCCCAACTCGCTATCGGATTTACGCGCCATCCCGCTCCTCTCCGCCGCGGCCGGGTGCCACGCTCAAGACGAGGTTCTTCGCCAGACCGCCCACGAAGACGGGGTGAATGGTGTCGTAGAACACCTCCCGATACGGGGCGCTGCCGGTGAACAGATTCCACAGCACCCTGCTCATGCGCCGGGTACCGTTCTCGCTCTCCTGTTCGCGTGCCGTCATGCGCAATACCGCCCTGCGAGTGAAACGGACCTTGCGGAACAGCCACGTGAACGCGAAGAGGAACTTGCCGAACTTGTTGTCGGTCCCGATGGACCGACACACGGGCTCGTAGTGACGACGGAAATCGTCGGCCGACACTCCGTGGAGGATCGCGGTCACCGCAGCGGCCTTGGCCGTTCGATAGGCGGCTCCGATGCCGTCCTTGTAGAGCCGGGTGACCCCGGTGTCGCCGATCATCACCAGTCGGTCGGCAAAGGTGTGCGATGGGCCCTTCACATTGATGAGCGGCGTGCAGCTGCATACGCAGGGGATCTCATCGAAGGGCAGGCTCCTCCGTACCGCAGGCGTGTCCAGGAACTCCCTGATCAGCTCGGGGTCGATGTCGTGCCCGAGCATTGCCAGTGTGATGTAGTCCCCCTTCGGGATGAGGGCGGCGAACTCGAGACCGGGGAGGTCCAACAGGAACACGTGCATCGAGTTCCCCATCACCGCTCGGATCGTCTCCCGGTCGGAGTGGAACTCACAGATGTAGGTACGGGCAGTCGTGAGCGACCGGTATTGGTCCCGGCGACCGTTGGCCGGCTGGCCGTTGAGCTTCTGGTAGAGGTTGCTGTTGACGCCGGAGGCGATGGCGACGAAATCGTACGGACCGGACTCGCCATCAACGAACTGCAGGTGGGGAAAGCCCTCGCGCCACTCGATTCCGGATACCAGCTTGCGAATGAGCCGAGCCCCGCGTTGCGCCGTGAGTTGTTGGAGGTAGCCGTCGAAGCTCTCCCAGGGCATGTCCTCGCCACCTCGGGGACCGTTGCCCCGGTAGACGGAGGCGATGCGTTGCTCGTCGACCGGACTCCCAATCGTCACGCTGCCGACGTCCATGTGGAGCACGTAGGACTCGATGCCGCGTTGCACGACGGTGGGCGGCAGATTGATGCCCTCGGTGGCGAGAGTCTGGACGAGCGACTCCGAGACGATCCCCCCGCAGTGATTGCACCCTGCCGGGCCACCCTCCGCAAAGCTGCGCGGCTCGTAGATGTCGACCGAGATCTCCAGTCCCGACATCTCGGCCATGTTCAGGAGGAAGAAGCTGAGAAAGGATCCGGACGGCCCGCCACCCACCACTGCGATCCTGGCACCGTCGGTGAGGGGCATGCTGCTTGTCCGGCCACGCCGAGATCTGCGGGGCCTCCAGGCACGGGCGGCCTGCGTCACGTGCGTCTCCCCCTGTGAGCGTCGCCGTGCACACTAATCGGCGATCGACCGGGGCTTCTATCCAATCTGGTGTCCGTCCGCACCGAGGCCCTGCCGGAACTCGTACTCGACGTGGCTGCGGAAGGCCCGGTTCATGGCTCGGAAGCTCGCCGCGATCGGCCGTCCGAAGACACCGGTCACGGCGGAGGCGAGGATTCCGTGGTAGTCCTCGGCGTGGATGAAGCGGGTGGCACGGTCGTCCTGCTCCACCAGCCGGAAGGAGTGCCGGCCGGCGAAGATCCGAGGGCTCACCACTTTTCCCAGCCAGCAGAACTCGTACTTCGAGATCACCGTGACGACGGGCCGGATGGTCATGCTGCCCCACCCTCCGGGACGGCTGATGCGAACCTTGATGGGCGCACCGACTTCCACGGTGCCGGCGATCTCCCGGATGAGCGGATTCCATTCCCGATACCGGCCGAATGCCGTGAGCACCGCCCATGCCTCCGCGATCGGAGCAGCGATGTCGATGTGCGTCTCGATCCGGCGCTCGGTCAGTGCCTCACCTCGCGAGAGACACTAGAGAGTCCTCCAGACCGTCCGGCCGGATGTCGTCAACCGTAGCTCTCGCGGTGGATCCGCTCTTGGGGAACGCCGAGTTGCTCGAGGATACCGAGCACGTTCTCCATGAACCGCGGGGACGGCTCCCGCTCTCCTTCGCGGGCCGCCAGTCGCTCCCACTTGCCGACACCGGGTCCGCAGGTGAAGACCTCCGCGGCAGAGGGGTCCTCGAGGTGCGGCGCGATGAGGTCGATATCGACCCGGCCCGATCGGTAGTGGGGGCCGTATCGATCCGCATCGGATTCGCGGCTCAGTGCATGGATCACCCGGAAGCGGTCGGGGTGCTCTTCGGCGAGGCGATCGAGTTGACGGCGGAAGATGATGTCCTGGTGGGTCTTGTCGCCGAGGACCAGGGTGTGGCGGAGTCCCATGCCATTGTGGAGACAGTGCTTGAGGATGCTCATGTTGGGGACGACCCCCGAACCGGCGCAGATGTGGACCAGGTGATCGGTGCGGAATTCGATGTCGAGTGGGAGCACGTAGGGGCCTCGAAACCCCGTGACTTCCATACGCGTGCCGGGCGCGGTTCTCCACACCAGCAACGGTGAGAGCAGCGGCGGGTACCGCGTGGTCCCGCTGATGTAGTACTCCTCCTTCACGGTGATTGCGAGGTGATCCTCGTGCGGTGCCGAGGAGAGCGAGTAGGCGCGCGGCAGTTCGCGTTTGCCCTTCAGTTCTTCGAAGTATTCGATGAATCGTTCCAGAGCCGGAAACTGGTGGGGCCGGACGGTGATGAAGTGGCCCGGCTGGTAGTCGAGATGATCGTTGCCGGTGAAGAGGATCAGTGTGGCCGTGTCCGGTGTCCTCGCGAATCACCTCGGCGACCATGACTTGGAGCGCTTTGGTCCTGGACCGCTCGCCGGACTCGGCGTTCCCCTCGTTGTTCCCCATGCGGCCTCGCCTCTCGGGAACGGGCTTGATCGTAGGCGCCGGGTGCATCGCGTGGTGGCGGCGATCGCCGCGACTCAGACGAACCTGCGCCCCGCAGCATTCTTCGATGAGAATGGGTCCGGCATGAGCGTCACGGCACAGTTGCCCAATCGGCGGGAGATCCTCACCGAGGTGCGCCGGTCCGGCTACCGACCGGTCGCCGTGCTTCCCTACCACTACCCGCGGGCGCTGCTGCGGGCCCACGGTTTCCATCCCGTCGAGCTGTGGGGTCCGCCGGACGTGCCCCGTGACGAAGGAAGCCGCCACTTCCAGCCCTACACGTGCGACATCGTGGTGCGAGCCACCTCGTTCCTGCTGCGCGGGGGGCTGGACGGGGTCGACGCTCTCCTGGTGCCCCACACCTGCGACGCGCTCCAGGGCATGGGGTCTGTGGTGGGGGACTTCGGCCCCGTGGCACCACCGGTGCTCACGCTCTACCTGCCTCGCGGCGAGCGGCCCGCCGACCGGGAGTTCCTGGTGGCGGAGCTCCGGCGCCTCGCCGCCGCGCTGGAAGAGATCGGGGGCCGCACCCCATCCGTCGTCGACTGGGATGAGGCGTTTGGGGCCGAGGACGCCGCCGATCGAGCCCTCGCCGGCCTCTACGACCGGCGTGCCGGCCTGGCGGCAACCGATCGCGAGTTCTACACGGTGGTGCGAGCCCGGGAGTACCTGACCGCGGAGGCCTTCTCGGCGCTCGCCGGCTCGGTGCCGGAGGGGGAACCCCCCGGGGGGGTCCCCGTGATGCTGTCGGGCATCGTGCCGGAGCCGATGACGCTGTTCGATCACCTGGCGAAGATGGGTGCCCGGGTGGTCGCCGACGACTTGGCTTGCGGGGGGCGTCGCCGTTACGACCCTCCGGCGGGCGGCGATCCTTTTGAGCGAACTGCCGATCGCATCCTGTCGGGTCCGCCCGACCCGACGCGGGGTGCCCCGATCGCAGCCCGGGCGGCCCGGCTGGTGGAACAGATGGAGAAGACCGGCGCACGAGGGCTGCTCATCTACGACGTCAAGTTCTGTGAGCCGGAGCTCTTCGACGTTCCCCTTCTCCGCAGCCGCCTCGTCGAGGAGGGATTCGGCGTGCTCCACGTCGAAGTCGAAATGGGCACCGAACTCCCGCAACAGACCCTGACTCGGA
This sequence comes from Acidimicrobiia bacterium, assembly GCA_041551965.1. GTDB lineage: Bacteria > Actinomycetota > Acidimicrobiia > Spongiisociales > UBA11373 > JBFELU01. Next base: position 11,690 of record JBFELU010000027.1, read on the forward strand.
TCGAGGCGTTCGTGGAGACGCTCCAATGAGCCTCGGGGCCCGCCTCCGTCACCTGGCCGCCTACCGCCTGGCGGGGCGGGCGGCCCTGGCGCTGAACCGGCGTCGCGAGGAACGAGCCGCCGATCGACGCCCCGTCGATCCCACCCGGGCGCTCACTCCACCGCTTCGAAGCAGCGCCCGGATGCGTCAGATGATGTCGGAGCACTACCTCGAGGGCCGCCATGCCTCGGGGGTGCGCCCGGTCGCCTGGGTCACCAGCGGCGCTCCGGCTGAGATCCTCAAGGCGCTCGACTTCTTCATCATCTATCCCGAGAACCACGCCGCCCTGTGCGGAGCCCGGCGCCACGCCCAAGCTCTGTGCGAGGCCGCCGAGGATGCCGGCTACTCCCGGGACATCTGCTCCTACGCCCGCACCGACATCGGCACCGCCCTCACCGGGAACACCCCGGTCGGCCGTCTCCCGCCCCCGGACCTGCTGCTGTGTTGCACCAACATCTGTCAGACCGTGCTGTATTGGTACCGGGTGCTGGCCGACCACTACGGCTGCCCGCTGGTGCTGGTCGACACCCCGTTCCAGTACCGGGAGACGCCCCTGGAACACGAGGTCGCCTACGTCCGCCGCCAGCTGGAGGAGATCGTCCCGGTCGCCGAGAAGGTGGCGGGGCGGAGATTCTCGGAGGAGCGGTTCACCGAGGTGGTGGCCGAGGCCAAGGCGGCCAGCGAGCTGTGGCTGGAGATCCTCGAGCGAGCCCGCCACCGGCCGGCTCCGCTGACCGCCTTCGATGCCTTCACCCACCTCGGCCCGATCGTCGACATGCGGGGCGATGCCGAAACCACCGGCTACTACCGCTCGATGCTGGCCGAGATCGACCGGCGGATCGCCGACGGGGTGGGAGCGGTGCGGGAGGAGCGTCACCGGGTGCTGTGGGACAACCTGCCGATCTGGTACCGGATCGGGTCGCTGTCGCGATGGCTGGCGGAGCGGGGCGTCAACGTGGTGGCTTCCACCTACACCCATGCCTGGGGAGAGCTGGCCCCCCTCATGGATCCGAGCGATACGTTCGGATCGATGGCCAGGGTGTACATGCACCCGATCCTCAATCGATCCGCGGGCCAGAAACTCGATGCGATGCGGCGCATGGTCGGCGAGTTCGAGGCCGACGGGGTGATCCTGCACTCGGACCGGTCTTGCAAGCCCTACTCCCTGGGCCAGATCGACCAGCGGGACGGTCTGGTCAACCAGGTCGGGGTGCCGGCCCTGCTCCTCGACGCCGACCACAACGATCCCCGCGCCTACGCCGAAGAACAGGCCGCCGGCCGCCTCGAGGCCTTCGTGGAGATGATGGCCCGGTGACGGTGGCGCTCGGGCTCGACGTCGGCTCGACCACGTGCAAGGTGGTCGCCGTGGATGCCGAGGGGACGAAGGTCGCCTCCCGCCTGGAACCGGCCCAACCTCGTCTCGAGGAACAGGCCGCCCGGATGCTGGCGGACGTGTGCGCCGAGGTGGACGGCAACGGGGAGGCCCCGGTGGTGGCCACCGGCTACGGACGTCGGCTGGCGCGGGCGGCTCACCGCCAGGTGACCGAGATCACCTGCCACGCTCGGGGCGTGTTCCGGGCGCTCGGCCACGGGGGGACGCTGGTCGACATCGGGGGTCAGGACGCCAAGGCCATCCGGATCGGTGACGACGGGCGTCCGGTCGATTTCGCCATGAACGACAAGTGCGCCGCGGGGACCGGCCGGTTCCTGGAGCACACCGCCGCCCGGCTCGGCGTCGAGGTGCCGGATCTGGGGGACCGGGCCGTCGGGGCCGCGGCGGAGGAGCCCATCACGTCCACGTGCACGGTCTTTGCGGAATCCGAAATCATCTCGCTGATCGCCAAGGGGGCCGACGTGGACGCCATCATCAGGGGCCTGCACCGTTCCCTGGTGGGCCGGATCGTCGCCATGGCCCGCAGCGTCGGAGTGGCGCCGCCGGTGATCCTCTCGGGCGGCGTGGCCCTCAATGGTGGGGTTCGGGCGATGATGTCGGAGGCGACGGGCCATCCGGTGGTCCTGCCTCCCGATCCGCAGCTGATGGGGGCGTACGGGGCGGCACTGATCGCCGCCGAGACCGTCTAGGCCTCCTGCAGCGTCATGCTTGAGTGGTGCGGCAGGCCGAAATCCCGAGGTCCGGAAGGCGCTGGTTCGGCTCCCCGTGGGAGACCTGCCGCACCACCGTCAGGGTCTCACAGGATGGAGCCCCCATCCAGAGGCCAAGGTCATCGCTGCCGCGACGAAGGGCCCGGTGGATCGTCATCTAGGAGGCCCAGGCGACCGGCGGCGACGAGGGCTTCGGCCCGTCCGGCGGCCCCGAGCCGGGCGTAGATGTCCCCGAGCTTGCGAAACATCGCTCGTTCCGAGTAGCCGTAGCGGTCGGCGATCTCGACCACGGTGGCCCCCTTGGCGAGCGCCAGGATCCACTCCACCTCGATGGGATCGAGTGGGGGAACGTGGCGGTGGGGATCCCCGCCGCGGCGAGCGAGCGCGGTGAGCGCCTCCGCCGGCACGACGGCATCACCCTCGAATGCTGCTCTTGCGATCGCGGCGATCCGAGCCGGTTCGGCGTCGAATGGTGCTGCACCGTCGGCGCCGTGGGCGAAGGCGTGGGCATAGTCGTCGGGGTCGGCGGGGCTCAAGAGGGCCACGACCACGGTGTCCGGTGCATCGGTGAGGTCATCGAAGGAACCACAGTCGGATGGAGTGGTCAAAGGGGCGAGGACGAGGGCGGCCGGCTCGTCCGGCGCGGCAATCACGAACCGTTCGTCGGTCAGCGCCGCCTCGAGACCGCGGCGGTAGGAGGCGGGCGTCCCGTGCACGCGAGCGGATGGCGTCATGACACGCGGAACGTTACCGGTGCGGTGGCGGCGTCATGCCACGAAACGGTCTCGCTCCGTCCCCTTCATGTCACGGACAGGCGGATCCGCCATGCGGTGAAATGGTGGTGAACGCCGGGATTCGCCCGGCGTCTCGATGGCAAGAAAGGCAATCGTGCCCCGAAAGAACCACAAGAAGACGACGCAGCGCTCCTCCTCATCTTCCGGCGAGCGCTCGGCGAGCAAGCCGCGCTCCGGAGCATCCAGCAAGAGCAAGAAGCGCTAGCGATCACGCGGGACGGACCGGGGGCGGGGTTCAAACCCCGCCCCCGGTCGCGCGCAGAGAATCAGCCGGCGGGCGAACGCAGCCGGGACGCCGCTCCGGCGGCGCCGCCGCCCATGACGAGACCGATGAGAGCGATGGCCCATCCGGGGAATCCGCCCCGACCCGCTTCCGACTCCGTGCCCCCGGCGGCGAGCGTGTCCTCACCGAGATCGGTCGGGGTGGTGGTCACCGCGGTGGGAAGCGCGGTCGTGTCGGGGATCTCGACCGGGTCGCCGGCCGCCTCGGCATCCACGACCTCGTAGGCCCGGCCGCCCCACACCACCAGGACCCGCTCGGCACCGGCGAGGGCCGCGGCGAGATCGGGATCGGCGGCGGCGAGGGCAAAGTAGTCCTCGGAGGCGAAGGGCACCGCGATCGGTGTCATCCCCTCGGGGTCGAAGGCGGTGTCGATCCAGATGTCGTCGCTCCAGCGGAGGGTCCGGGTCCCGGCCACGATGACCAGGTCCCGGTACTCATCCGGGGGGGCCGCCACATCGCGCTCGGCGAGATCACCGGAGGCTTCGGCGGCGGCCACCGCGTCTTCCCCCGAGACGGGCACCGTCGTGGCCGCGGCGGCCGAGGCGGCTTCCTCGCTGATACGGCTCAGTTCTGCGTCGCCGAACGGGGCCGGCTCGGTGACCAGGTAGGAGGTGTAGGGGGTCACGATGCCGTAGCGGATCGAGAGACGAACGATCTGGTCGATCGTCTCCTCGTCGCCCCCCTGGATGCGGACCTGCTGCAAGAGGTGCCCGATCTTGCGGGTCGCCCACAGACGGGGGACCGCCGTGTTGCCGCCGGTCTCGGCGAAGACCCTGTCGACGAATCGCAGGGAGCGTTCCTCTCCGTTGACCATCCCCTGCAGGGTGATGTCGGTCATGCCCCCCTCCCGATAGCGGCCGACCAGCACGACTTGCTCCCCGGCGAAGAAGTCGGGCAGGGTGTTCGGGTAGAGATCGGAGACCTTGAGGTCGCCGAAGTCGAGCACCGGGTTGGTGAGCACGGGCGAACTGACCTTGGCGTAGAGCGCCGCCACGGCCACGTCGATCTCCTCGCCCGGCGTCACGTAGGTGGTGGTGCCGCCGTGGTCGCCGGCGAGGGTGTCGAGGAGGACCGTGTCGACGTCCCAACCGACCCCGAAGGAGAACAGCCGGACGTTGGGCGGGGCCGACTGCCGGGCCCGTTCCAGGATCTCATCAGCGTCGATCACGCCCTCGGTGGGGAGTCCGTCGGTCAGGAAGAGCACGTAGGTGGGTCGTTCCACGCCGGCGATGTCGAAGGCCTCGCCGAGGGCGGCGTCGATGTCGGTGGAGCCGGCCGGTGCAAGGGCCTCGACCCACTCGGCCGCCTCGGCGGCCCGGCGCACCGACTGGAGGCGGTCCGAGAACGCCTCGACGGCGGTAGAGAAGGTGACGACGGTGAATCGGTCGTCGGCGTTGAGGTGCTCGAGCACGTAGGCGACTGCGTCCTGGGCCTGGCGGAACTTCTCGCCCTCCATGCTGCCGGAGCGATCGATCACGACGATCACGTCTTTGGCCACCACCGCGGCGTCTTCGGCGGCACCCGGTCCGGCCAGCAAGACGAAGAATCCGCTGGGATCGGCCGCGTCGGGATCGCGGTAGGTGATCAGGTCGAGACCGACCTCACCATCGCCGGTCGAGTAGTAGAGGGTGAAGTCGCCGTCGCCCACGCCGTTGGTGGTCTCGTGCCCGATGAGCGCTCGGTCCTCACCGCGCCGGTCGATGGAAACCTCGTGGGAAGGGGAGTAGACGGTCTTCAGTCCGCCGTCGGCCCTGAGGTCGACGCTCAGCGACAGCCTCTCGATCGCATGGCGAGTCCGCACCTCGCGACCGAAGGGGTGGAGATAGCGGACGAGGCCCTGATCGGCCTCGAGCACCTGGGTGTAGGTGAGTTCGACCTTGCGCTCGCCACCGGCGGGGATCGGGAACACCGAGGCACGCACCAGTCCGTATTCGACGTACTCGACGAGGGCCGGGTCCCGCAGCGAGGCGACGATCCCTTCGTAGATGCTGCGGGCCTCCCCCGCGGGGAGGACCTCTCCCCGCTCCGGTTCGCCGTCGATCCACAGCACCAGGTCGGTCACCGCAGCACCGGGTGGCAATGGGTGGAGGAAGGTCGACTCGGCCTGCCGGTCACCCCGGTTGGCGAGGATCTGGGTGACGGTGGTGGTGGCGATCTGGTTCTCGATCAGCACCTCGATTCGGTAGTCCTCGATGACCACCTCGCCGGGCCAGGGGCGGGGTGGCTCGGGAGGGACGATCTGGGCTGCGGCCGGCCCGGCGAGCGCCAGCAGCGTCACGATGAGCGTGGTGATCGTGCCGATCCGTCGTGCCATGGCGGGGTCCTTTCGGGGCCGTCTCCGCTCCGACGGGCGGGGGCCTCGATTCGGTTCCCGGTCGGGTCACCGCGTCCCGGTACGCTGGGCGCACCATGGGTCTTCGCCACGACCAGGGCATCGTGCTGCGCTCGTTTCCGTTCGGGGAAGCCGATCGCGTCGTCGTCCTGCTGAGCCCCAACCACGGCAAGGTGCGGGCGGTCGCCAAGGGCATCCGCAAGACGAAGAGCCGCTTCGGGGGCCGTCTCGAGCCGTTCACTCAGGTCGATCTGGTTCTCTATGAGGGCCGCAATCTCGACACGATCACCCAGGTGTCGGTCATCGAGGCCTTTCCCCGCCTTCGAGCCGATCTGGAGCGGGTGCTGGCCGCCGGGGCGATGGTCGAGGCGGTGGATGCCGTGGTCCAGGAGAGGGAGCCCTCGCTGCGCCCGTTCCTGCTTCTCCAGCGGGGTCTGCGGGCCCTCGAAGTCGGGCCTCGCCACCCGGACGTGGTCACGGCGTTCCTGTTGAAGATGGCCGAGGCGGTCGGGGTGGGCCCGGCGCTGGGGCACTGCGCCGGCTGCGGCACGACGGCCGGCCTGACCCGGTTTGCGTTCGCCGCGGGAGGCGTCCTGTGCGAGAGATGCCGGACCCCGGGGGCGGTGGTGCTGCGCGACGGCCTCACCGATTATCTGGCCCGCCTGGCGTCGGCCGAGATCGGCGACCTTCCCGATTCGGAGCCGTCGCTGTCGGGAGACGCACTCGGGCTCACCCGGCGGTTCCTCGAGTTCCATCTGGATCGAAAGCTGGCGGCTCTGGCGTCGGTCGATGTCTGAGGAGCTGCGTCCGATCCCGCGCCACGTGGCGATCATCATGGACGGCAACGGCCGCTGGGCCAATGCCCGGGGTCTGCCGCGTACCGCCGGTCATGCCGTCGGCGAGGAGTCGCTCTTCGACGTGGTCGAAGGGGCCATCGAGATCGGAATCGAGTGGCTCACCGTGTACGCCTTCTCGACCGAGAACTGGTCGCGGCCACCCGACGAGGTGGCGTTCCTGATGCAGTTCAACGAGGACCTGCTGCTGCGACGTCGCGACGAACTCCACGACATGGGGGTCCGGGTTCGGTTCGTGGGTGATCGTGACGACCCCCGGGTCTCCGATCGACTCCGGGGCCACATTGCCGACACGGAGGCTCTCACGGCCGGCAACACGGTGCTGCAGCTCGTCTTCGCCTTCAACTACGGATCCCGGGCCGAGCTGGTGGCCATGGTCCGCCGTCTGGCGGAGGCGGCCCAGGCGGGGGAGTTCGACCCGGCCCACATCGACGAGCGGGCGGTGGCCGCCGGGTTGTTGCTGCCCGAGATGCCCGACCCCGATCTGGTGATTCGATCGAGCGGCGAGCAGCGTCTCAGCAACTTCCTGCTGTGGCAGAGCGCCTACAGCGAGCTCATCTTCGACGAGACACTGTGGCCGGACTTCCGGCGCGAGCATCTCTTTGCCTGCGTGGAGGACTATCGGCGGCGCAGCCGCCGATTCGGGGGCGTTGCCGAGTAGGCGGTTCTCAGCAGTCGGTGGTGTCGCGCAGCACCCGGCATGCCTGGGCCATCCGCATCGTGCCCAGTTGGGTGACTCGGCGGCGGAAGACGTCCCTCGGCAGAGTGTGCAGGTTGTCGAAGCTCACCGCGCAAGGGGATGGGACCCCGTCGCCCTCGGGACTCAGGGGGAGCTCTGAGGCAACCCCTCGGATGGTGCGGGTCAATGCCGCCACGACGACGGAACCGAGATGGTCGGCCAGCGGGTCTCGGGTGAGGACCAGCACCGGGCGGTCACCTCCGGGGGTGGCGGCGAACCAGATCTCACCGTGTCGCATCGGCCCAATCCGACCAGTCCTCCGCCGGACCCCAGTCGGCGATCTCGGCGAGGGCCTGCTCGTCGTCGGTGAGGGGGAGACGGGCCCACCGGTCGAGATCGTGCTCGGCCCGGAGGCGAGCCAGATGCCGGTGGAGGGCGGTGCGAAGGAGTTCCGAGCGGGATATCCCAAGAAGGTCTGCCCACCGCCCGACGGCGTCGGATGTCGCCTCGTCGACCCGGAAACTGAGCATTGTCATACAAACTGAATGTCATGTATGACACTCCCGAGTCAACCCCAACGTGGGGCGAGGCCGGCGCCGAGGCGAATCCACCTCGACCTTCGCCTATCATGCGGCCGCTCCCGGAGGACTCCATGACCACTGCCAGCCTCGACACCATCGCCAACCTGGCCAAGCGGCGCGGGTTCGTCTACCCCGCCTCCGAGCTCTACGGCGGGCTCCGCTCGGCGTGGGACTACGGGCCGCTCGGGGTCGAGTTGCTGCGCAACCTCAAGGATGCCTGGTGGGAGTCGATGGTCCGCGATCGGGACGACATCGTCGGGCTCGACTCCTCGATCATCCAGTCGCCGGATGTGTGGGTCGCCTCCGGTCACGTTTCCTCGTTCACCGATCCGCTGGTCGAGTGCACCAACTGCAACAACCGGTTCCGGCTCGACAAACTGGAGGATCCGGACCGGTGCCCCAACTGCGGCCAGCGGGGCGCCTTCACCGCACCGAAGCAGTTCAACCTGATGTTCAAGACGTTCATGGGCCCGGTCGAGGACTCCTCGGCCGTCGTCTACCTGCGCCCGGAGACCGCCCAGGGCATTTTCATCAACTTTGCCAACGTGGTGCGGACCTCCCGGATGCGGCCGCCCTTCGGGATCGCCCAGATCGGCAAGTCGTTCCGCAACGAGATCACCCCCGGTCAGTTCGTCTTCCGGACCCGTGAGTTCGAACAGATGGAGATGGAGTTCTTCGTGCCTCCCGATGATGCCGGTCGCTGGTACGAGCACTGGCTGGAGGAGCGGCGGCGCTGGTACGTCGACTTGGGGATGCAGGAGGACAACGTCCGGCTCCGCCCCCACGAGGACGACGAGCTGGCGCACTACGCCGCGTCATGCAGCGACGTGGAGTACCGCTTCCCCTGGGGATGGGACGAGCTCGAGGGCATCGCAAACCGGACCGACTACGACCTGCGGGCTCACGCCGAGCGCAGCGGTGAAGACCTCCGCTACTTCGATCAGGAAGCCGACGAGCGGTATTACCCCTATGTGATCGAGCCTGCCGCCGGGGTGACTCGCTCGGCGTTCGCCTTCCTGCTCGACGCATATCACGAGGAGGAGGTGCGGGGGGAGACCCGGGTGGTGCTGCGCCTCCATCCCCGGCTGTCGCCGATCAAGGTGGCGGTCCTCCCGCTGTCCAAGAAGCCCGACCTGGTGGGAGTCACCCACGAGGTGGCCGAGGCGCTCCGGCCTCACTGGAACATCGAGGTGGACGTCACCCAGTCGATCGGCCGCCGCTATCGGCGCCAGGACGAGATCGGTACCCCCTATGCGGTGACGGTCGACTTCGACACGCTCGAGGACAGGGCGGTCACGGTGCGCGACCGAGACACGATGGAGCAGGACCGGGTTCCGATCGCCGGTCTCGTCGAGTACCTCTCCGATCGGTTCGAGGGCGTGCTCTAGAGGCCCTCGGCCTCCAGGTCGGCCTCGACTCGCTCCAGTTCCTTCGCCAACCGGGCATCATCCCAGCGGAGCTCGCCGGCCATGACCTCTCCGATGGCGGCGAGGTCGCGACGGCCGTGATCGGCGGTGAACCAGGCGAGGCGGGTCCGCCGCTGCACGAAATCGGTGATGGTGGCCGCCGACTCGTGGCGGGCGGCGTAGGCGGTCTCGGCCAGGATCCAGCGGCCTTCCCCGATGGGGCGTGCCAAGTCGGCCCGGTCGGCGGCGAGTTCCAGGATCACCTCGGCGTGGCCTCCGTAGCGCTCGACCAGCCGGGTGGCACAGGTGGGGTCGACGCCGAGCTCTCCGGCCCTCGCGAGCACGTGATCGGCCAGATAGTCGTCCACGCCCGCTCCGCTGAGGAGGACGTGTTCGGTGGTGCTTCGAGTCTTGGTTCCCAGATGGCGGGCCACTCGATCGACGACCTGTTCGGCGATGCGGCGGTACCCGGTCAGCTTGCCGCCCGCCACCTGGATCAGCCCCGGGGCCAACCGGGCGATCTTGTGCTCGCGGGATGCCTTGGCGGTCGACCTGCCCGCCGAGCCGACGAGTGCCCGCAACCCCGACCAGGAGCTGATCGGCGCCAAGTCGCCGACGTCGAGGTAGTCCCGTAGGTGGCGCAGCAGGTACTCGGTGTCGCCGGCGTCGGTGAGGGGATGCTCGGGGTCGCCGTGATAGGGAGTGTCGGTGGTGCCGACGACGGCATGACCCCGCCACGGGATCACGAAGAGCACCCGGGCGTCCTCGGTCTCGGGGAGCACCAGGGCACTGTGGGTGAGCCCGACGGCGCCGAGGTCGGTCACGACGTGGGCGCCCTTGGAGAGCACCAGCGGGAGCGGCTGTTTGCCGACACCGGGCGGCGGGGCGAAGGCCCCGGTCGCCGCGACCACGGCCCGAGTCCCCACCCGGCCGGACCCTCCACCGAGCCGGTCGGTGACGGTGACCGCGTAGCCGTCGCCGCTGCGGTGGATCCGATCCGCTTCGACCCAATTGAAGGCGACCGCCCCGTGTTCCGCGGCCGTCTTGACCAGCAGCATGGTGAGCCGAGCGTCGTCGGTCTGGTAGTCGCGGTAGACCAGTGCATGGCGCAGGTCCTCGGTGCGCAGGCGAGGAAACCGGCGCCGCACCTCGTCGAGGTCGATCCGGCGCTTCATGCGGTGGTGGCGGCCACCGAGACGGTCGTACAGCCACAATCCGAGCCGGAGGGCGATCGGGAAGACCGCCGGATGCCGAGCCCAGCGGGGGGCATCGGCAAAGCCGCGGCTGCGGTAGACGGGAATGACGAAGTCGAAAGGCTCGACCAGGAAGTCGGCGGTGCGCGCCAGGACCTTCTGCTCGCGGAGGCCCTCCCGGACGAGGCCGAAGCGGAGTTGGGGGAGGTAGCGGACCCCTCCGTGGAGCAGCTTGGTGGAGCGACTCGAGGTCCCGGCCGCGAAATCATCGCGTTCCACCAGAGCCACCCGCATCCCTCGGGATGCAGCATCGAGGGCGACCCCGGCGCCGATGACGCCTCCCCCGATCACCAGGAGGTCGAACGAACTGCCCAGCGTCTCCAGGGTGGCGGGCCGCTGCCACATCGGGGTGATTGTCCCACATCCCGCGGTACGGACTAGTCACTACGCAAAGTAGCAGATTAGTCCGCAAGGAGTGGTGGGCGATGGCCGATAGGAAGCGCTTGCAAAATGGGCAGTGAAAGGATCAGAACGATGACCAATACAACGGTGCGCCTCGCGCGCTGGGAAATGATGGCCCGCGTCCTTGCTCCGTTGGCGGCCTTCCTCCTCGTGGGGACTCTGGTGCTCGGTACCAGTCGGGCCGCCTTCTTCGCCACGACCGACAGCACCGGGAACTCGCTCGCTGCGGGGGATGTCCTACTCAGCGACGACGACTCGGCGAGCGCCATGTTCGCAGTGACGAACATGGCCCCCGGTTCCACCGCCGTCAAGTGCATCAACGTCCAATACGACGGGTCGATCGCTCCGGCCGACGTCGTGCTGTACGTGGCGGCGGGCGATCTCGCCGGAACCGGTCTCGATGACTACCTCAACATGACGGTGGAAGTGGGCAGTGGGGGCGGGTTTGCGGACTGCTCCGGATTCACCGGAACGTCCGTGTATTCGGGTACGTTGGACGGCTTCGCCGCAGGCTTCACCGACTTCGCCAGTGGCACCGGGTCCTGGATCGCCACCTCGACCGGTGACGATCGAACCTACCGGTTCTCCTTCGAACTCCAGGACGACAACGCGGCTCAGGCCAAGACCGCGACCGTCGACTTCACCTGGGAAGCGCAGAACCAGTAGCGGCTCCAAGCCTGGAGCCGAATCCTCTCGAGAGCCTCGATGAGCGCCGCGCCAACGATGCCCGTCGGATCCCGAGCCCCTTTCGGGGAGGCTCGGGATTCGGCGCGCCGGCAACTCTTCGACGTCGGGCTCACCCTGGTGGGGCGCCTCGCCTACAGCGCCATGATCTGGATGCTGCTGATGGCTCTGGTCCCGATGCTGTGGGGATGGAGGCCCACGGTGGTGTCGTCGGGTTCGATGGCGCCGGCGGTGCGCACCGGCGACGTGCTTCTGGCCGAGCCCGGTGACGGTGAGGGGAGTGTGCCGGGCACCGTCATTCTCTACGAGGACGCAGTCCGGGGCGACATCGTGGCTCACCGCATCAGATCGGTCACCGAAGACGGCCGCTTCATCACCCAGGGTGATGCCAACCCCGGTGCAGATTCCACACCGGTCGATCCGGGCCGGGTGCAAGGCGTGGGCCGGATGCTGGTGCCCTACGCCGGACTCCCGGCCCATTGGTGGCGAAACGGCAACTGGCCGGGCCTGGCCGCCTTCGCGGCCGGTGTCGGCGCAGCGGTGTGGCTGGGGCACCGGCGACGTGGCTCGAGGCTCCGCATCGGCAGGGCCGGTCGCTTGGCCGCCTTGGGTGCGGCCATGCTGGCGCTGGGGATCTTGGTGGCGCCCGTGGTCGCCGCGTTCTCCGATTCCACGTCGAGCAGTGCCGGCAACCTGGCGAGCGACACGCTGGATCCGCCGTCGTCGGTCGATGCGACCTTCGGCGGCGGCGGCACCGTCCTGAACTGGACGGCGACCCCCGACACCTACGCCGGTGGATACCGCGTCTATCGGAGTTCCACGGCGGATTGCTGCTACGGGTATGTCGGCTCGGTGACCGGTTGGGATACCACCACGTACCTCGACCCCGGAACCGGCGGATCCGGCGGGATCTCCTTCGAGAGCGTCGCCACCGCCGTCGGAGATGGGCGGAGCCTGGTGGTCGATAGGCCGTCGGGGACCATCGCCGGTGACCTGCTGATCGGGGTGCTCACTCTCGACACCCACGACGGAGAGACCCTCCTCCCACCGGCCGGGTGGACCGAGATCGCGGTGCAGGGGACCACCGGACGCAGCGGCAACACCCAGACGGGCGTCTGGTATCGCTCGGCCGGTGGGTCGGAACCGGCGTCGTATGCGTTCGCATGGGGAGCCGAGGAGCAAGCGGTGGGGGCGGTCATCCGCTACTCGGGCGTGGACACCGCCGATCCGATCGGCGTCTTTGCGACGCAAGTCGGCGAGAGTGCGACGCCCATCGCTCCGTCCGTGACGACCACCGTTGCCGGCTCCACGGTGGTGAGGCTCTTCGGAGCCGACGACCATGACCTTCCGGCTCCCCCGGCCGGTGTCTACCCGCCTGGGAGCAGCGGTCGCTACGCCGTCGAGAACAGTGGGTCGGGAGCGGTCTCGGGGGCGGGAGCCGACGAGGTACGGGCGGTGGCGGGCGTGACGGGCGGCGCATCCTTCAGCCTGCGGAAGTCGGAGAAGTGGGTGGCTATGACGATCTCACTCAATCCTCAGTCGACGCCGGTGACTACCTCCTACTACTACGTCGTGGAGTCCTACGCCGGGGGTTGGGTGAGCATCTTCTCGAATCAGGCCAGTCCGTAGCCGTCTTGGTTCGGTGGCTCCGGCGGGATGAGTCGGCCATCCCGCCTTTGTTGGAAAGGCGCCTGCCGTGGGGTGGGCCATCTGGGATCCGGGCCTGAGTTACCCCGCCCCCTACACTCGCCGCGATGGCCTATCGGCGCGATGACATCGAGCGGGTGAGGGCCGCCACCGACCTCGTCGAGCTCGTCGGCGAGGTGACGAAGGTGAAACGGTCCGGCCGGTCCGTGATGGCGGTGTGTCCCTTCCACCAGGAGAAGACCCCGTCGCTGTCGATCGACCCCGCCCGCGGCCTCTACCACTGCTTCGGGTGCGGCCAGAGCGGCGATCTCTTTCGCTTCGTGCAGGAGACCCAGGGCCTCGACTTCAGCGACGCGGTGGAACTGCTGGCCCGTCGATCCGGTATCACCCTGCAGCGGGATCCCGAGGCGGCTCGGCGCCGGAGCCGGCGTCAGGCCCTCGTCGACGCCACCGAAGCCGCCGTGGCCTTCTATCACCAGAGGCTTCGCAAGGCTCCCGACGCGGCGGGGGCCCGGCGCTACCTGCGGGCCCGCGGCTACGACGCCGACGTGGTGGGGGAGTATCACCTCGGGTTCTCTCCGAAGGGCGGCGACGAGTTGGTGCGCCACCTGCGTCGGCACAAGGTGAGCGAGGAGGTGGCGCTGTCGGCCGGTCTGGCCGTCCGCAGCAGGGCCGGGCGGCTGTTCGACCGGTTCCGGGGCCGCATCATGTTCCCGATCTTCGACGTTCGGGGCGACTCGGTCGGCTTTGGGGCCCGGAAGCTGGAAGGGGACGGTCCCAAGTACCTCAACTCGCCGGAGACCCCCATCTACCGCAAGTCGCGGCTCCTCTACGGGTTGAACTGGTCGAAGAGCGAGATCGTGCGTGCCGATCAGGCCGTCGTCGTCGAGGGGTACACCGACGTGATCGCCTTGCGGCGAGCAGGATACGGAGCGGTGGCCACCTGCGGCACCGCTCTCGGCGAGGAGCACCTCGATCTGTTGCGGTGATTCACCGAGCGGGTGGTGTTGATGTTCGACGCCGACGAGGCGGGGGTCGCCGCCAGCCTGCGCGGCTTCGAGCGCAGCGTGCCGGGGGATCTCGATCTTCGGGTGGCGGTGCTTCCCATCGGCCGGGATCCCGCCGAACTGGTGGACGCCGGCGAGACCGAGACGGTGAACAAGGCGATCGAAGAGTCGGTGCCGCTGCTCCAATTCCGGATCGAACGAGAGTTGGACCGTTTCGATCTCTCCGAGCCCGAGGCGAGAGGGCGGGCGGTCCGGGCGACCTCCGAGCTGGTCGCCCGCCATCCCGACCCGGTGACCCGCCACGAGTACGCGGTGTTCGTCGCCCGGCGGACCGGTATCGAAATGAACGTCGTCGCCGGGGCCGTCGAGCAGGCGGCCCGGGCCGGCGAGCCGCCGCCGGCCCGTCCCCGGCGGTCCGCTCGGATCAGCGGTGCCGAGAAGGCGGAGCGGGAGTGGCTGCGGTTGCTGCTCGCCAACCACCCCGGCGTGCGCGAGGCCGGCATCGGTCCCGAGGTCTTCGGACGGGCGGAGCACGCCGAGGCCTTCGAGATGCTGGCACCGGTCGTCGCGGCGCTCGATCCCGGCGAACCCCCCGATCTCGGCTCGCTGCTCGGTACCGACGAGAGCGATATGGGCCGGATGCTCACCGAGCTCGCGTTCGAGGAGCGACCCCTGGCCGATCCCACCGAGTTGGCGAAGCGGCTCAAGGTGGGGGCCCTCGACGACCGAATTCAACACTTGCGGAACCAGATCGCCGTCATCGACGCCGACCAGGAGCCAGAGACGTATTCAGACCTCTTCCGGGAGTTGATAGCGTTGGAACAAGAGCGCCGGACGTTGCGGGGGAACGAGTGAGCAAAGCCACCGATGCCGTCGTCACCGACCTCCTGCGAAGGGCGGATCAGCGCGGCTTCGTGATGGCCGGTGAGGTGCAGCAGGAACTCGAGGACGTGGAGGCTCCTGCCGAGGCCTTCGACAAGGTCGTCGATGCCCTCCGGGCCAAGAAGGTCGAGGTGCGGGAGGAAGAGGCCGAGGCTCTCTTCGAGATCATGCCACCCAGCAACGACGTCGAGGTGTCGGATCCGGTCCGCATGTATCTCCAGGAGATCGGCCGGGTGCCGCTGCTCGACGCTCAGCAGGAGGTCGAGCTCGCCATGCAGATGGAGGCCGGCCATCGGGCCGCCGAGAAGCTCGAGGCCGGCGGGCGGCTGAGCGTTTCCGACAAGGCCATCCTCAAGCGTGCCACCAAGCAGGGAGAGCGGGCTCAGCAGCGGCTCGTTGAGGCCAACCTCCGGTTGGTGGTATCGATCGCCAAGAAGTACGTGGGGCGGGGGATGCCGTTGCTCGACCTGGTCCAGGAAGGCAACCTCGGGCTGATGCGGGCGGTCGACAAGTTCGACTACCGCAAGGGCTTCAAGTTCTCGACGTATGCCTCCTGGTGGATCCGCCAGGCGGTGACCCGGGCCCTCGCCGATCAGGGACGCACGATCCGGGTGCCGGTTCACATGGTGGAGACGATCAACAAGCTGGCCGCGGTGCAGCGGGGTCTCAGCCAGGAGCTGGGCCGGGAGCCGACCATCGAGGAGATCGCCGCCGACCTCGAACTCGAGCCGGCCAAGGTCACCGAACTGCGGCGCATCGCCCAGGATCCGCTCTCGCTGGAGACCCCGCTCGGTGAGGAGGAGGATTCCACCCTGGGCGACTTCGTCCCCGATCACGACGCCGAGGCGCCGGTGACGGCGGCCTCGTTCAAACTGCTCCAGGAGTACCTGGGGATCGTGCTGGAGGAACTCAACGAGCGGGAGCGCGAGGTGCTGATCATGCGTTTCGGTCTCCGGGACGGCAAGATCCACACCTTGGAGCAGGTGGGACGCTACTTCAACGTGACCCGGGAGCGGATCCGCCAGTTGGAGACCAAGGCATTGGCCAAGCTGCGCCAGCCCTCGCGGGCGCGCAAACTCGAGGGGTACCTCGGGGACGGGTGAGGCTCAGGCTTCGGCGTCGCCGTCGGCGCCGAACCGTTCCTCGACCTCGTCCTTGACCCGCTGGGCCGCCATGTCGGCGAACGCCTTGCCCTTCTCGGTGATCTCCTGGAAGCGGGGATCGCCGCTCACCTTGCCGACCCACTCCTGGATCTGGTCGTAGCGTTCCCTGCCAGCCTTGGCCCCGAGCAGGTACCCGACGGCGGCACCGACGATGAATCCGGTCTTGAAGCTCACGGATCCATTGTGCCACAGCGGGGTGGTACCCTTCCCCGGCCCTTTCCGGGGTAGCTCAATCGGCAGAGCAGCGGGCTGTTAACCCGTGTGTTGTGGGTTCGAGTCCCACCCCCGGAGCCGGCTCAACCCCGGGCCCTGATGAGCCCGACCACGATCCCCGCTTCGAGGGCCTCTCGCGAGGCCTCGATGATGTTCTGATGGACCCCGACGGTGCCCCAGCTGGTCGTCCCGTTGGAGGATTCGATGAGGACCCGGACCCGGGCGGCGGTGCCGTCGGCGGAGTCGAGATCCCGGACCCGGTAGTCGACCAGTTCGATGTCCTCCACCTCGGGGTAGTGATCGACGAGCGCTGCCCGCAGGGCCCGGTCGAGCGCGTTGACGGGCCCGTCGCCTTCCCGGGTGACGATGTTCCGCTGACCGTCGACGACCACCTTGACGGTGGCTTCGGCGAGCACCCCGTTGCCGGCTTCACGTGCGATGGAGACCCGGAACGACTCGAGGTGGAAGAAGTCCTGCACCCAGCCCTGCTCGCCTCGAGCGAGCAGCTCGAACGACCCGTCGGCGGCCTCGAAGAGGTAGCCGCGGTGTTCCAACTCCTTGACGGTCTCGACGACGCGCTGGGCGGTGTCGGGGTCCATGTCCCAGCCGAACTCCCGGGCTTTGGCCAGCACGGTTGAGCGGCCGGCCAGTTCCGAGACGACCATCCGGGTGGTGTTGCCGACGGTGGCGGGTTCCACGTGCTCGTAAGCGTCGGGGCGGCGAGCCAACGCCGAGGTGTGCAGCCCGGCCTTGTGGGCGAAGGCGGCCGCCCCCACGTAGGGGTGGTGAGGGTCGATGGTGGTGTTGGTGATCTCAGCCACGTGGTGGGCCACTGTGGTCAGGGTGGCGAGGCGATCCTCGGTGATCACCGGGATCCCCATCTTGAGTACGAGGTTGGGAATGAGCGTGCACAGGTCGGCGTTGCCGGTCCGCTCCCCGTAGCCGTTGAGGCACCCCTGCACCTGCACGGCTCCGGCCTCGACGGCGGCCAGGGAGTTGGCGACGGCGCAGCCTCCGTCGTTGTGGAAGTGCACCCCGAGCACCGTGTCGGGGAGCTTCCGGCGAACTTCGGTCACCGTTCGAGCGGCTGCCGACGGGAGGGTTCCGCCGTTGGTGTCGCACAG
>JBFELU010000028.1:0-28820 GCA_041551965.1 Acidimicrobiia bacterium
CGGAGGTGGCGGTGTTCCAGGGGCGGGATGTTGGTGCGCACCACGATGTCGCCGTGGTGGCGCAGCACCAGGCCCTCGTGCAGGAGCAGCCCGAGGTGGAGGGGCCGCCGCAACTTCGATTCGGCGTAGGCTCTGAGCACAGCGAGTAGGGGGACGCCTGCATGCGTGATCGCACCATCACAACTCTCACCCTTGTCGTGGGTTTGATGATTGCCTCGACATCATCAGTCGGCAGTGCTCCTCCCCAACCCGGCGACGAAATGCCACCACCAGTTCTTTGCGACGGCCGAGAGGCCACCATCGTCGGAACCTCACGCGACGACGTGATCGACGGAACCAGCGGCAACGACGTCATCGCCGGTCTCGGAGGGGACGACACGATCAACGGACTCGGGGGCATCGACACCATCTGTGGGGGATCCGGCAACGACGTCCTCAACGGTGGCGACGGCGCCGACTTCTTGATGGGTGGATCCGGCTACGACCAACTCAACGGTGGGCCCGGTCGCGACTACGCCTACTACAAGGACGAGGTCGGCGGCGTCGAGGTCGATCTGGTTCTTGGTGTCGCGACGGCACCCGACGGCCTCGAGATCGTTGTTGGTGTGGAGAGTGTCTGGGGCTCGCCGTTCGATGACGTGATCCTCGGCGACATACACGACAACAACCTCACCGGTGGCAACGGTGCAGACATCCTCAGGGGAAGAGACGGCGATGATTTCATCGATGGCGGGAATGGTCACGACCAGATCCGCGGTGGCAGCGGCGATGACCTGCTCTTTGGCAACAATGGCAAGGACCTCATCAAGGGTGGCAAAGGAAACGATGAGCTGCGTGGTGGCAAACGTCCGGACAAGCTCGTAGGGGGCGCAGGCATGGATTCCTTCTTCGGGGGAGCTGGTACTGATACCTGCGTCGGAACCGCAACCGAGCCCATGAGTTCCTGCGAACTCTGAGTCTCCACAGCCCAGAGAGACCGACGGACGATTGGCGGGTGAAAATACGCATCCCGTGAGTCGGGCGCCGCCTTGGAAGGCCCTCATCGACACCCACGACATCGGCGTCGGGGATTGTTCCCAGTAGCGCGGCGCCTACGTCGCCGGCCTGATTCTGCGGTATTCGGCTCGCAGTGAGGGTCGCAGCCGCCGGAGGTGGCGGTGTTCCAGGGGCGGGATGTTGGTGCGCACCACGATGTCGCCGTGGTGGCGCAGCACCAGGCCCTCATGCAGGAGCAGCCCGAGGTGGAGGGGCAGTCTGAGTCGCTGTCCGGCGATGGCGGCCACGGTGAGCCGCAGCAGGTCGGCGACGGCGCCGGGGCCCAGCAGTGCCGTCCAATAGCGGCGCACCGCCGGGTCGTCGAGTTCGTGGCCTTCCGGATGGGGGTCGGCGACGAGGGGGGTGATCCACGGTCTGGGGACGGCGGTGGCCCGGATCTTGGGGGAGTCTTTGCCGGCTTCCATCCCGCCCGGGGTTGGCGCGGCATCCGTCGGGATGGGAGGACGGGCATCCCGGGGGAGGGACCCGGGCGGGATGGAAGCCATGCCTAGGAGATATCAAATAGGCATAGTTGAACACAAGTAGGTGCGAACGAGGTCGCGAAAGAAATCAGCCGCTCTCGAAGCGCCCGATTTGGATGACGATGATGGTTTCCTCGGTGACCTGCTGGCCCGAGCGAGGTGTCGTGGAGACGACCCGGTTGTTCTCGTCCCGATTGATGGTGACGACCTCCTCGAAGATCCAGTCGAACTCGATCTCGGTCTCGGTGCGCAGCGCCGCCAGGATCTCTCGGGCCTCCGACCGGGGGGCGCCGTACAGGTTGGGCATCAAGGTGTCGGGCTGCTTGCCGCTGGAGACCTCGATCTCCACTTCGCCGCCCTGGGTGACCCGAGACCCCGGCCTCGGGTCCTGACCCACCACATCACCCTCCGGTTCCGTGGAGTTCACCACGACCACGACCGGTTCGAGACCGGCTTGGAGGATCTCCTCCTCGGCGTCTTCGAGGTCCAGGCCGATGACGTTGGGAACCGTCACCCGGGGGGTCTGGTAGTAGACCGAGATCCCGTCGGGGTCGGGCCGGAAGTCCTGGACCGGGAGGCCCTCGACCACGATTTCCATGAAGTCCTTCCAGATCGGCGCCGCGATGCTCCCGCCGAACGCCCGGGCGTAGAAGGTTCCGTTGATGGTGATGTTGCGCATCTCCACCTGGCTGTCGGGGAATCCCACCCACACCGCCGTCGAGTACTGAGGGATGAAACCCATGAACCAGACGTCGGTGTGGTTCTGGTGGGTGCCGGTCTTACCGGCCTGGGGCCGGCCGATGTTGGCGAGGGTGCCGGTGCCCCGGCTGGCCGCCTGCTCCAGGGTGTTCACCACTGCTGCCGCCAGGGCCTCCTCGAGCACCTGCTCCCGTGCGACCTCGTGCTGATAGATGACGTTCCCCTCGGCGTCCTCGATCCGCTCGATGAGGTAGTTCTCCACCCGCCGCCCGTAGTTGGCGAAGGTCGAATAGGCGGCCGCCATCTCGAGCGGGCTGACGGCATAGGCGCCGAGCACGATCGAGGGGAAGTCGCCCAGTGGGGACTTGATACCGAGGCGGTGAGCCACGTTCTTGATCGTCTCGCCACCGACCTCCACGGCGATCTGGCAGAACACCGTGTTGGTGGAGAACACCAGGGCGTCCTCCAGGCTGCGTACCCCGGGCGCGTTGTTGCTGGCGTTGTTGCACTCCCAGGGAGCGATACCACCGAAGTCGAGGGACTGCGGCGTCGACATGTCCCAGAACGAGTTGAGCGGGATGCCCGCCTCCAACGCCGCCGTCAGGCCGAACGGCTTGAACGCCGATCCGGGATTGCGGCGTCCCTTGGTGGCGAGGTCGTACTCCCGCTGCCCGGCCTCGAGGTCGGTCCCGAACTCCAGGCCCGAGGCCATCACGACGGTGGCTCCGGTGCGGTTGTCGACCATGGCAATGGCTCCGGTGGGGCCTTCGACCCCGAGCGGGAACCAGGTGCGCAGCACGTCGAGCGCCGCCTGCTGCAGCTCGTAGTTCACGGTGGTGTAGATGCGGAGCCCGCCGCCGCCCTCGCATTCGGTGTCTTCCGCCGGGCATCCGAACACAGAGCGCTTGCGTTGCAGGAACGTGTCTCCGAGACCGAAGCGGGCGTCGTTGAGGACGGTGTCCTTGGCGGCGATCAGCACCTGAGGAGCCACGTCCTGGGTCTCTCGGGGCGGCGCCACCTCCAGCGGCTCCAGCTTGGCCTCCGCCCCCTCGGCGGCGGTGATGTACCCGTTCTCGACCATCTCGTCGATCACGAAGTTGCGGGCCCGCAGGGCGATCTCGTTTTCCTCGCGGCGCAGGTCGTAGAGGGAGGGGTTGCGGATTGGGACTGGGATCGCCGCCGCTTCGGCGATGGTGAGCTGGTCGAGTTCCTTGCCGAAGTACTCCTCGGCCGCCGCTTTCACTCCGTAGGCGTTGTTCCCGAAGAAGACCGAGTTGAGATAGAACTCGAGGATCTGCTCCTTGGTGTAGCGACGCTCCAGCTCGATGGCGATGATCGCCTCGGCAACCTTGCGCTCCAGGGTCGCCTCGGTGCCGATGAAGTTCTGCTTCACGACCTGCTGGGTGATCGTCGATCCGCCCTGGCTGGTGATCCCTCCGCTGATGTTGGAGACGAAGGCCCTGGCGATCGCTTCGGTGTCGACCCCGTTGTGTTCCATGAACTCGGCGTCTTCGGCAGAGAGCACCGCGCCGATGACCAGGTTGGGGATCTCGTCGAGGGGGAGGGGCTGGCTGTTGCGCTCGGTCAGCAGACCCAGCAGGACCCCATCGGAGGTGTAGACCTCGGAGAGGGTGCCGATGTCGGGGAGATCGAGGGTCATTGCCTCGACGTTGGGGATCCAATCCTTCCGGATGTCCTCGATGGTGCCCCAGGCGGTGTTGCTGCCCAGGAAGGCGAGCAGGCCGAACCAACTGGCGCCGATGATCGCGATCGCACCGAGGACGGCGGCCGCGATGAAACGACGGCCCCGCCGCTCGAGCCGTTCGGCCTGGTGGATGGATTCGTCCATCGTCATGTCTTCAGACGACCCCTGGGGCGGGATGGTTCCCCGGTAGGATTGCGCCCCCAGGGTACCGATGAGCGCAGAATCCGAGGACCACCGGCGCACCACGAGCGACACCGAGATCTCGGTGTCGTACGGCCCCTCGCCGGGGTGGGATCACGATGCCAAACTCGGCGAACCCGGCTCCTTTCCCTTCACTCGCGGCCCCCATCCGACCATGTACCGGGGCCGATTGTGGACGATGCGCCAGTACGCGGGTTTCGGCACGGCGGCGGCCACCAATGAGCGTTTTCGGGCACTGCTCGGGGCCGGCCAAACCGGTCTCTCGGTCGCCTTCGATCTGCCCACCCAGATGGGCCTCGACTCCGACGACCCGGCGGCGGCCGGGGAGGTCGGCAAGGTGGGGGTGGCGGTCGATGGCATCGACGACGTCCGGCGGCTCTTCGAGGGCATCCCCCTCGGCGAGGTCTCCACGTCGATGACCATCAACGCCACCGCCGCAGTGCTCCTGCTCCTCTACCAGCTGGTCGCCGAGGAACAGGGGGTCCCGGCGGCGTCGCTCCGGGGGACCGTCCAGAACGACATCCTCAAGGAGTACGCCGCACGGGGCACCTACATCTACCCACCCCGTCCCTCGATGCGGCTGGTCACCGATCTGTTCGCTTACTGCCGTGCGGAGCTCCCCGCCTGGAACACCATCTCGATCAGTGGCTATCACGTCCGGGAGGCGGGCTCCACCGCCGCCGAGGAAGTGGCGATCACCATCAGCAACGGGCTCGCCTACGTGATGGCGGCCACCGAGGCCGGACTCGACGTCGACGAATTCGGGCCTCGCCTCTCGTTCTTCTGGAATGCCCACAGCAACCTCCTCGAGGAAGTGGCCAAGTTCCGGGCGGCCCGGCGGCTCTGGGCCCGGCTGATGCGGGACCGGATGGGCGCCACCATCCCGGAGGCCCAGAAGATGCGCTTCCACACCCAGACGGCGGGCAGCACCCTCACCGCCCAGCAGCCGGAGAACAACCTGGTGCGCACCGCGCTCCAAGCGCTGGCGGCCGTCCTCGGTGGCACCCAGTCGTTGCACACCAACGCCTTCGACGAGGCGCTCGGGCTTCCCACCGAGCACTCGGCGATGCTGGCGCTGCGAACCCAGCAGCTCATCGCCCACGAGACCGGGGTCGCCGATACCGTGGATCCGCTGGCCGGCTCGTATTTCGTCGAGTCGCTCACCGACGCCGTCGAGGATGCCGCCGTCAGAATCATCGAGGAGATCGATGCCGCCGGTGGGGCAGTGGCCGCCATCGAAGCCGGGGTGGTGCAGCGGATGATCGCCGACTCGGCCTATCGGGAGGCCCAGCGTATCGAGTCGGGCGAGTCTGTCGTCGTCGGCGTCAACCGATTCGTCACCGACGAGGTGCAGTCCATCCCGACCACCGAGATCGATCCCGAAGTGGAGCGCAGCCGGGTCGAGGCGCTGGCCGCGATGAGGGCCCGTCGGGATTCGGCGGCGGTGGCCGCCGCCCTCGACGAGGTGCGCCGGGTGGCCGAAGGCGAGGGCAACCTGTTGTATCCGATGAAGACGGCGCTGCAGCGCGAGGCGACCCTGGGAGAGGTGTCCGGCGTCCTCGCCGACGTCTTCGGCCATTACCGCCCCGGCGGCTGAGGGGATAGCCCGAGCCCGTAACCTGCCCCGATGGCCATCCTGCTCGCCGTGCTTTCGTCGATCACGATCGGCGGTGCCGATTTCCTGGGTGGGCTCACCGCTCGTCGGGCCCCGGCGATCACGGTGGTCTTCACCGCGCATCTCGCCGGGCTCGGGGTCACCCTCGTGGCGGCCCCTCTGTGGGGATCGGACGGGACCGTGACGGCAGACCTCCTGTGGGGCGCCGCCGCCGGTGCATCGGGGGCCATCGGCCTGGTGATGCTCTATCACGCCCTGGCCACCACCAGGTTCTCGGTCGCCGCGCCGGCCGCCGCGCTCTTCGGGGCGGTGCTGCCGATCGGCTACGGCCTCGTCATCGGCGAGCGGCCCGATGCGTTGGCTTGGGTGGGGGTGGTGTTGGCGCTGCCGGCACTGCTGCTCATCACCTCGTCCCAGCGCAACGAGGGCGGCGATCGACGCAGCGCCCGTCGGGCCGTCCTCCTGGGCGCCCTGGCGGGGATCGGCTTCTCGCTCTACGGCATCTTCATGTCCCGGACCGGTGATTCCTCCGGTCTCTGGCCGCTGGTGGGGTCGCGGGTCGCCTCGATCCCGGCGGTGGCGGTGCTGGCACTGGCGAGACGACGTCCCCTCCTGACCGCGCCTCCGGTGCTGGCCCGGGCTCTCACCGTCGGGGTCCTGGACATGGGCGCCAACATCCTGTTCCTGGAGGCGCTGCATCGTGGCTTCATCTCGCTTGTCGTGCTCATCAGTTCGCTGTACCCGGCGTTCACCGTCTTGCTGGCTCGGGTCGTGCTCGACGAGCGGATCGGACGGCGCCAGGGATTCGGCCTGTTGCTGGCCGGGGCGGGGATCGTGCTGATCGCCGTCGCCTGATCGATAGCATGGAGGCACCCGCATCCACGGAGGCCCTCATGCACGGATACACCGGAAAGGTGCTCCATGTCGACCTCACCGCCGGCACCCTCGAGGTGGAAGAGCCGCCCGAGGAGTTCTACCGCAACTACGTGGGCGGGAGCGCCATGGGCCTCTACTACCTGCTCAAGCACACCCCGGCGGGGGCGGACCCGTTCGGACCGGAGAACACCCTCACCTTGGCGCTTTCGGCCACCACCGGCGCACCGATCGCCGGCCAGAGCCGATGCACCGCGGTGGCCAAATCGCCGCTGACCGGCGGTGTCGGCGATGCTCAAGCCGGCGGCTTCTGGCCGGCCGAGCTCAAGTTCGCCGGCTTCGACGCCATCGTCATCCGGGGGCAATCCCCCAAGCCGGTCTACCTGTGGATCCATCGGGGGGAATTCGAGCTACGCGACGCCGGGCACCTGTGGGGTGTGACCACCAAGGAGGTCGACGCCGCCCTCGCCGAGGAGCTCGGCGACGACCGCATCCACGTGGCTCAGGTCGGTCCGTCGGGGGAGAAGCTGGTTCGTTTCGCCGCCATCATGAACATGGCCAATCGGGCCCACGGCCGCACCGGCCTCGGGGCCGTGATGGGATCCAAGAGACTCAAGGCGATCGTGGTCCGGGGGGGCAAGAAGAAGCTCGACATGGCCGACCCGGAGGGCCTGCGGGCCCTCATGCAGGCCTCGCTGAAGCCGATCCGGGAGGACGGCGACGTCACCGGCCTGGCGATGTACGGGACGATCGACATCCTGGAGAGCCAGGATGCCGTCGGCGGGCTCCCCACCCGCAACTACACCAGCGGCACCATGGGGGGGAGAGCACCCCAGATCGGAGCCAACGCTCTCTTCGACGACTGGCTCCGGGGTGCCGCGGAGGGGACCCAGGCCAAGCACGGACGGGACACCTGCTACTCGTGCGCGGTCCGTTGCAAGCGGGTGGTGGAGGCCGAGTGGCAGGACAAGATGCTCGACCCGCTGTCGGGCGGGCCCGAGTACGAGACCGCCTCGGTGTTCGGTTCCTACTGCGACATCGACGACCTCGGTGCCGTCGCCTATGCCAACCAGCTGTGCAACCAGTACGGCGTCGACACCATCTCGGCCGGGGCCACGATGGCCTTCGCCATCGAGTGCTACGAGAAGGGGCTCATCGACACCTCCGACACCGGCGGCATCGAGCTCGGGTGGGGCAAGGCCGAGGCCATGATCGCGATGCTGGAGGCGACTCTGCGCCGGGAGGGCTTCGGGGATGTGCTGGCGGAAGGGTCGGCCCGGGCCGCCGAGCGTATCGGGAACGGTGCCGCCGATCTGGTGGTGACTGCCAAGTCGCAGGAGCTGCCGGCCCACATGCCCCAGGTGAAGAGGTCATTGGCGTTGATCTATGCCGTCAATCCCTTCGGAGCCGACCACCAGTCCAGCGAGCACGATCCCAGCTATGAACCCGAGACCATCGAGGCGTCTCCGGGCAAGTACGGCAAGCGGATGCGTGACCTCGGGCTGATCGAGCCACAGGAAGCGACCGTGCTGAACCGGGAGAAGGTGCGTTTCGCCCTGCGAACCCAATACGCTTATTCGGCGCTCGACACCCTCGACATCTGCCAGTTCGTCTTCGGGCCCGCCTGGCAGCCGGTGGGGATGGAGGAGTTGGCCGAGGTGTACACCGCGGTCACCGGCTGGCACGTGACCGTCGACGATCTCCTGATGATCGGGGCGAGGCGTCTCAACCTGCTGCGGGCTTTCAACGCTCGGGAGGGCATCACCCGGGATTCGGACACCCTTCCCAAGCGACTCTTCGACGAGCCTCTCGAGGGCGGCATGAGTGATGGGGTGGCCGTCGATCGCGAAGAGTTCGAAACTGCCCTCGACCTGTACTACGACCTGGCGGGATGGGATCCGGCCACCGGGAATCCACCCCGCGAGCGGCTCGAGGCACTCGAGATCGGCTGGGTGGCCGACGCCATCGGAGTGTGATGAAGCGGAGAACGACCCTCGTGCTGTTGTCCCTGGTGCTGGCGGTGGCGTCGTGCGGCGACGACGACACCGGTGGCGGCGCCGGCGGCGGTGGCGGCAGCGGCGGCGGGTCGGGGGGAGGCGACGGCGGCGGGGTGATTCTCACCATCTACGTCGCCGATGAGGTGGTGGCCACCTGGACGCTGGATCAACTGGAAGCCGCGGTGCCGTTCGTCGAGACCGAGATCGACGGCGACACCCAGCGGGGACCCGGCCTCTTGGCAGTGTTGCGGTCATCCGAGATCACCGGGTGGGAGCGAGCCGAGGTGCTCGGCAAGGGAGAGGGCCGCTCCTTCGACATCGGGATCGACATAGAGGAGTCCGAGGTCGACGAGGGCTGGATCCTCGACGTCACCAACCGGGGAACCCTGAAGCTGGCCGCCGAGGAGCTGCCCCGGGAGCAGTGGGTCCGGGACGTCGGTGAGATCCGCATCCCGTGACCTCGTCGTCGGCATCGACGACACCGACATGCCGGGCACACCGGGGACCGGGCACCTGGCCCGTCTGATCTCCGAGGAGCTCTCCTCGGGCGGCCACCTTCCCGGGGTCACCCGGCACCAGCTGTACGAGGGTCCGGGGGTTCCCAAGACCCACCGCAACTCGGCGGCCGCCGTCGGGCTCTCAACGGTGCTGTCGCCCGAGGAGATCCTGGAGCGGACCGCCGTCATCGTGCTGCGGGAACACGCCCCCGGGTCCGACCCCGGCGTGGCGGTGGTCGCCGGCAAGCCGCCATTCGGCGCACTGGAGTTCGCCCGCCGGGCTCAGGCGGGGCTCGTGACCCAGCGCGAGGCCGTCGGGGTCGCGGCCCAAGCCGGGCTGCTCGTCACAGGTCTGGCCGGCACCGAGGACGGGGTCATAGGCGCGGTGGCCGCTGCGGCGCTGCGGGCCGACGGCAACGACGGCCGCTACGTCGGTCTGTCGGGGATCCGCGGGTTGACGGGCACGATGACGGTGACCGAGATCCTCGACCGCACCGGGATCGCCGCCGTCGTCGACGTCGACACCGGGGAGCCGGTGGGCGGCGACGGTAGGCTCGACACCGGCGACTGGGTCCGTCCCCGCCTGACCGGGGGACGCCCGGTGCTGATGGCACGCCGCCACGGAGGAGCTTGGGTGAATGCGGACGCTCGCCCCCGCTAGAGACACCGCAAAGACGGCCCGGCCGTTGCCGATCGATCTGGCCCTGGCGGTGCTGGTGGGCCTGGCGGCGGCCCTCGCCAAGCGCTATCTCGACTTCCACCTCGGTGTGCCGGGTCATGCCGGGGTCGGTTGGATCGCCACCCTGGTGGCCGGGACCCTCGTCAATCCCCGTCGGGGCATGACGGTGGCCGCCGGGCTGTCGATGGCGGTGTGGGGGGTGCCGGTCGGGCTGGGCCACACCCTCGGTTACAACGCCGCCCTCTACGGCACCGCCGCCGGCGTCCTCGAAGCGTCGGTCCTCCTCCGGCTTCCTTTGGCCCGCTGGTGGGGGGCGATGACGGCCGGGGCGGCGGTCCACATCGCCAAGTACGCCTTTGTCTTCGGCCGGGCCTGGGTGTCGGGGATCATCCGCAACTTCGAGGTCTACGGGATCCTCGCTGCCCTTCGCAACCACCTCGTCTTCGGTCTCGCCGGGGGATTGGCCGGCTGGGCGCTGTACCGGGGCGGGACGGCGCTCGTCGATCTTCGGCGCCGCCGCCCCTGAGGAGCTCGCGATGGTGGCGGTCCGACTCCCCGACATGCTCCGCAAGTACGCCGGCGATGCCGAAGTGATCGAGGCCGCGGGGGACACGGTCGCCGAGGTGCTCGAAGCGGTCGTCGCCGCGAATCCCGAACTGGAAGAGCGCCTCTTCGACGCCGAAGGGCTGGTGCGGGGTCACCTCTCGGTGTTCGCCGGAGACAATCTGGTGTCGCGGGAGGCGGCGGCAGCGACCCCGGCCGTCGACCCGATCCGGATCCTGGTGGCGGTGGCCGGTGGTTCCGACGTGCGGATGCGGGGCTTTCGAAACAGGGCAACCGTGGAAGAGGCCCGGGAGGCGGCGCTCGACGGCGTCGCGCCGCTGGAAACCGAGCCGGTCCCGGTGACCGGGTGTGCGGGACGGGTCCTGGCCGAAGACGTGGTGAGCGACGTCGATGTGCCTCCGTTCCGGCGGGCCACCATGGATGGGTATGCGGTCCGGGCCGCGGACACGTTCGGGGCGTCGGCCTATCACCCGCTTCCCCTGATCTTGATCGGGGAATCGATGCCCGGTCATCCGGCGGAGACCCGAATCGAGCCGGGGCAGGCGGTGCAAATCATGACCGGGGCTCCGCTTCCCGATGGGGGCGATGCGGTGCTGCGGGCCGAGGACGCCGAGGGCGGTGACGATCGGGTCGAGGTGCGGGCCGCGGTCCCCGAGGGTCGCAACGTCGGGAGAGTGGGTGAGGACATCCCCGCCGGTACCAGGGTGCTCTCCGCCGGCCGCCGGCTGCTGCCCCAGGACGTCGGCCTGTTGGCCAGCATCGGCCACGATCCGGTGGCGGTGCACCGCCGACCCCGGGTCAGGGTGATCGTGTCCGGCAACGAGCTGCTCCCGCCCGGCGAGCGGCCGGAGGGCTCCCGGATCGTCGACAGCAACTCCCCGATGTTGACGGCCCTGGTGGAGCGGGACGGCGGGGTCGTCGAGAGCGTGCGGCGCCTCCCCGACGGTCGGGAACCGATGCGAGAGGCCCTTGCCGCCGGGGGCGCCGACGTGATCATCACCGCCGGGGCGGTCTCGGTGGGGCGGGAGGACTACACCCCGCTGCTCGTCGAAGAACTGGGGGAGCTTCGGATCCACGGGGTGGCGATGCGCCCCTCGTCGCCGACCGGGGTGGGCCGGGTCGGCGTTGCCCCGGTGCTGCTGCTACCGGGCAACCCGGTGTCGTGCCTGGTGGCCTACGACTTCTTCGCCGGACCCGTGGTTCGCACTCTCGGTGGGCGGGACCCGGAGTGGCCCTATCGGACCGTGGCTCTCCCGCTGGCTTCACGGCTGGTGTCGCAGATCGGGCGCACCGACTACGCCCGGGTGGCGGTGGAGGGTGAGACGGTTCGGCCGTTGGCGGTCACCGGAGCCTCGGTGCTGTCGTCGGTGACCCGGGCCGATGGGTTCGTGGTGGTCCCGGCCGGGTTGGAGGGATACCCGGAGGGCGCCGTCGTCGAGGTCCACCTCTATGGGGCGCAGCCGTGAAGCAGCGCCAGTTCCTCGACGTGGTCGACGAGGCCGTGGCCCACCAGCGTTTCGAGGCGGCCTGCGCCGGTCTTGTTCCGCGCTTCGGGACCGTGCCTCTCGACGCCGCGCTGGGACGGGTGGCGGCATCGGACGTCCCTGCTGCCGTCGATGTGACTCCGTTCGACCGCAGCAACGTCGACGGCTTTGCGGTGGGCGCCACCGACACCTTCGGGGCCGAGGAGATGAATCCGGTCGTGTTGCGGCTCGCCGATTGGTCGCTGGCCGCCGGAGACGCGCCTCCCGAGGGAAGGGAGGTGGGCGTCGGCGAGGCGGTTGCCATCGCTACCGGGGCGGTGGTGCCCCGGGGGGCGGATGCCGTCGTCATGGTGGAGCACACCGAGACCGACGGCGAAGGGCTTCGGGTGTTCCGCCCGGTCGTGCCCGGCGACAACGTCACCTTCGCCGGATCCGACATCGGCCGGGGCGAGGTGGTGGTCCGCCGCGGTACCCGGCTCACCTCCCGGGAGACCGGCGTGCTGGCCGCCGTCGGGGCCTCGGAGGTCGAGGTGTTCGCCCGCCCCCGGGTGGCGGTGGTGTCGACCGGCGATGAGATCGTGGCCCCGGGCCGTCCCCTCGAGGTCGGCCAGATCTACGACAGCAACCAGCGGATCCTGCTCGATGCGGTGGTCGAGCTGGGCTGCGAGCCGTCGGCCATGGGCATCGTCCCCGACGACGAGCGGCTGCTCGAAGCCACCATCGGCCCGCTGGTGGAGGGGCCCAATGCCGCCGACGTGGTGTTGCTGTCGGGGGGGACCTCCAAGGGTGAAGGCGACCTCAATGCCACCGTGGTGCACCGCCTCGCCCAGCGCTTCCCCGACTCCCCGGGGGTGGTGGTCCACGGGGTGGCCCTCAAACCGGGAAAGCCGATCATGCTGGCCGTGATCGCCGGCACTCCGATCGTGGTGCTTCCCGGGTTCCCCACGTCGGCGATCTTCACCTTCTGGGAGTTCGTGGCTCCCCTGCTGCGGCGCCTCAGCGGAGTCGCCGAGGGGGAAGCGACCATCGTCGACGCAGTGGCCCCGCTTCGGATCAACTCGGTGCCGGGCCGCACCGAGTACACCCTCGTCGACCTGGTCGAGGGACCGGGAGGCCTCGCCGCCTACCCCCTCGGGGCCGGCTCGGGGAGTGTGACCGCACTGGGCAGGGCAGACGGGTTTGTGCGCATCCCGGCGCCCGTCGAGTACCTCGAGGCCGGGAGCCCGCTCCGGGTCCGGCTCCTCGACCCTTCCTCGAGGCCCGCCGACCTGGTGGCCGTCGGGAGCCACTGCATCGGCCTCGACCACCTCCTCGGCTTGCTGGCCGACCGCGGCTTCCGGGTCAAGATGATCCCGGTCGGCTCCACTGCCGGGTTGGCGGCCCTGGCCCGAGGGGAAGGCGACGTGGCCGGGGTCCACCTGCTCGATCCCGAAACCGGGGAGTACAACACCCCGTTCCTGCCCGAGGGGGTGGGGCTCATCGGTGGCTACGGGCGGCGTCAGGTGATCGCTCACCGGGCCGAACACGCCGGGCTGGGGGACACCCCGGAGGCCTTCGTCGAAGCGGCGAGGGAGCAGGGCCTGCGGATGGTCAACCGCAATCCCGGCAGCGGCACCCGGGTGCTCATCGACGGACTCCTCGGCGAGCACCGTCCCGACGGGTACCTGCACCAGGCCAAGACCCACCACGCCGTGGCCGCCGCCGTCGCCCAGGACCGGGCCGACTGGGGGGTGACCCTCGACACCGTGGCCGCCGGGTCGGGTCTGAACGGCATTCCGGTCGCCGACGAGCGCTACGACCTGGCAGTGGCCGAGGCCCGCCGGGACCGCCCGGCGGTGGTGGCGCTGGCCGAGCTGCTGGCCGATCCCGAGGTGCGCCGTGAGTTGGCGGCGCTGGGTTTCATGGCCTAGAGGTACCCGGCGTTGCGGGCCCGATCGTCGAGAGTGGCCATCACCTTTTCCCGCATCTCGGCGAAGAACTCCGCCGAGGTGAGGTAGGGGAGGTCGATGTTGGGGTTGGGCTCGTGGCTGATGGCCGGGAGCACGTAGTCGTCTTCGGTGAATCCCCGGCGGCGTTCGACGGCATAGCCCCGCAGGAAGACCCGGGCCACGGTGTCCTGGAGCTGCTCGGTGGTGATGTCGAGGTCTGTGGCAGCCCGCACCGCCTCGGCGGCCCACTCGTCGTCGATGTTGGCGAACTTGCACAGGCCCAACAGATCGTCCCGCAGGTACCCGGGGCCGCGGTTGGTGGTGGCATCGACCCAGTAGTCGACGTCGGTTTCTCGTTCGATCACCAGCAGGAAGAAGGTACGCATCGACATGTGCCCTCCGGCCAGGGCCCAGGGGTAGGCGGGGTTGGTGTGGGGGAGGTAGGCGGGGTACTCGAGCCCCTTGCCGTGCATGGCGTAGGCGTCCTCGCCGGTCTTCGCCGCCAGGCGCATCACCCCCCGGCCCACCTCGGGGAGGCTCCCGGCGGCGACCGCCTCGATCGCCGCGGTGGCGGCGGCGGCGTCCCCGAAGGCGAGCCCGTCGACGAGGGGGGTTTCGGGGTGGCGGCGGTTGTAGTCCATGACGTACCCGAGGGTGACACCCAGCGAGATCGAATCGAGCCCCAGCTCGTCGGACCGCTCGATCAGGTCCAGGGCGGCGTCGGGATCGAAGATCCCCAGGTTCGACGACAACAGTGTGATCGGTTCGTAGTCGACCTTGGCCCGGAACCGGCCCGGTTCCCCTTCGGCATCGTCGTAGACGTTCTTGTGGCACTTGATCCCGCACAGGTAGCAGCCCTCGGCCTTCACCACATACGGACCCTCTTCCACCGAGGGACGCAGCAACGGCACCGAGACCTCGGTACCGGTGGGGGCGAAATTGAACTCGGGGAGACTCCCGGCCTCCCGCATCATCTTCATGGTGCGCCACGTGCCTCCCCGGTCGTGGGGGAGATCGCGATAGCGGGCGCTTCCTTCACCGAGGTTGATCTCCTTGTTGACCTCCCTGAGGCCCCGGGCCCGCACCGCCGGGTTGGGGCCGTCGGCGGCAATCGCCCACAAGTTCTTGGAGCCCATCACCCCGCCGTAGCCGCCCCGCCCGCAGAACCGCGGCTTGGGGTCGCCGCTCTCCAATTGATTGTCGGTGGACAAGGCGATCGCGGCGTAACGCACCGTGTCCCAGTGCTCCCCGGCGGGGCCGATCGCGGCGAAGTGGGCTTCGGGGTAGCGGCGGTGGAGGTCCTGGATCCGGTCGTTGACCGTGCGGCCCGCCAGATCGGCGGCGTCGAGGAACTCGAAGACGGCCGGGCCCCCGGGGCCATCCGGGTCGTCGGCCGGGGCGAGACGCAGCAGGGTGGGCCGGGGGGCCCGCCCGGTGAAGATCACGTCGTCGACGCCGAGGGCCCGCACCTTGGTGCCGAAGTGGCCGCTGCCGCTGGACCACATCAGGCCGGGAACACCCGACCGGGAGGTCTTCAGGGGCGAGTAGCCGTGGAAGAAGACCCTGAGGCCGGTCATGACCCGGGTCCCCGACAGCATCCCCAGGTTCATCATCAGCGGCGACTCCGGGGCGTAGGGATCGCCCACTTCGATCTCATCGAAGTACTTGGTGGCCCGGGCGATCCCCCCCAGCACGTCCTCGAAGTCCTCGCAGGCGATTCGCTCGAAACGGACTTCGCCCGTGGCCAGGTCGACGTGGTAGCGGTTGAAGCTGAACGCGGTGGCCGGCCGTGTCATGGACCGATTATGGCCGTCGGCAGGCAGGGTGCGGAGCGGTGACGACCCGGACGGTACAGTCGAGCCATCCATGAGCGTCATCGAACGGGTCGAGGCGAGGGCGGTGCGGATCCCCGTGGAGCGTCCCGTCTCGATGGCAAACCGCACGTTCACGGAGCGTGACTTCGTGCTGGTGCGAGCTCACGTCCAGGGGGCCACCGGGCTCGGGTTCGCCTACCTCGGTCACACCGGCGCTCCCCTCGCCGCCGGTGCGGTGCGGGATCTGTTGGCCCCTCTCGTCGTGGGGGCCGATCCGACCGACGTGTCCGGCATCTGGAATCGCATGTTCCGGGCCACCTTGCTGCACGGTCGGGCCGGGTTGGTGATGAGGGCCCTCAGTGCCGTCGACATCGCCCTGTGGGAGCTCAACGCCCGGATGGAGGGTGTGTCGCTTTCGGAGGCTCTGGGCGGCCGCAAGGCGGAGACGGTGCCCTGCTACGCCTCCGGGGGTTACTACGCCGACGACAAGACACTCGACGATCTGGCGGCCGAGGTATCCGGGTACCTCGACGCCGGGTACCGGGCGGTCAAGATCAAGGTGGGTCGCCTGTCGCCGGCCGACGACGAGGCCCGCATCCGGGTGTGTCGGGAGGCCGTCGGATCCGACGTTCCCCTGCTGCTGGATGCCAACAATGCTTGGGGCTCGGTGTCCGAGGCCGTCGAGCACCTGCGAGCCTGGGAGCGCCACGATCCCTACTGGATCGAGGAGCCCTTCCTCCCCGACGACCTGGCGTCGCTCATCCCGCTGGCCCGCTCGACCCCCATTCCGATCGCCAGCGGCGAGATCGGCTCGACTCGTTGGCACTTCCGAGATCTGATGGAGACCGGGGCGGTGTCGTTCATCAACCCCGATGTCCCGGTACTGGGAGGGCTCACCGAGTACCAACGGGTCGATGAGATGGCCGCGTCGTTCGGGGTCACCGTGTGCCCCCACTGGTTCGACACCCTCCACGTCCACACGGTGGCGGCCTCGGAAGCGGCCCACATGGTGGAGGTGTTCCCCGACGACGAGATCTTCAACTTCCGGCGCCTCGTCGATGCCGGGCCGGAACTGCTCGACGGGGAACTGAAGGTGCCGACGGGACCGGGGCTGGGGACCGACCTCGACCTCGACGCCACCGAGCGGTTCGCCCTGGACGGGTGGGCATGACGCAGCGGGTCGACGTGGTGGTGATCGGCGGAGGCATCGTCGGCCTGGCCACCGCCCGGGCGTTGCTGCGCAGTCGCAACGCTCCGTCGATCACAGTGGTCGAGAAGGAGACGGTCCTCGGGGCCCACCAGACCGGTCGCAACAGCGGGGTGCTCCACTCCGGTCTCTACTACCGGCCCGGCTCGCTCAAGGCCAGGCTCTGTGTCGAGGGGCGGCGCCGCATGGCCGAGTTGTGCCGCACCGAGGGCCTCCCCTACCGGGAGAGCGGCAAGGTGGTGGTGGCCACCACCGGGGACCAGGTTCCGGTGCTCGAGGAGCTGGCGCGGCGCGGTGAGGCCAACGGCCTGCAGGGCATCGAACGCCTCGGCCCGAGCGGGATTCGGGACCATGAGCCGCACGCCACAGGCGCGGCCGGTTTGTTCGTGCCCGAAACCGGATACGTCGACTTCGGGGCGGTGGCGGATCGATTCGCCGACCACCTTCGGTCGGGTGGCGTGCCGGTATCGACCGGCTTCCCGGTGTCGTCGATGGAGACCACCGGGACCGGCTGTGTGGTCCACGGGGCGGGGGAGCGGATCGAAGCCCGGATGCTCATCAACTGCGGCGGGCTCCATGCCGACACGTTGGCTGCCATGACCGGCCTCGATCCCCCTGTGCGGATCGTTCCCTTTCGCGGTGAGTACTTCCACCTGCGGGATCCCGAACGGGTGGCCTCGGCGGTCTACCCGGTCCCCGATCCCCGCTTCCCGTTCCTCGGGGTCCACTTCACCCGGCGCATCGACGACACCGTGGAGGTGGGGCCCAATGCGGTGCTGGCCTGGGGCAGGGAGCACTACAGGGGCACCCGCCCCCGGTTCCGCGAGATGCGGCAGACGCTGCGATACCGGGGGTTCTGGCGGATGGCGGCCCGCTACTGGCGCACCGGGATCGCCGAGCTGGCCGGTTCGTGGAGTCCGGTGCTGTATGCCCGCCGGTCCCGGGTGTTGATCCCCGGGATCCGGCGCGAGGACCTCATCCGAGGGGGATCCGGCGTCCGCGCCCAGGCGGTGTGGCCCGACGGCACCCTCGCCGACGACTTCGTGATCGCCGGGGATGGCCCGTTCCTGCACGTGCTCAATGCGCCGTCGCCGGCGGCCACCGCCGCCCTGGAGATCGGAGACCACCTCGCCGGGATGGCCGTTGAGCGGTTGGGAGGCTGAGTCCGGGCCTACCATCTACGGCACCCCGGGCCCGGAGGTTGCCGTGACCACGAATCGCGAATTGCTGGATCGGCGGAGGCGGGTGTCGCCGTCGTGGATGATCGCCTACCACGAGGAGCCGATCGCTATCGATCGCGGCGAGGGGCGCCACGTGTGGGATGTCGAGGGGAACCGTTATCTGGATTTCTTCGGCGGGATCCTCACCACCATGGTCGGGTACGGGATTCCCGAGATCACGGAAGCGATCCAACGGCAGGCCGCCAAGGTGGTGCACACTTCGACCCTGTACCTCAACGAACCGGCGGTCACGCTGGCCGAGAGGATCGCCGAGGTCTCGGGGATTCCCGACGCCCGGGTCTTCTTCACGACCTCCGGCACCGAAGCCACCGATGCGGCGCTGTTGCTCGCCACCACCCACCGGCGTTCCAACCAGGTGCTGGCGATGCGCAACAGCTACCACGGCCGATCCTTCACCGCCGTTGCCGTCACATCACACCGGTCGTGGTCGCCCACCTCCTACACCGGCATCAACGTCAACTACGTCCATGGCGCCTATCCGCTTCGCAGCCCCTTCCGCGATCTGGATCCCGACGCCTACGTCGAGGCGTCGCTGGAGGACCTGCGGCAGGTGATCGACATGATGACCTCGGGCGACGTGGCATGCCTCCTGGCCGAGCCGATCCAGGGTGTCGGCGGCTGTTCCCTGCCGCCCGACGGTCTCTACGGGGCGATGGAGAAGATCCTCGACGACTACGGGATCCTCTTCGTCTCCGACGAGGTGCAGACCGGGTGGGGGAGGACCGGGGAGAACTTCTGGGGCTACCAGGCCCACGGTGTCACGCCCGACATCATGACGTTCGCCAAGGG
This sequence comes from Acidimicrobiia bacterium, assembly GCA_041551965.1. GTDB lineage: Bacteria > Actinomycetota > Acidimicrobiia > Spongiisociales > UBA11373 > JBFELU01. Next base: position 18,811 of record JBFELU010000028.1, read on the forward strand.
TGTGGGCAACGGGGTGAGCATGGGCGGGGTGGTGGCCCGGGCCGAGGTCATGGATTCACTCGGCGCCAACTCGATCTCGACCTTTGGTGGGAACCCGCTGTCGGCGGCGGCGGCCATTGCCACCCTCGACTACGTCCTGGAGCACGACCTGCAGGGCAACGCCCTGCGGATGGGGCGGCGGTTCGAAGGCGGCCTCGGACCGGTGGTCGAGGCGACCCCTTGGATCGCCGAGATGCGGGGCAAGGGGCTGATGCTGGCCCTGGAGACCACGCAGCCCGGTTCGCTGGAACCCTCGTCGGAACGGGCCGCCCTCCTTCACGAAGGCTGCAGGAGAGCCGGTCTGCTGCTCGGCAAGGGCGGCCTCTACGGCAACGTGCTGCGGATCACCCCACCCCTCACGGTCACCGGCGACGAAGTCGATGAGGCCGTGGCGGTGATGAGCGAGGTGATCGAGCGCATCGAATAGCGGGGCCGTTCGGCCCGGGCTGTCCCTCTGCGGCCCGGGTACGATGCCGAGAATCTCTCGAGACCTTTGTGAAGACGCGAGGAGGAAACGTCATGGTGACGAGACTCAAGCCGTTCATCGGCGGCGAGTGGCGGGAGTCCGCCACCGACACCTACATGCCGGTGACCAACAGCAGCACCGGGGAGGTGATGGCCGAGGCCCCCCAGTGCACCGTCGACGAGGTCAACGACGCCGTCGAGGCAGCCGCGGCGGCCTTCCCCGGCTGGCGGGACACCCCCGTCACCGAGCGGGTTCAGGTGATGTTCCGACTCAAGGGGCTGCTCGAGGAGCAGGTGCAAGACCTGGCCGTGCTGTTGTCGACCGAGATGGGCAAGTCCTACGCCGAGGCCCGGGGCGACGTGCTGAAAGCGATCGAGGTCGTCGAGCTGGCCTGTGCCGTGCCGGTCACGATGATGGGCGACTCGCTCATGAACGTCTCCGACGGGTTCGACACCGTCACCTACCGGGAGCCGCTCGGGGTGTTCGCCGGGATCGCTCCGTGGAACTTCCCGGCGATGATCCCCATGGGGTGGATGGCCCCATTGGCGGTCACCACCGGCAACACCTTCGTTCTCAAGGCGGCCAGCTTCGTGCCGCAGACCGCCATGCGGATCGCCGAGTTGTGGCAGGAGGCGGGGATCCCGCCCGGGGTCCTCAACGTGGTGACCGCCTCTCGCCACGAGGCAGAGATCTTGCTGGAGCACCCCGAGGTGAGGGGCGTCTCATTCGTCGGCTCAGAGAAGGTGGGTCGCCACGTCTACGCCACGGCGGCATCCCACGGCAAGCGGGTTCAGGCGCTCACCGAGGCCAAGAACCACGCCCTCATCATGCGGGACGCCCCGGTCATGGCCACCGCCCAGCGGGTCATCAACTCCGCCTTCGGCTGTGCCGGGGAGCGGTGCATGGCACTGCCGGCCATCGCGGTCGAGGAGCAGATCGCCGACGACCTCGTCGAGGCCATCGTCGAGCTCGCCGACAAGCGCAAGATGGGTCCGGCCTGGGAAGAGAGCACCGAACTCGGCCCGCTGGTCAATGAAGAGCACCTCGGCTTCGTCAGCGATTGGGTGGAGCGCTCGATGGCCGAAGGGGCCGTGATGGCCCGTGACGGCCGCAAGCCGGACGTGCCCGGCTACGAGGGCGGCTACTTCATGGGCCCCACCGTGTTCGACCACGTGACCCCCGAGATGCGTTGCGGTTGGGAGGAGGTCTTCGGCCCGGTCCTGTACGTGAAGCGGGTGAAGTCCTTCGAGGAGGGCATCCAGACGATCAACAACAGCCGGTACGCCAACGGCGCCTCGATCTTCACGCAGAGCGGGCACTACGCCCGGGAGTTCGCCCGCCGCATCGATGCCGGCATGGTCGGCGTCAACGTGGGGATCCCGGTGCCGATCTCGGTGTTCCCGTTCTCCGGCCACAAGAACAGCTTCTTCGGCGACCTGCACGTGATGGGCCGCGACGGCGTGGCGTTCTTCACCGAGACCAAGGCGGTGACTTCCTACTGGTTCAGCGAGGCCGACAAGGCCGGCGAGAAGGTGGGGACCTGGGAGGGGACGATCACCCGGACCTGAGCGGGAGGTCCTCGTCCTTCAGGAACATCTCCTGGGTGACGGTGGTCCCCGGGGGAACGACGAGCAGATCGGGGTCGTCGACGTCGGCGGCCCCGATCAGCTTCTCGAGGAGCGTCGGGTCACCGAGGTACTCGTCGTAGGCCATGCCCCACCGGTCCCGGCAGAACTGCGCCACCGGTGCGGCCAGCTGGCGCGACCGCTCCATCTCTTCCTCCGAGAAGGCGATGACGCGGAGTCGGCGATAGGAGCCGTAGATCTTGTCGATGAGCCGCTCGGCCCTGACGGTTCCGTAGTCCTCCTCGTAGCGGTGGTAGGTCGTCAGGGGATCGTCCCCGCTCTCCAGCCAGCCCCGGGTGAGGTAGTACGTCCCCGGTTCGGCGTAGAACTCCTCCTCGTAGCGCTGTTGGGAGCCGAGCATCATCCCGATGCAGTCGTGAGTCCGGGGGAAGACGAGCGTGTGCGGTCCCGACTCCACGCCGACCACCCCGTTGCCGCACAGGCCGTACCCCACGAGGACGGTCGACGGCTCGGGGAGGGCATCGAGGTGCCGCTGCAGGGTCGGTGCCATCTCGACGGGCCGGGTGTGGAGGCCGTAATCGAGGTAGGTGACCTCGGCTTCGTCAGGGAGGAGGGGTTCGAGCAGATCCTGAAGGACCCGGCACGAGAGGACGGCAGTCGCCGGCGAGGTCATCGCGGTGCAACGAGGTGGGCGGCCAGGTCCACCGCCTGCTTGGCGTTGCCCGCGTAACCGTCTGCTCCGAGCCTTTCGCCGGCCTCTGCGGTCACGGCGGCGCCACCGACCATCACCGGGGGAGCAGGATCCAATTCCTTGAGCGCGGCGATCGTCTCCCCCATGCGGGCGAGGGCGGTGGTGAGCAGGGCGCCGAGCCCCACGACGCCGGGGCCGTGCTCCCGGACTGCGTCGACGAACCGTGTCGCCGGGACGTCGACGCCCAGGTCGATCACCCGGAACCCGGCCCCTTCGAGCATGGTGATCACCAGGTTCTTGCCGATGTCGTGGAGATCCCCCTGAACGGTGCCGATCACGACGGTGCCGCTCCCTTCGCCGGCGTCGGCGGCGAGAAGAGGCTTGAGGACCTCCATGGCCTGTTCCATCGCATCGGCGGCGATGAGCATCTCCGGAATGAAATACTCACCCCGGTCGAAGAGCTCGCCGACCTCACGCATCCCGGCGGTGAGGGCGTCGTCGGTGATGACCTGGGGATCGGTCCCCGCCGCCAGGGCGTCGTTGACGAGGGCCACCGTGCGGTCGCCGTCTCCGATGATGAGGGCCTGACGGATTTCCTCCAGCATTGACGGCAACTTAGCGCCCCCGTTCCACGGCTTCCACGAGCACGGCCAGGTTCTCGACGGGCGTGTCCACGGGAACCTCGCACCCGGTCCCGAGGATGTATCGGCCACCCTCGGCCGCCACGGCCAACCGCTCGTCGGCGGCGGCCGCCACGTCGGCCGGTGACCCGAAGCGCATCGTGGTGACGGGATCCAGGTTGCCGATGAGGCAGGTCCGGTCTCCGATGACTTTCTTTGCGGTGCCGAGATCGACCAGGTGGTCGATGGCGACGATGTCGGCCCCGGTGCCGGCTTGCAAGGAGAGGGCCCGGGTGTTGTCGCCGCAGATGTGGAGCGCGGTGAGCGCTCCGGCCGCCTTCCAGGCGGCGAACACGCGTTGATGGAGGGGGAGCACCCAGCGCTCGAACATCGCCGGTGAGATCACGCTGCACGAGGCCAGCGAGTCGCCGCATTGGATGATGTCGGCCCCGGCGGCGATCTCGGCCAAGCCGAACGCGATCAGGCTCTGAGTCGTGATCTCCAGCATGTGCTCGAGTGCCGGGCGGAGCGTATCGTCGTGGCCGTGATGCACCCGGGCCACCATCCTGAGGAACTCGTCGATGCCCACCAGGTAGGAGGCGAGAGCGAACGGTCCGGTCCCGGGGGCCCGGATGGCGATGTCCGGCCCGAGCACCTGACGAAGCCGGTGGATGGCCTCGAGGACCACCGGCATCCGGCCGTCCCGTTGTGGGTCCGGTGGTTGGAGATCGAAGACGGCCTCGATCGAGGGGACCGCCGGACGCTCCAAAGAGGCGATGTCGTCGTCGGGGATCACCGTGCGGCACCCGAACCCCTCGGCGAGGTAGTAGTTGTCACAGTCGGGGAAGACGACGTCGTAGCCGATGCGTTCGTAGGCCTCGACGTGGGCCCGGGCCATGGCGGCGCCGTCCCGGCAATAGGTCCCGAGGGGGATACCCGACCAGCGAGCCGTCCAGTTGGCGACGTACGGCGCCACCGGGACCCGATCGGTGGGCCGGCCGCCGACGGCGCTACGGATCCGCTCGATGGCGTTCATCGTTGCGCACCCTATAGGGTGCGGCGACTATGAGGAGCCGGCGTCCCTGTGACGAGTGAGGAGCGGGCCGCAGTCGCCCGGCTGCTGGCCGATCCGCTGTTCGAGGTGATTCCCATCAAAGGGGTCGATCGGCAGATCGATCACCTGCCGGACGGGGCAATGGTCTCTGTGACGGCATCACCGGCCGCCGGTACCACGGCCGCGCTGGAACTGGTCGAGGAGCTGCAGAGGCGGGGCCACCGCGCGGTTCCCCACCTCGCGGCGAAGATGATTGAGAGTCGCGGCGCACTCGAGACCATCATCGAGAGGCTTGCCGACGTTCAGGTCACCCGGGTGTTCGTGATCGGCGGCGACGCCGAACAAGCCGGGGAGTTCTCCGATGCGCTGGGGGTGTTGGAGGCCCTGCAGGAGATCGGCCATCCCTTCCTCGAGATCGGGATCGCCTGCTACCCGGACGGCCACGCCACCATCCCCGATGTCGTCCTCCTCGAAGCGCTCTGTGACAAGAGCGGGTATGCCACCTGGATGGCGAGCCAGGTGTGCTTCGACCCCAGGACGATCATTGGCTGGCTGGTGGCGCGGCGGCAGGAGGGGATCTCGGTCCCGATCCGCATCGGCATTCCCGGTGCCACGCACCTTGGCAAACTCCTGCGCATCTCGGCACAGATCGGCGTGGGGCGATCGGTCCGCTACCTCACCAAGAACAGGTCGCTGATCGGGAGGCTGGGACGACCCGGGGGCTACGTGCCCGATGCGCTGGTCGACAACCTGATCGACGTGATCACCGATCCCGTCTGCGGCGTGGAGGGCTTCCACATCTTCACCTTCAACCAGGTGGAGGAGACCGAGGCCTGGCGAGCCTCCTATCGGGAGTACCTCGAGGGGTGAGCCCACTCGCCGTGTTGGCCTATCATTTGATAGGCTGATCGCCGGCGACCGGAGAGGTTGTGGTGACCCGTGTCAACTCGTGGAACGAGTGGGACCCCCTCGAGCACGTCATCGTGGGGCGCATCGATAGCCGCATGGTCGGCGCTCCCGAAGCCGGGATGGTCAACGCCTACCCGAGGCTGGGTCTGGCGGCGGGTGAGTGGACGCCGATTCCCGACGAATACCTGGAACGGGCCTCCGAGCAGATGGAAGCCTTCGTCGCGCTCCTGGAGAACCGGGGCATCCGGGTCGACCGCCCCACCTCGATGGACGACCGTCAGCACGTGCGAACTCCCGACTGGGAGTGCGACCACATGTTCGGCACGATGCCGCCGCGCGACATCATCATGTGCCACGGCAACGAGATCCTCGAAGCCACCATGTCGCAGCGGTCCCGCTGGTTCGAGTTCCTCGCCTACAAGCCGCTGCTGCAGCAGTACTTCAAAGAGGACCCCAACTTCCTGTGGTCGGCCGCCCCGAAGCCGCGGCTGTCCGACGCCTCCTACGTGCCGAACTACTGGCACGACTTCCACCACACCTGGTCCGAGGAGGAGCTGATGGCGAAGATGGAGCGTCTCGAGTGGCAGCTCACCGAGGAGGAGCCGCTGTTCGACGTCGCCGATGCCATGCGCTTCGGGAAGGACATCTTCATCCAGCACTCGGCGCCGTCCAACAAAGCCGGCCTCGATTGGTTCAAGCGCCACTTCGAAGCCCGTGGCTACCGGGTCCATCACCTGGCCTTCGGCGGGACCCCGGTGCCATGGCACATCGACGTCACGCTGGTGCCGCTGCGGCCCGGGCTGATCGTGGTCAACCCCGACTACCCGTCGCTGTACCCCGAGTTCTACGAGCTGTTCCGGATCAACGATTGGGAGATCGTCGAAGCGGTGCCTCCCTCCGGGGCCGAGCAACCGCCCTACACCTTCTGTCACGCGTGCCTCGGCTACAACGTGTTCTCACTCGGCCCCAACACGCTGTGTGTCGAGGCCAACGAGGTCGCCTTCATGGAGCAGCTCGACGGCCTCGGCTTCGATGTGATCCCGGTGCCCTTCATCGACGTCTCGATGTTCGGCGGGGCGCTGCACTGTGCCACCGTCGACGTGGAGCGTGACGGCGACCTGGAGGACTACTTCCCCAAGCAGATTCCGGGTTTCTAGGTCCCCGGCGAGCAGAGAGAGGCGAGCACATGGCGCATACCAGAGAAACCCGGGAACTGATCGAAAGGGACAAGCGGCATCACCTGCACCCCTACCAGGTGTTCGATGTGTTCTCTGAGGAAGGGGCGCTGCCGATCCACTCGGGAGAGGGGGCCTTCGTCACCGATACCGACGGGACCCGTTACCTCGACGCCGTCGGGGGGTTGTGGTGCAACAACGTCGGCCTGGGGCGCAATGACATGGTCGAGGCGATCGCGGATCAGGCGCGTCGCCTCGCCTATTCGTCGCCGTTCGTCGATCTCACTCACGCCCCGGCCGCCAACTTGGCCGCCAAACTCGCCGAACTCGCCCCCGGCGACCTGAACCACGTGTTCTTCAGCACCGGCGGTTCCACGGCCAACGACATGGCCTTCCGTCTGGTGCAGTTCTTCCAGAACGTGCGCGGCAAACCACACAAGCGCCACTTCATCTCGCGGATCGACGCCTATCACGGCCAGACCTATGCGGCGGTGTCGCTGGGCGGCAAGCCGGGGGACAAGATCGCCGAGTTCGAGTTCCTCGACAACGTGCATCACCTGTCGTCGCCGAACATCTACCGCTACGGCGGTGGTCTGTCCGAGCAGGAGTTCGCCGACAACCTGGTCGACGAGTTCGTGGCCAAGGTCGAGGAGCTGGGCGGGTCCGAGCACGTGGCCGGGTTCATCGCCGAGCCGGTCATGGGCGCCGGGGGAGTCGTTCCCCCGCCGGCCAACTACCTGAAGCGGATCTGGGAGTACTGCCGCGACAACGACATCATCTATGTCTCCGACGAGGTGGTGACCGGGTTTGGGAGGCTCGGCGAATGGTTCGCCACCGAGCCGCTGTTCGGGATCACCCCCGACATCATCACCTCCGCCAAGGGGCTCACCAGCGGATACATCCCGTTGGGTGCCACGATCTTCTCGGATCGGATCTTCGACGTGATTGCCGAACCGGGGTACGAGCGCTATTTCCCCCTCGGCTTCACCTACGGGGGACACCCGGTGGCCTGTGCCGCCGGTCTCAAGAACATCGAGATCATGGAGGACGAGGGGATCCTGGAGCACGTTCGCGACGTGGGTCCCTACTTCATGGAGCGGCTCAACACGCTGCGGGACCTCCCGATGGTCGGCGACGTCCGCGGGTCGCACCTGATGGTCTGCGTCGAGTTCGTGCGCGACCTCGAGACCGGCGAGCCCTACCCCGATGCCATCGACATCGGCCACCGGGTCGCCAACGAGGCCGACGCCCTGGGGCTCATCGTGAGGCCGGTGGAGAACCTGAACATCATGTCGCCGTCGCTCATCATCACCCGAGACGACGTCGACTTCATCGTGGAGACCCTGCGCCGGGCAATTCCGGCCGCCCATGCCAAGGCCGAGGAGGACATGCTCACCCTGTGATCCGAGATGTGAGCTGAGAGGACGAGGATGCTGGACGGCTTCACCCGCAGGTTCCCGCCGTTGGAGGTGCTCACCCCCGAGGAGGTCGAGTCGATCCACCGGGGTGCGCTCTACGTCCTCGAGCGGACCGGCATGCGGATCGACCACGCTGAAGCCCTCAGGCTGCTGGCCGACGGGGGGTGCCGGGTCGACGAAGGGGAGGGCCGGGTCCGTTTCCCCTCGGCGCTCGTCGAGGAGTGCCTGCGATCGGTGCCGAGTCACTTCCGGCTTCGGGCCCGCGATCCCGGCAACGATCTCATGCTCGGAGGCGACTCCTTCTACTTCATGCAGGGCATGGGCATGAAGTTCGTGGATCTCGACACCTGGGAGACGAGAGCCGCCACCGCCGCCGAGCACCGCGACGCCATGATCGTGGCCGATGCGCTGCCCCACACCCACCTGGCGGAGGCCTGGGAGATCTACACGGATCGTGACCGGATCCCCCCGGTGATGACGATGCTTGAGAACCTCGCCAGTGGGATTCGCTATTCGTCGAAGACCCAGGTGGCGGGGAACGTCGAAGGCACCGAGGTCTTTGCGATCCGTATGGCCCAGGCGGTCGGTACCGATCTTTTCCCGGAGATCGAGCACACGTCACCCTTGACGATTCCGGGGAACGGGGTCGAGGCGGCTTTCCGGTACATCGACGCCGGCATGCCGATCACTCCCGCCCTCGGCGTCGCCATGGGCGGGCAGGGACCGGCAACGATGGCCGGGTCGGTCGTGCTCCAGGTGGCCGAGACGATGGGGTGGGCGGTGTTGACGCAGCTGTATCGCACCGGTGCGGCGATTGCCATCCACCATGGCGCCGGTGCGCTCGACATGCGCAGCGGCATCGACATCTGGGGCGGGCCGGCCGTGTCGATCTCCACCGCGATGATGCATCAGGTGCTCCGCAGCTACCGGATCCCGGCGTGGTCGAATGCCGGCTTTGCCAGCGACTCGAAGAAGATCGATTTTCAGGCGGGCTTCGAGAAGTCGACCGGGGCGCTGATGGCGGCCCTCTCCGGCGGCCACGTCCAGCTGTTCCAGGGGGGATCGTCCAGCGAGCTCCTCTACAGCCCGGAGCTGTCGGTGATGGATGACGATATCGCCGGCTGGATCGGGCGGGTCCTCGAAGGAGTCCGGGTGGACGATGAGACGTTGGCGGTCGAGGTGATCGACGACGTCGGTGTGGTGCCGGGCCATTACCTCGGGCATGCTCACACCAGGGAGTGGTGGGACAAGGAGGACGCCTTTCTGGCGGTCACCGACCACGAGCCCTACTCGTCGTGGGTGACCTCGGGGAAGCCGGACATGCTGAGCCGGGCCCGGGACAAGGTCGAGGAGATCCTCGGGACTCACCGGCCGCTGCCGCTGACGGCGGAGGAGGAACGCGGCGTCGAGGGAATCCTCGACGAGGCCCGCCGCTACTACCGCGACCGGGATGCCATCGGCGACGACGAGTGGTCGGCCTACCTGGCGGTGCTCGAAGAGTGAGCCCCCGTCAGGCAGCGTCGAGGGCGGCTTCGTAGGCGGCCCACTCCTCATCGGTGATGAGGCCCTCTTTGCGGTAGTGGTCCCGGGCGTCGCTCAGCATCCGTTCGACGGCTCGCTCCTGCTCATCGGTGAGGGGTTCGGGCCGGTGTGTAGAAAGAAGGTGGTCCATCCTCTCCCGGGCCAGGTCGAGCATGTCCTTCTTCCCGCTCTCCTTCCACACCGGGTAGGCCTCCTGGTCGGCGACCTCGGGGAAGAAGTGCTCGCTGCGCCAGTGCTCTCTGGTGTGTGCGGTGTTGAGGTAGTGCCCGGGGATAGGCCCGACCTCGTTGATGAGGTCGATGGCCAGGGTGTCCCGGTTCACGTCGACGCCACCCAGCATGCGGCCCACCCACCCGGCGACGTCGTCGTCCATGATCGACAGCACCGGGTGGTACACGAGCTCGCCGGTGGTGCCCCCCTGGAAGATGTGGAGGTTGCCGCCCGACAGCGCCGCCACCAGGGTCCCCAGCGCCTTCTCGTAGGCGCACTGGTAGTCGAACTTCTTCGACA
>JBFELU010000029.1:0-28737 GCA_041551965.1 Acidimicrobiia bacterium
CCATGACCGTCGACGAGCCACTCGACCGCCTCGGCGAAGGCCTCCTCGAGGACCTCGAACGGGACCTCGGAATGCGCCAGCTGGGATGGGTCGAACTCGATGCGGTCGTCGTCGGGCACCTCGTCGAAGACCCACGAGAGGGTGGCGACCATCAGTGCGATGCCCCGCGTCTCCGATCCGGCGCCGAGATCCCAGCGTCGCAGCGTCTCGAGGCCGTCCCTGACGTCGTCGGCCGAGACCCCGTGGCGATCGGCGGTCGTCTCCGGGTCGATCGACGTCACCAGCAGATCCCGCCACCGAGCCACGTCGGAGTCGGGGTGATAGCGCAGGTCGTGCTTATAGGCGAGCAGTTCTTCGAGAGAGATGGCCGGGTCGGCGCCGAGGAGCTCCAGCGCCCTCAAGGACCGATTGGTGGGCCAGTCCTCGATCCCCAGCGTCGCCGACCAGTCGCCGGGACTCGGGTCGGTGGCGGTGCCGGTGGTCTGCCAAGGGGTCGAGTTGGCGTTCTGGATGAAGCCGGCGGCGGGGTCGAGCACCTGGGGAAGCTCCTCGAACGGCAGGTACTCCATCCACAGGGTCTCGGCGGTGTCGCCCGGCAGGTAGAGCGACCAGTCGTAATGCTCGTCGCGCACCGGGAGCAGGGCGTGATAGGCGTAGAAGATCCGCCCCGTGTGGTCGGCGTAGCCGACGTTGAAGGTGGGGAGGCCGCGTTGGCTCCGCAGCGGGGAGCTCCATTCCTCGAACGTCTCGGCGGTGCCCATCCGGAAGAGCTGTTCGTAGATCCCGGCCAAGCCCATTCCGGCGTAGCGGACCGCGTAGGTCCCATGGGGGCGCCGGATGGCCGGCCCGTACTCGGTCCACAGCGCTTCCCGGGTCACCGTCCAGCGGAATCGGCCCACGATGCGGACCGTGATCGGCACTTCCCACGTCTCGAACTCCCGCCACTCGCCCTCGTAGCGGTAGCGACCATCGTCCTCGGGGTCGAGTTCAAGGCGATACACGTCGACGAGGTCGGGGTGATTCACGGTGAACGACCACGCCAGATCACCGTTGGTGCCGAGGGCGAAGATCGGCATCCCTGGGAACAGCGCACCGCTGAAATGCCAGCCTTCCTCCGAGTGGACGTTGGCCTCGTACCAGGCGACTGGTCCCTCCCACGGCTGGTGGCTGTTGGAGACGAACAACGTGCTGCCGTCCTCGGAACGGCTCGGAGCCACTGCCATCACGTTGGATCCGTAGGCGCCGAAGCGGGGCGATACGTCTGAAGCCGGCTCGTCGTCGAAGAGGTCGATGAGTGTCTCTTCGAGTCCGAAGAAGAGCGGTGACTTGTGCACCGAGCCGGCGACGATGTCGCGGCCGGTCAGTGGGAAGAGGCCCTTGAGCGCCTCGTCGGGGTGGAGGGCGGCATAGTGGTTGATCCCGTCGGCGTAGGCCTCACAGATGGCGCGCACCTCAGGGGACAGGTCGCTCTCGTATCGCTCGTCGACGGTTTCCCAGATTCGCAACAACCCCACGAGGTAGTCGTTGGGGGCGGCGTCCGTGCCGTAGATGGTGGCCAGGATGCCGCGGGCCGCCAGTGCCGACTGCTGGATGGTGAGGAAATCGTCCTCGGCGTGGGCAAACGCCAGCCCGTAGGCCACGTCGACGTTGCGGGGACCGAGGACGTAGGGCACTCCGTATTCGTCGCGAACGATCCTGACGTCGTATCGATCGGCAACGGTGTCGAGACCCTCCACTTCGCCGGCGGCCGACTCGGGCCAGAACACCCACACGGACAACCCCCCGATGACGAGGGCGAGGCCGCCGAGGCCCCACAGCAATCGGCGCAGCCAGCGTCGCACGTGCCGATTCTGGCAGGAGCCTTCCGGCGTAGGATCATCGGAGGAGATGTCGACGGACCCGGAGCGCCCGGAGGGGGCTCGCCGTCGCTGGTGGCCTTTCGCCCTGGCGGTGCTGGGTGTGGTCATGCTGGCTTTCGGCATCACCTTCCGGGACCAGATCTGGTCGCGGCTCACACACATCACCGGGGGTCCGGAGCACAGCTGGCCCCTCGCGCCGTTTCCGGAGGGTGAGGAGCCCCTCCTGCGGATCGCCGTGGTCGGCGACGTCGGCGACACCGGGGGACAGCAGGAGAAGATCGCCGCAGCGATGCTCGGAGCATGGGAGTTCGGGGCGTACGACATGCTGCTGCTGCTCGGCGACAACGTGTATCCGGGCGGTGACCCGGACCGGCTCGATGAGCTGGTGCTCGACCCGTTCGCCGGGGTCGTCGAGAGCGGCGCCCGGCTCTACGCCATCCTCGGCAACCACGATGCCCTCCATCCGGACGGCGGGACGCGGCAGATGGAACTCCTCGGCATGCCGGGATGCTGGTGGTCGGTCGAGCTGGGCGACATGCTGCTGATCGGCCTCGACTCCAACAGCCTCGACGACCCCGGTCAGGTCGCCTGGCTGGAAGAGACGCTGCGGGGCGCGACCCAGACGTGGCGGGTGCTGGCGGTGCACCACCCGCCGTATGCCTCCGGCTACCAGGGATCCTCGGAGGACGTTCGCGAGCTCCTCGCTCCGCTCGTCGAGAACCACGGGGTCCAGTTGGTGCTCTCCGGCCACGAGCACGACTACCAGCGGTCGATCCCGATCGCGGGGACGACCTACATCGTCACCGGTTCCGGGGGCACCGTCCGCCGCACCGGCTACGCGCCGTTCACGGCCTATGCCACCGCGGCGAGGGCGTTCGTCGAGATAAACGTCTTCGCCGATCGCCTCTACCTGAGAGGCATCAGCGACAACGTCCTGTACTTCGACGAGGTCTCGATCATGCCCTAGGGGGACTCGCCGATTTCGGCCACAACCGAGATCGGGCCGGGTCCGTCGGGAGTCGGGATGAGCGTTCCCGCGATTGCCCGCCCATCGACGGTCAGGCTGACCCGGTTGCCCGCCCCCCGGCGTCGGACGTCGATGTGGTATGCGATGCCTCGGTAACGGCGCCGGGCGGTGAAGCCCTTCCAGGAAGAGGGGATCACGGGCTGCACGATGAGCCCGTCGTGGTCGGGTCGGATCCCGAGGATCCACTGGGTGATCGCCACGTACGACCACGCGGTGGTGCCGGTGAGCCACGAGTTCTTGGCCTCCCCGAAGGTGGGGGCGTCGGGACCGGCGATCGTCTGGGCGTACACGTAGGGCTCGCAGCGGTGCACGTCTGAGATGGCTTCCCGAGCCGAGGGGTTGATGCGGAGGTAGGAGTCGTGGGCGGCGTCACCGTCACCGGTCATTGCGGCGGCGATGGTGAACCAGGGGTTGGCGTGGCAGAAGATGCTGCCGTTCTCCTTGTAGCCGGGGGGATACGACGTGATCTCGCCCAGCTCGAGGTGGTAGCGGGTGTAGGGGGGCCGCACCAGGGCAATGCCGTGGGGCGTGGCGAGTTCCTCGGCGACGGAGGCCAAGGCTCGCTCCGCCCGGCCGTCCTCTCTCCCCAATCCGGCCAGGATCGCCATGCCCTGGACCTCCAGGAAGATCCGCCCTTCCTCACAGGATGCCGACCCGACCCGGTCACCATGGTGGTCGTAGGCCCGCAGCCACCAATCGCCGTCCCACCCGTGTTCGGCGACGGAATCGGCCATTCGGCGGGCGGCCGACCGGTACCCCCCGGCCTCATGGGGCGATCCGATGCGCTCGGCGATCTCGGCCATCTCGTTGGCGGCGAGGACGAACTGACACGCGATGAACAATGACTCTGCGACACCTCCCTCGGTGCTGGCGTGGGTCTGGAACGACTCCCCGGGCTCGGCCGAGAAGGTGTTGAGATTGAGGCAGTCGTTCCAGTCGGCCCGCCCGATGAGCGGGAGTCCGTGGGGTCCGAGCCGGTCGAGGGTGTAGGCGATGCTGCGGCGGAGGTGCTCGGTCAGCGGCGCCTCGGTGCCGGCTTCGTTCTCGAACACGACCGGCTCGTCGAGGATCGACCAGTCTCCGGTCTCCTTCAGGTAGCCCGCCACCGACAGCACCAGCCAGAGGGGATCATCGTTGAAGCCGCTTCCGATTGCTTCGTTCCCCCGTTTGGTGAGCGGCTGGTACTGATGAAAGGCGCCGCCGGTGTGGCGTTGCGTGGCGGCGAGGTCGAGGATCCGTTCCCGGGCCCGTCCCGGCATCATCGCAAACAGCCCGAGGAGATCCTGGTTGCTGTCCCGGAACCCCATTCCCCTTCCGACCCCGGTATCGAAGAGCGAGGCGTTCCGCGACAGGTGATAGGTGACGCCCAACTGGTACGGGGTCCAGACGTCGACCATCCGGTTGGTGTGGTCGTCTGGTGTCTCCACCGCGAGGGTGTCGAGTTGCTCGCCCCAGTGCTCGGCCAGGTCGACGAGGGCGGCATCGGCGGCCTCGGGATCCCGCCACCGCGCCAGGACCGCTTGCGCCGCGGTCTTGTGCACGACCCCCGGCGTCGAGAACTTGTGATCGGAGGGGTTCTCGGCGTACCCGAGCACGAACAACACGGTGCGGTGTTCACCGGGGGCCAGGTCGAGATCGATCTGATGGGAGCCGATCGGGGCCCAGCCGTGGGCGATCGATCCCGTGGATGCCCCGGCCTCGACGACTGCCGGCCGGTCCCAGCCCCGGTACGGGCCGAGGACCGACTCCCGTTGCGTGTCGAACCCGACCGGGGGCTCTGAACAGGCGAAGTAGGCGAAGTGGTTGCGTCGCTCCCGGTACTCGGTGGTGTGATACACGACACCGTCGATCACCTCGACCTCGCCCGTGTTCAGGTTGCGTTGGTAGTTGGTGGCGTCGTCCCAGGCGTCCCACAGGGCGAATTCGACCACCGAGAACATCGTGAGCGATGCCGGCTCGGCCCGACGGTTGGTGATCCGGGTCCGCCACACCTCGATGGTCTCTCCCCGGGGCACGAAGTAGGTGGTCTCCGCGTCGATGCCCCGGCGCCGGGACCCGATGGCGGTGTAGCCCAGACCGTGGCGGCACCGGTAGTCGTCGAGGCCGCCGCGGGTGGGAGCCCAGCTGGGCGACCAGAACGCCCCGGTCTCGTCGCGGAGGTAGAGGTACCGGCCGCCGGTGTCGGTGGGCACGTTGTTGTAGCGGTAGCGGGTGAGCCGCCGCAGCCGGGGATCCCGGTAGAACGTGTAGCCCCCCGCGGTGTTGGTGATGATCCCGAAGAGGTCCTCGGATCCCAGGTAGTTGATCCAGGGCAGGGGCGTGTCGGGGCGGGTGATGACGTATTCCCGCCGGTCGTCGTCGAAGTAGCCGTACCGCATCCCGAACCACACTGCCGGGTCGGGACCCTCCCGGCAAGCCGACGACGGCTACCGGACGAAGAAGAGCTGGAACTCCATCTCGCCGTCCTCGTCGATCGACAGCACCGAGAAGCCGACCGGTGGCTCGATGTCGTGGTCGAGCATGTTGATCGGCAGCGAACCCACCACCACGATCACGCCGTCGGCCAACTGAGCCTCGAGGGCGATCTCTACCGAGCGGGTGACACCGTGGATGGTGAGGTCACCCGCGGCCGTCGCCGATACCGGCGCCCCTTCTGCGGGGACGGAGTCCAGTTCGATGGGCTGGGTGAGCGAGAACGTGGCGGTGGGGAACTCGTTGGTTTCGAGGCCCCGATCGCGGAGGGCACCGTCACGGCGCGAATCATCGCTCTCGAGTCGCGTGAGGTCGGCGGTGATGTCGACCGCGGTGATCGTCGTGCCCGCGATGGTGAGCGAGCCCTCCAGGCCCTGGGTGCGGCCCACCGCCGTCTTGGTGCCGATCCCGGCCAGCTCCTCCTGGACCCGATAACCGACGAACGATCCCAGTTGGGTCTCGACGGTCCAGCGGCCGTCGACTCCGCTCTCGTCGGGTTGGGTCGTGGTGGTGCTGCTGGTCGTGGCCGCCGCCGTCGTCTCGGTGGTATCGCCGTCCCCCTCTTCGGCCGGGCCCTCGATGACCGCCACCGCATCCTCGATGGCCACCGGCGGGGGAGCGGTGTCGCGGAAGAAGACCCACCAGGTGGCGAAGCCGATCGCGACGACCAGGACGGCGGCGACACCGAGGATCCACTTTGTTCGACGGCTCACGACAGTCTCCCTGGGACGGTCGGGCCGAGAGCGTAGACGAAGCCGGCTCCTAGGCCACCGCTGGATCCTGTATCGCCGGGACTGTGGCATCATGCGGCTCGCCCACCGATCCCGGTGGGCGATGATCCCCGGGTCATGAGCCGGTTGCACGCGTTCAGGGAGGCTTCAGGGATGCATCTCCAGGGTGTTTCTCAGGCGATGTCGAGCGCTGCCCGGGCCGTCACGCCCCGGAGGGCCTCCCCGCGGCGCGAGATCCGAGTATTCGGAGAATCACATTCAGAAAACCGCCGTTCGATTCGATAAACCATCAATGACGACACCATCCATTTCCCCGATCGATCGGGTGCATCGCGTCACGTTCACGCCACCCGTCGATGGGGTCGACACCCACGCCGGACTCGTGCGTTTGCCGCGACTGAGATCGATGGTGCGCCACGCCCTTCCTCACGTCGTCGAGGGCTCCCTTCTCCCGGTCGCAGTCTTCTACCTCGCCTTGTATCTGAGTGACGTCTGGGGGGCCATCATCGCAGCGCTGATTTGGTCCTATCTCGGGGTGGCTCGCCGCGCATTGGCTCGTCAGCGAGCGAGCGGACTCCTGATCATCACCGCGTTGACGCTGACCGTTCGCTTCCTCATCTCATTCTTCAGCGGAAGCGTGACCGTGTACTTCCTGCAGCCTGCCGCCGCCAATCTGGTGGTGGCGGCCGCCTTCGCCGGCTCGGTCTGGTCGGGAAGACCCCTGCTCGAGCGGCTGGCGGGCGACTTCGTGCCGATGGACGAGTCGTTGACCGCTCGGCCCTGTATTCGACGCTTCTTTCGCCACATCAGCCTGCTCTGGGCGGTCGTGCTGGTCGTCCACACCGCGCTGGGGGTCTGGCTGCTCTTCTCGGTGAGCGTCGAGACCTACGTGCTGGTGAAATCGATCCTCAACGCGGTCGTGAAGGGCGGGGTGATCCTGCTCTCCGCCTGGATGTTCCGCCGGGTGCTTCGGCGGCGGGGCTACGCCGTCGCCTACGGCTGAGCGGCGTCGTCGAGCGGAGAATCATCGACGCCGATCTCGAAGACGGCATCCCTCTCGTCGGGTGGAGGCGCGCGTTCCTCAGGCGAGTGTGACCGGGAGGGAGGTGAGCCCGCGGAACACCAGGCTGTCGAGGCGGGGTGGGTCGTCGATCGCCAGGTCCAGGTTCGGTACCCGCACGGCGAGGGCACCGACCGCCACCTCCATCTCGAGCCTGGCGAGCGGGGCACCGACACAGAAGTGGATCCCGGCGCCGAAAGCCATATGGGGATTGTCGGCACGGCCAAGATCCAGCTCATCGGGGTTCTCGAACTGCTCCGGGTCCCGGTTGGCGGCCCCGAGCAGCAGGCCCACCTTGTCACCCAAGACGAAGCGCCGGCCGTGCAACTCCAGGTCCTCGAGGACCCATCGGTCGAACAACTGCAGCGGCGCATCGAAACGGAGGAGCTCCTCGACCGCGATGCTCACGAGGGCCGGCTCTCGGCGCAGATTCCGATACTGCTCGGGGTGCCTCGCTAGGGCGAGCACGGCGTTCCCGATGGCATGCACGGTGGCCTCGTGACCGGCGTTGAGCACCAGCATGCACGTGGCGATCAGATCTTCGTCGGACAGCCGAACCCCCTCTACTTCGGCTTCGACCAGAGCGGTTGTGAGGTCGTCCCGGGGTCGCCGGCGCCGATCGGCGATCAACTCGGCGAGGTAGGCGGCGAAGTCGGTCGCCGCCTTCTCGGCGTCGGCTTCATCGGCGGCGGTGGCGTCGGCATCGAAGAGTCGCACGACCCGTCGTGACCACGGCAGGAGCAGCCGCCGATCCTCGGCGGGGATGCCCAGCAGCTCGGAGATCATGGACAGCGGGATGGGGGTGGCGTAGTCGTCGATCACCTCCATCCGGCCGCGCTCCACGGCGGCGTCGAGGCGGCGGGCCGCCTCCCTCTCGAGGACCGGCCGGTAACTCTCGGCGGCGCGACGGGAAAAGGCCCGCCCGACGAGGGCCCGAAGCCGGGTGTGGGCGGGCGGCTCCAGCTCCATGAATGAGCCCCGCACGTACCGGTACCAGTTGGGCAGGTGGGTGGGGTAGAAGCGGTGCTGATCGAGATCGGCGAGGGAGACCAGGTGGCGGATGTCACGCCCGAAGCGACGGTCCCGGAGTACCGAGGCCACATCGGCGTATCGGGTCAGGAAGGTGAGGCCCCACTCCGGGTCGTCGTGGAGGGGATCCTCGGCACGGAGACGGGCATAGGTGGGGTAGGGATCACGGCGGAACTCGGCGCCCGAGAACATCCGGACACGGTAGCCGTGCTTTCGGTATCGACCTGTGTCAATATGAGGCCATGGATCGCACCATCGTCGAGTGTTGTGCCCCGGTTCTCGAGGAGCCGCTGGGACCCGAGGAAGCGGAGCGGCTGGCAGGGTGGATGAAGGTGCTGGCCGATCCGGCCCGCCTGCGACTGCTGAGCCTGATCGCCGCCGCCGGGGAAGCGTGCGCCTGCGACCTGGTGGAGCCGATTGGTGTCGCCCAGCCCACGGTCAGCCACCACCTCAAGGTGCTGACGGAAGCGGGCCTCGTGGAACGCGAGCGGCGGGGCCGCTGGGCCTTCTACCGCCCCGTGCCGGAACGGATGGAGATTCTCGCCCGGGCTCTCGGCGGGTAGAGCTCACGATTCGTTCACACTCCTCGAACAGGCATGGGCGACCATGCCGGTGGAAGTCAAGGGAGTTCACATGAAGAGATCGTTCAAGGTCGCCCTCATCGTGCTGGTCGTGGCCGCCCTCGCCGTGGGCGGGGTCGCCCTGGCGCAGACGGACGACGACGACCAAGCCGAAGCCGATCATCCCGGCTACCGGCACATGCTGGAGCTTCTCTCGGATCTGATCGACCAGGGCGTGATCACCCAGGACCAAGCCGAAGCCGTGGCTGAGCACCTGGTTCTCGGCGGGCCCGGACCCGTTCGCCCCGGCGTGGGTTCGCACCGGCCGGGTGTCGAATTGCTCGAGGAAGCGGCCGGCATCCTCAACATGACGGTCGAGGATCTTCGGGAGCGGCTGATCGGGGGCGCGACGCTCGCCGACATCGCCGGCGGTCAGGCGAATGCCCTGATCGCCCGGCTGGTGGACGCTGCCGAAGCGAGAATCGAGGCTGCCTTCGACGACGGCAGGATCACGGAGGAGCAGCGGGATCGGGCCCTCGAGACGGTGACCGAGCGAATCACGCGGTTCGTGGAAGAAGGCCCCTGCCCGATTCGGCCTCGACATCACGGCCCGCGACACGGTCCCCACTTCGGAGGCGGTGAAGGAGGCCCTCGTTTCGGTCCCGGACCGGGCGGTGAACCCGGTTTCGCTCCCGGCGCAGAGATCTGACACGATCCGACATCACCGGCCGCGCAGTGCGAAGGGGCTCGGGCCGGGCCCCTTCACGCGTCGTAGAGGTGATCCAGGTAACGCTCGAGCAGGTCATCGACGACTCCCCGGACCGGGAACGATGCGGCCATGCCGTAGAGGGGAGCCCCGCGTTCGGACGCCGAAGGGTCGGCGGCCTCGGCGGCCGCTTCGGCGAGATCGGCGAGGAAACGTTCGGCCACACCGTCGATCGTGTGGCGGAGGGTGACGGCCAGGTGCACCGCCGGGGGCCGCTGGAGGCCGTTGAGGCTCCAGCCCCGGGCCGTCATCGACTCCATGATGCGGTAGATGTCGGCGTGATCGCTGGTGAAGGCGATCACCCACAGTGGGTCGCCGAGGATCCGCAGGCCGTCGATGGCGCCGATGCCGGACTTGATGGCCGCCGCCGTCTCGAGGATGCGGCGGGTGGCATCGAGATAGCCCCGCTCCCCGGTGGCGACCATGGCCGCCCAGCAGGCCGCGCTGAGCCCGCCGGGTCGGCTGCCGGCCAGGGTCGGCGAGACGTAGAGGCCACCCGGCCAATCGGTGGCGGTGAAGTACTGGTGCCGTCGCAAGGCCCGGTCCCGGTAGAGGACCACGGACGTTCCCTTGGCGGCGAAGCCGTACTTGTGGGTATCGGCCGACATCGAGGTCACCCCCTCGACCCGGAAGTCGAAAGGGCTCACGTCGTGGCCCAGCTGCTCGGCCCAGGGAAGGAGAAAGCCGCCGAGGCAGGCGTCGACGTGCATCCCGATGTTGCCCTCGGCGGCAACGGCGGCAATGTCGGGGATCGGGTCGACGACGCCGTGGGCGAACGACGGTGCGGAACCGACCACCACGGCCGTGTGGCGCGTCACCGCCTTGCGGATTGCAGCCACGTCTGCTCGGAAGCCCTCGTCGACCGGGACCCTCACGGGAACGAGCCCGAAGTACTCGGCCGCCTTGTCGAATGCGGCGTGGGCGGTGACCGGGATCACCATCTCCGGCCTGGCGATGTTGCGGTCGGCCCGGGCGTGATCCCGGTAGGCCTTCATGGCGAGGAGGATCGACTCGGTTCCCCCCGACGTCACGGTTCCCACCGTGTCCGGTCCGTTGAGCATGTGGGCGGTCATCGAGACGATGTCGGCTTCGAAGCGGACGGTGCTCGGCCACAGGTCGGCGTGGAGCGGGTTGCTCTGGGAGTGGAGCCCGTAGGCGGCGTTGAGGAATCCGACGTGGTCCGGATCGCCGTGATACACCGCCCCCGAGGCGAAGCCTTCCGTCCAGCGGCCTTCCTCGGCGGCCATGGCCGAGCGGAGAAGATCGAGGATCTCGTTGCGGCCGCGCCCCCGCTCCGGCAGCCGGGTGGTGGCCGGAAGGCCTTCGGGCCTCAGGTCCTCCATCATGGAGCCCAGCACCTCGTCGTACTCCCGTTCCATGCGGCGGGCCACCGGCGGCAGCTTCTTGAGGCCCCGATGGAGTGTCGCCGCGAGGCCCGAGGGGAGGCGCGACAGCATCCGTTGGACGCGATCCAGATCCATGGGCCCCACGCTACGCCGGCCGGTTGAGCCGCGCGTAGAGGCGGCGGTTGGTGCGGTGGATGCGGCGGAACGTGTCGTAGGCCCGGTCGTAGATGCGACCGGGCTCCGGATCGGGTTCGTAGGTGTCGGCGATGGGGATGAGGCCCGGGATGTCGTCGACATCGATGTGCCCGAGGGCGGCGTGAGCCAGCAGACCCACGCCGCGAACGTTCACGAGGATCGGATCAACGGCACGGCGGATGGTGCGTCCCAGCACGTCGGCATGGATCCGGCACCACAACTCGCTCTGGGCCCCGCCTCCGGCCATGGTGATCGGATCGAGCCGCCGCTTCGTGAACCGCTCGACCGCGCCGAGCAGCCAGCGGGCGTTGAGGGCGACCCCCTCGAACACGGAGCGGATGAAATCCGACCGCCCGGTGTCGAGTGACTGATTGAAGAAGCCGCCCCGGAGCGTCGAGTCCTCGACCGGCGTCCGTTCCCCGTTCAGCCATGGCGTGAACACGACGCCGCCCGACCCGGGCGGGGCGGCCGCGGCGGCCTCGTTCAGCTCCGCATACGCCGCCACCCGGTCCACCCCGGGATGCAGCACGTCGGCGAGGAGGTCGATGCACGCCCCGGCGGTCTCCTGCTCGTTGGCGACGTAGTAGCGGCCCGGGATTGGTGAGGGAAGGGAGGCGATGTTGCGGAACACGTCGGTCTTCTTGAAGGGGACGTGGCACGAGATCCACGCCGACGTTCCCACGTAGAGGTGAGGGACGAAATGGGGGACGGCTCCGGACCCGATACCGGCCGAGTGGAGGTCCGGCGATCCGCCCACCACGGCGATCCCACTCGGCAGGCCGAGGTGGGCGGCCGCATCCGGCAGCAGGGTCCCCACCGTGTCGGTGGCCGCGATCAGGGGAGGCAGCTTGTCACGGTCGATGCCGGCAATGCGAAGCAGCCGATCGTCGTAGGCAACGGCGGCCGGGTCGCGGTTGTCGGTGAGCCAATGCAACGCGATCGAGTCGAACGTGGCAACCGCCCGTCCGGTGAGGCGCAGGTTCACGTAGTCCTTCGGCTCCAAGAACGTCGCTGCCGCGGCATAGAGATCGGGCCGCTCGTGCTTGAGCCACAGGATGTGGGCGATCGGGTCCTTGCCCGACTTGCCCGGGGCTCCACCGGTCAGCCGGATCCACCGAATCACCTTGCCGATCCCGTACCCCTCGAACCGGATCGGGCCGCCGATCGTGTCGGCGATGTGCGATGCCCCGCGGTGATCCAGCCAGATGATGGCGTTCGCCGCCGCCGTTCCCTCCGGCGAGATGGGGACCGTCCCCGACCACTGGCTGGTGACGGTCACCGCCGATACGGCGGCGGCCTCGGTCGGGTGGGCCTCGGTCACCCGGCTGGCTGCGGTCCCGATCGCCCGCCACCAATCATCGGGCTCCTGTTCTGCCCCGCCGTCCGGCTCGAGCATCAGCCGGGTCGGCTCGAAGGCTCGACCGAGCGTCCTCCCATCGGTGCCGACGAGGGCGACCTTGGGTCCGTGGGTGCCGAGGTCGATGGCGAGGACCCACTCCATGGCAGAAACGTACCGGGCTCGCCGCCGGGATGCGGGTCAGTCGTCGGTGGTGATCAGCACGCCGCCCATCCGCACCACGGCCTCGATGTCGACGCGTGGGCTGTCGGGGGGAAGCGCGGCGGGGGGAGGAGTCCGTACCTCGACCTGTCCGGCGACGGTGTCGACCGACACGTCCACCCGCCACGTCGCGGGGACGATGACACGGATGCCTCCCAGCATGGTACGGAGTGACAGTTCCCCGCCGGCCGGGTCGGGCGTGGTGTCCCGCAGGTCGATGTCGATGCCGCCGAGGATGGCGGTGGCACGACCCGCCCGGAAGAGAGGGGCTCGGCACTCGAGGTTCCGGCCTCCCCAGATGGCGGCGAGCCGGAAATCACCGCTGGCAGTGTCGGCCCCCCGCTCCAGTGCTCGGGACACGATGAGCGCCACGGCCCGCAGGATCGTGGAGACCACGATCACCTTCAGGAGGGCTCGGCCGAGACGTCTCACCAACTCGAGGGTAGTGCCGCGGGCCCTCGGCGGCTCCTAGGCTCGGTGCATGGACCGCCTCTGGGCAGGGTGGCGCAGCGACTACGTGCGGTCGGTCGACGACGAGGATCCGGATGGGTGTCTCTTCTGCCGGCTCCCGGAGGCGTCGGATGCCGAGGGGCTCATCCTGGAGCGGGGCGAGACGGCATTCAGCGTGCTCAATCGCTACCCCTACACCACCGGCCACCTGATGGTGAGCCAGTACCGGCACGTGGCCGGTCTGGAGGACCTGGCGCCGGCCGAGCGTGAAGGGGTGTGGGAGCTGCTCGAGCGGGGGCGGCGGGCGCTCGTCGAGGCCATGGCTCCTCACGGCTTCAACATGGGAGCCAATCTGGGACGGGTGAGCGGTGCGGGGATACCCGATCACCTCCACTTCCATCTGGTCCCCCGGTGGTCGGGGGACACCAACTTCATGACCGCCGTGGGGGGCACCCGGGTGTTGCCCGAGGACCTCGGCGACACCTGGGAACGGTTGCGCCGGGCGCTGGGTTAGTCGGCGCCGGGCCACGACCGAACGGCCGTGACACGACTCCTTCATCGTGTCATCACGGACGTTGCGTACGGTGCAGTACGAGAATGTGACGGCAGAGGAGAACACCGTGACCGAGAAGATGAAGATCGCAGCCGTGGTGGCGGTGCTCGCCGTCACGGTGGTCGTTCCCGCCGCCGTGGCTCTGGCGCATAGCGACGGCGACGTGGGGGCCGACCGGATCTGTGTCGAATTGGATGAACTCGGCCTTCCGCCGTTCGGGGGCTTCGGCGGTGAGGGCCCGTTCGGGTTCTTGGAGGAGTTCGGGGGCGGGGGACCCTTTGGCGGCGAGTTGTGGGGGGAGCTCGAGGGTCTGCTGGAGGGGTTCCCGATCGAAGAGTTGATCGCAGGCCTGTTGGAGGGGTTCGGGGGCTTCGGCGGTGAGGGTCCGTTCGGGTTCTTGGAGGAGTTCGAGGGCGAGTCTCCCTTGGCCGAGTCTCCGCCTTGGGGCGGCCATGGGCCGTTCGATCTCGACCTGGAGCAAGGCATGGCCTGCCTGCCGACACCGGCAGCCCGGGCCGAGACGCTGCAGAGCCGGGCGGCCGAGCTGCTGGAGGCGATGCGGGATGCCGGTCTCGACGTGGGCACCGAGACCATCGAGGTCGAAGTGCCGGTCTGGGATGGGGAGGATCCGGCGGTGAAGCAGTTCCTCATCGACTACCTGCTCGGCTCCTTGGTGACCGGGTCGAACGATTCGGGTGAGGGGAGAGTCGAGTTCCCTCTGGACCTGGACGACCTGATGGATCGCGAGGGAGCGGGCGGCTAGGGGATCCATGACCGACGCAGAGGGGATCAGTTCTGCCGAGTATCTGTCCTACCGGGACGGTGCCGCCGAGGTCGTCTCCGGAGGTGTGATCGCAGAAGGCTCGGTGTGCATCTTCGTGAACGGGGAGGAGCTGGCATCGTTCCTCTGCACCCCCCGGGATCTCGACGAGCTGGCAATCGGATTCCTGCGCTCGGAGGGATTCATCGAAGGGCTGGCCGACATCGAGTCGCTCACGCTGTCGCAGAACGACACCTGCGTCGACGTGATTCTCGGCAAGGAGTTCGATCCGCCCGCCCGCCGCTTCCTCACCAGCGGGTGCGGCGGCGGCGTCACCTTCGACGATCTGAGCGGCGGTCTCGACCCGGTCACCGACGACGTCACCGTGTCACCGGAGCAGGTCGCCGGGCTCATGCGGCAGCTCAATGAGGCATCCGAGCTGTACCGGGAGGTCCGCGGGGTCCATACCGGGGCGCTGAGCAACGGCGATCGTCTGGTGGTCGTGGCCCAGGATGTGGGGAGGCACAACACCATCGATCGGCTGTGGGGCAAGGCGCTGAAGGCCGGGCTCGACCCCGCCGGTCACATCCTGGCCAGCTCCGGCCGCATCAGTTCCGAGATGGTCACCAAGGCCGCCAAGATGGGGATCCCGGTGGCGGTATCCCGCACGTCGCCGACCAGCCTGTCGGTGCGGCTCGCCGAGGCCTGGAACGTGACCCTGATCGGCTACGCCCGGGGGAGCCGATTCCGGATCTACGCCCATCCCGAGCGGATGCGGATCACCTGAAGATCGGGTCGAAAGACCCTCCGAACCGATCGGGGCCCGTGGGTAGCCTTCGTCGTGATGGTGGACAGGATCCGTCGACGCATCATCGGTCCGCGAGCGCGGCGATGACCATCGAACGTCCCAAGCTTCGCAAGTACGCCTACAAGGGCGACCCGCTCGCCGAACCGCCACCCGAGGAGCTCGCCTCCATCCTCGAAGCCCACGTCGGTGAGCCGGATGCACTCATCACCGTGCTCGAGGAAGTGCAGCGGCGCTTCGGCTTCCTCGCGGAGCAACAACTCCGCTACGTCGCCCGAGAACTCGGGTTCCCGCTGGCCCGGGTCTTCGGTGTTGCCACGTTCTACAACCTGTTCCGCTTCGATCCGCCCGGCAAGCACCAGGTCCGGGTGTGCCGGGGCACGGCGTGCCACGTGAACGGGTCGGCGCTCATCCTCTACTACCTCGAAGACGAGCTGGGGATCGGCGTCGATGAGACCACCGCCGACGGCCTCTTCACCCTCCAGACGGTGGCCTGTGTCGGGGCCTGCAGCCTCGCCGCCGTGGTGGTGATCGGCGACGAGACCCACGGCCGGATGACGCCGGATGGAACCGTCGAGATCATCGGGGACCTCGCCCGGTCAGAGGAGTCGGCATGACGACGGCGGTACGCGTCGGCATGTCCACCTGCGGCCTTGCGGCCGGAGCCCAGGCGGTCTACGACGCCCTGACCGCCGGCGGCGACGGTCTCGTCGTCGGCCGGACCGGCTGTCTCGGTGCGTGTCACCGGGAGCCGTTGGTCGAGGTGGCCGACGGCACCGAGACCATGCTGTACGGGCCGGTCTCGGTCGAGCAGGTGCCGGCGCTGCTGGCCCACGTCCGCGGTGTCGCCGACGGAGCCCTCCCCGAGGTGGTCAGCCGCCGGCCGGATCGCTCCGATTACCCCTACCTGGGGCGCCAGGTCAAGGTGACCACCCAGTTGTGCGGCGTCATCGACCCCTACTCGCTCGACGACTACCTGGCCCACGGCGGGTACGAGGCCCTGCGGCAGGCGCTGGCGACGCCGCCCGGTGAGGTGATCGAGGCGATCACGGCCTCCCGTTTGCGGGGCAGGGGTGGGGCCGGCTTCCCGACCGGCGTGAAGTGGGGGATCAGCCGGGACCAGGACGTCGGACCCAAGTTCATCATCTGCAACGCCGACGAAGGCGACCCCGGTGCCTTCATGGACCGCACCATGATCGAAGGCGACCCCCATCGGGTCCTCGAGGGCATGCTCATCGCCGCCCACGCCATCGGCGCCTCGAAGGGATACATCTACATCAGGGCCGAATACCCCCTGGCGGTGGAGCGGCTTGCCACGGCCATCGGGCAGGCCCGCGAGTACGGGACGGCCGGCGACGACGTGCTGGGGAGCGGGATGTCGTTCGACTTCGTGATCAAGGAGGGTGCCGGTGCCTTCGTCTGCGGCGAAGAGACCGCCCTGATGCGGTCGATCGAGGGATATCGGGGCATGCCCACCATGCGACCCCCCTATCCCTCCGAGCAGGGCCTTTGGGGACACCCCACGAACATCAACAACGTGGAGACCTACGCCAGCGTCCCGAGCATCGTGCTGGAGGGACCCGACTGGTTCGCCGGGATGGGTACCGACAACAGCGGGGGAACCAAGGCGTTCGCCCTCGCCGGCGCCATCGAGAACTCCGGGCTGGTGGAGATCCCGATCGGGATGACGCTGCGGGAGATGATCTACGACATCGGGGGAGGGTGCCGCGACGGGCGGGCCTTCAAGGCGGTGCAGCTGGGCGGGCCCTCCGGAGGATGCATCCCCGCCGAGCTGCTCGACACGCGCATCGACTACGAGGACCTCAAGGAGACCGGGGCGATCATGGGCTCGGGGGGGATGATCGTGGCCGATGAGACCACCTGCATGGTGGACATCGCCCGGTACTTCCTCGCCTTCACCCAGGACGAATCGTGCGGCAAGTGCGTGCCGTGCCGGGTGGGGACCCGCAAGATGCTCAACGTCCTGACGGCGGCCACCGAGGGCCGCGCCGCGCAATCCGACCTCGATCGGCTGCGGAGCCTGTGCGACACGGTGCATCGCACGTCGTTGTGCGGGCTCGGCCAGACGGCTCCCAACCCGGTGCTGACGACGATGCGCTACTTCGAGGACGAGTACGAGGCCCACGTCGCCGACAAGGAGTGCCCGGCCGGGGTCTGCGGGATGGGGGGAGGGTCGTGACCGCCATCACCATCGACGGCCGGGAGTTCGTCTTCGACGACGGCGCCACGGTCATGGAAGTGGCGCTGGCCAACGGCATCGACGTGCCGCGGCTCTGCTACCACCCCGAGTTGACGCCGTCCGGCGGCTGCCGGCTCTGTGTCGTGGAGGTGGAGGGACGGCCCAATCCGGTTCCGGCCTGCGGCCTGGCCTGTGAGGAAGGCTTGGTGGTCGCCACCTCCACCGAGGCGCTCACCGCCATGCGCCGCGACATCCTGGACCTGTTCGTCTCCGAGCATCCGCTGGCGTGCGAGACCTGCGACGCCAACGGCGCCTGTGATCTGCAGAGCCTGGCCGATCGGTTCGGGATCACCGAGACCACCTTCGACACCGAGGTGCCCCGAGCCCTGCTGCAAGACGACAACGCCTTCTTCGTGCGGGACCACCAGTACTGCATCCTCTGCGGCAAGTGCGTGCGGGTGTGCACCGAGGTAGTGGGTCGCAACGCCATCGACTACGCCGGTCGGGGGTTCGAGAGCCACATCGCCACCCCGTTCGACGGGATCATGGTCGACTCCTCGTGCGTCTTCTGCAGTTCCTGTGTCCAGGTGTGCCCCACCGCGGCGCTCCTCCCCAAGCCCCGGCTGGAGGTGGGGCGCTCGTGGGCGGTCACGCCGAAGCGCACGGTGTGCGGCTACTGCGGAGTGGGGTGCAGCGTCGAATACCTGGTCGACGGTGAGGGTGCCATCGTCGACGCCCAGGGCTTCCCCGAGGCCCCGGTCAACGGCGAGTTCCTGTGTGTCAAGGGGCGCTCCGGCTGGGACTTCGTCTCCAGCCCCGAGCGGCTCGACCGGCCGCTCATCCGGCGCGACCTGGCTCACGAGCTGGGGCTCAGCGACGAGCCGTGGGAAATGCCCGACACCAGTCCGCTCCAGGCCCGCAAGCCCGACTACTTCGTACCGGTGGACTGGGACACCGCGCTCGACGTCGTGGCCGACCGGCTGGCGGGGACCGTGCGGGCGCACGGTCCCGATACCGTGGCCGGCCTGGCCTCGGCGCGTTGCACCAACGAGGAGAACTACGTCTTCCAGAAGTTCCTGCGGGCCGGGCTCGGCACCAACAACGTCGATCACTGCGCCCGCCTGTGCCATGCCAGCACGGTCACCGGGCTGGGGACCGCCTTCGGCAGCGGTGCCATGACCAACTCGATCCGAGGGATCCGTGACGCCGACTGCATCCTCATCACCGGCTCCAACACCTCGGAGGCCCATCCGGTGATCTCCTACGAGGTGGTCCGGGCGGTGAACGGCGGGGCCTCGCTGGTGGTGATCGATCCGAGACGGATCCCGATCACCGACCACGCCACACTGTTCCTCCAGCCCAGGCCCGGCGCCGACATCTACGTGTTCCTGGCGATGATGCACGTGATCATCCGCGAGGGATGGGCCGACGCGGCCTTCATCGAAGAGCGCACCGAGGGCTACGACGAGCTGGCGGGGGGCGTCGCCGAGTACACCCCGGAGGTCGCCGCCCTGGCTTCCGGGGTCCCGGCCGAGCTGATCGAGCAGGCCGCCCACCTCTATGCCAAGGGGCGCCGTCGCGAGATGTTCGGTGATGGGAACGGGTCGACACCGCAACGGGGTCGTTCCTCGATCCTCTACGCGATGGGGATCACCCAGCGCAGCAACGGCACCGAGCTGGTCCTGGCCCTGGCCGACCTGGCAATGCTGTGCGGGCAGATCGGGAAGCCCTCCACCGGCGTGAACCCGCTGCGGGGCCAGGCCAACGTGCAGGGTGCCTGTGATCTCGGCGGGCTCCCCAACGTCCTGCCCGGCTATCAAAAGGTCGAAGATCCGGAGCGCCGGGAGGCGATGGCGGCGGCCTGGGGCTGCGGGCCGCTCCCGGATAGGCCCGGGTTGACCATCGTCGAGATGATGAGGGCCGCCGAAGCCGGTGATGTGAAGGCGATGTACGTGATGGGGGAGAACCCGATGCTCTCCGATCCGAACCTGGCCCACGTCGAGGCGTCGTTGCGGTCGCTCGACTTCCTCGTGTGCCAGGACGTCTTCCTCTCCGAGACCGCCCAGCTGGCCCACGTGGTGCTGCCGGCGGCGGCGTCGCTGGAAAAGGACGGCACCTTCACCAATACCGAGCGCAGGGTGCAGATGCTGTACCCGGTGGTGGCGCCCCCAGGCCAGGCCCGTCCCGATTGGGAGATCACCCAGGATCTCGCCCGTCGGGTGGACGAGCGCCTGGGACGGGGCGACACCGGTCTCTGGGGCCTGGGATCGACGGCGGAGATCATGGATGAGATCGCCACCTCCACCCCCAGCTACGGAGGCATGAGCCACGAGCGGCTCGTCGGCGACGGCCTGGTGTGGCCGTGCCCCACGCCGGACCATCCGGGCACGCCGGTGCTCCACACCGAGACGTTCGCCCGGGGATTGGGCAAGTTCCATGCCGTCGAGGCCAGGCTTCCCGCCGAGCAGCCCGACGAGGAGTACCCGCTGGTGCTGAGCACCGGAAGGATCTTGTACCACTACCACACCGGCACGATGACCCGCCGCAGCGAAGGGCTGACCTGGCGGGAGCCCCGCGGGTACGCCGAGGTCAACGCGGTGGACGCCGAAGCCGCCGGGATCGGTGACGGGCGGCCGGTGCTGATCCGGAGCCGTCGCGGGGAGATCCGGACCCAGGCGAGGGTGAGCGACCGGGTGCCGCCCGGGGTGGTGTTCCTGGCCTTCCACTGGAAGGAGGCACCGGCCAACCTGCTGACCCAGGATTTCGCCCTCGATCCTCAGGCCAAGATCCCGGAGTTCAAGGTGTCGGCCGTGCGCATCTCCAAGCCGCCGGTCAAGCGCGGCGAGGCCGACGCCTAGCCGGTGGCCCTAGCCTGAGATCGTGGAGCCGCACCCCACGCTCGCCGATGTCGAGGCCGCCCGAGCCCGGATCGCCTCGACGGTGCGCCACACCCCTCTCGCCGCCACGGCCACGGTGGAAGCCCCGGTGCTGCTGAAACTGGAGAGCGTCCAGGAGACGGGGTCCTTCAAGCTGCGAGGGGCCACCAACCGCCTGTTGACCCTCGACGACGATCAACGGGCTCGCGGGGTCGTCGCGGTTTCCAGCGGCAACCACGGGAGGGCGGTGGCCAAGGTGGCCGCCGACCTGGGAGTGGCGGCCACGATCTGTCTCTCGAGCCGCGTGCCCGACAACAAGCGCGAGGCCATCGAGGCCCTCGGCGCCGAGGTCGTGGTCGCCGGGCCGACCCAGGACGATGCCGACACGGAGGCGAGGAGGCTGGTCGCCGAAGATGGTCTCACCTTCGTCCATCCCTTCGACGATCCGATGGTGATCGCCGGCCAGGGGACCGTGGGCCTCGAGATCCGCGACGATGCACCCGGCGTCGACACCGTCATCGTGCCCCTGTCGGGCGGTGGGCTCATCGCAGGGATCGCGGCCGCTCTCAAAGGAACCGATCCGGCGATCCGGGTGGTCGGTGTCAGCCAGGACCGGGGTCCGGCGATGTATCTGAGCCTGCGGGCCGGGCACCTCGTCGACGTGGTCGAGGAGGACACCCTGGCCGATGCTCTCGCCGGGGGCCTCGGTCCGGAGAACCACCATTCCTTCGCGATGTGCCGGGATCTCGTCGATGAGACCTTGCTGGTCGCGGAGGAGGAGATCGCCGCGGCCATGGCGGCCCTGTTCCGGCGGGACCGGCTCATGGTCGAAGGTGGCGGGGCGGTCGGTGTGGCGGCGCTCCTGGCCGACAAGATCGAGCCGACCGAGCACACCGTGGTGGTGGTGAGCGGGGGCAACGTGGCTCATCACGTGCTGGAGGCGGTGCTCCGGTGACCAGGGTCGTCGAGCTCTCCGAGATCCGCGAGGTGGTCGACCCGATCCGGGTCATCGATGCGGTCGCCGAGGGCTTCCGCCTGTACAGCGAGGGCATGGTGGAGGTTCCCCCGGTGGGCCTGCTCCATTTCGAGGACCCTCCCGGGGACGTCCACATCAAGTACGGATACCTGAGGGGCGACGACGTCTACGTGGTGAAGATCGCCTCCGGCTTCTACGAGAACGCCGATCGCGGGCTTCCGGTGAGTGACGGAAGCATGACCCTGTACGACCGCGCCACCGGCGAGATGAGGGCGATCTTCTTGGATCGGGGTTGGCTCACCGAACTGCGGACCGGGGCGGCGGGGGCGGTGGCCGCCCGTCTTCTCGGTCCGGAGGAGCCCGAGCGGATCGGGATGGTCGGGACCGGAGTCCAGGCCCGGTTCCAGCTGCGGGCGCTGGAACACGTGGTGGGCCGACGCCCGGTGCTGGCGTGGGGACGCAACCCAGAACGCCTCGAGTCCTACCGGTCGGAGATGAGCGCCGAGGGCTGGGAGGTGGAGACGACTCGGGATCTCGCCGTGATACCGGCTTCCTGCGACCTGATCGTCACGGTGACCCCGGCCCGGGAGCCGCTGCTGACGGCGTCCCAGATCCGGCCCGGGACCCACATCACCGCGGTCGGATCGGACAACGTGGGCAAGCAGGAGCTCGACCCGGTGATCCTCGGGCTGGCGGACCGGGTGGCGGCCGATTCGATCTCACAGGCCACCCATCACGGCGAGTGCGTCCACGCCATCGCCGCCGGGCATCTCGACGTGGCCGAGATCGTGGAGTTGGGGTCGGTGGTGGCCGATCCCCTGCTGGGCCGCACCTCCACCGATCAGATCACGGTCGCCGATCTCACCGGGGTCGCCGTCCAGGACATCCAGGTCGCCAAGATGGCGTGGGCGGCGGTCGCCGACTGAACGGCTCGGTGGACCCGGGCCAAAGGGCCCTAGTGGGGGATCGCCGGGTACGGGATGATCCGGGGACGCCGATCGGGAGGTTTCCCATCATGGACTATCTCATCCGCAGCCGGGGTGAAGCGCTCCACGTCGACATTCCCCAACCCGGCCGATACCGCACCCGGCTGCTGGAATCCCTCTCCCTCTGCTCGCAAGGGGAATGCGAGTGCCCCACCGACGAGTATCAGAAGCTCGCCACCTTCGAGGTCGAGGACCGCAACGGTGCCATCGCTCTCGACTTCACGGCACGATCCGGCGAGCAGCTCGATCCGGTGGAGATCGCCAAGTGCCTCGATTGGACCATCGACCACATCGAGACTGCGTGATCTCGGAGGGGCTCGCCGTTCGGGCCGCTACTCCTCCCGTTTCACTGCATGGCCGCCGAACTGGTTTCGCATGGCCGATAGCAGCCGATCGGAGTAGTCGAACGGATCGCGTGAGTCGATCCGACGCATCAGCGAGATACCGATCACCGGGGCCTCCACGTTGAGGTCGATGGCCTCGAATACCGTCCAGCGGCCCTCGCCGGAGTCCGGCACGTAGGGGGCGATGCCTTCCATCGTGGGGTTCTCGCGCAAGGCGTTGGCGGTGAGGTCGAGCAGCCACGAGCGGATGACGCTCCCGTGGCGCCAGATCTCTGCGACCTGATGGAGGTCGAGGCCGAACTCCTCCTTGGCCCGTAGCAGCGCAAAGCCCTCGGCGTAGGCCTCCATCAGGCCGTACTCGATCCCGTTGTGGATCATCTTGGTGAAGTGTCCCGAGCCGCTCGGCCCGGTGTGGCCCCACCCCAGGTCGGGGGCCGGGGCCAGCGCCTCGAAGATCGGGCGGAGGCGTTCGACCGGCTCCGCGTCGCCGCCGATCGTCATGCTGTAGCCCTCGTGCAGCCCCCAGATGCCGCCGCTCGTCCCGACGTCGACGAGGTGGATCCCGGATTCGGCCAGGTCGCGCGCCCGGCGCACCGTGTCCTTGTAATTGGAGTTGCCCCCGTCGATGATCGTGTCCCCCGGCTCCAGATGGGGAAGCACCGAGGCGATCACCCGATCGACGATCTCTCCGGCCGGGACCATCAACCAGACCGCCCGAGGCGCCACCAGGGACGCGACGAGGTCGTCCACCGACGCGGCGCCGCGCACCCCGTGTTCGGCGACGGCGGCGACGGCCTCCGGGGACACATCGAAGCCGGTGACGGCGTGTCCCGCCCTCACCAGGCGTTCGCTCATGTTGGCGCCCATCTTCCCGAGTCCGATCATGCCCAATTCCACGCCGCCTCCCTTCACAGTTCGACGCCGGCCTCGGCCAGCGATCCACGCAGGCTCGGAGCATCTCGGAAGTGGATCGTTCTGATCCCGGCGGTGACGGCACACTCGAGGTTGAGCTCTCGATCGTCGATGAACAGGCACCGTTCCGCCGGTTGCTGAGTCACGGCGATCGCCATTTTGTAGATCTCCGGTTCCGGCTTGCGCATTCCGAGGTAGCAGGAGCTGAGAAAGAGGGAGAAGTGATCCCGCAGGCCGAAGCGGTGGATGCGGTATTCGTTGAGCTCCCGCGACTCGTTGTTCAGGGTGGCCAGCAGGTAGTCCCCTCGGGCCCGCAACGCCGCCAGGATCTCGAGGGACCCGGTGAGGGGCTCGGTTTGGGCCTTCATGAATTCGATGAAGGCGGGGCGGTCGAAGGGTCTCCTGCGGTAGAAGACGGTGCGCTCGAGATACGTGTCGAGATCCATGGACCCCGTCTCGAACGCGGCCGACACCTGGTCGTGCCGGTCCTGGAATTCCTCCCAATCGAGGTCGAACCGCTCGGCGGCGGTGCGACGCGAGCGGCGGTCCCATCCGTTGCTCAGCAGCACCCCACCGACGTCGAAGAAGATCACGTTCACGTCGTTGCTCATCGGCGGCCTTCCTTCCTGCCGGTCACCAATGGGACAACGGCACGGCGGCCTCGATGCTTCCCATCGGGAGCGCCACCGTCGGGAGGGGAGAACCTCGCCTTGCCAAACTCCGCGCCTGTCTCACAATCCTCCGGGGGGACAGCGTGCCCCAGACCCAACGACAAAGGGGTTGACATCTCCGATCTCATCTCGATGGTGACGGAGCAGCTCGGCGCAGGCGGACGGTGGCGCCGCTGCTGATGGGCGCCCTCGGCAAGAAGAAGCGGGAGGAAGGCCTCGACGCCGGAGGCCTGGCCGGTCTCCTCGCCGGGGAGAAGGAGAAGGTGCAGGAATCGGCCTCCGGCGGCCTGAGCAGCCTGCTGGGCATGATCGACGCCGGAAGCGCCATGGGCTTCCTGGGCAAGGCGGCCAGCATGCTCGGGGCCCTGTTCGGGGGCAAGAAGAGCGGGTAGTCGCACTTCCATACGATGGATTCGGGCCGGGCGACTCCCGGCCCGATCGCGTAGCCGGGGCTAGGGGACGACCTCGACGGTGATCGTGTACTCATCGATGGGAGCGACGCCGTCTTCCCACGGCCTGAGGTATCCGAGTTGGAGCCGGCCGGTCCCGACCGCGACCGGGGTGAAGTGGAAGGTGGTGACCCCCCCCGCTCCGTCGAGGTCGCTTTCGGGTTCGTGACTCTCGCTGGTCAACCGCACGACGCTCGATTCGAGCACGACCCACTGGTAGCCGGTGGTGGGGTTGGCCTCGAGGCGGAGTTCCAGGGTCTCACCCTCGGCCATGGTGACGGTCCCGCCGGCATCGTCGATATCGATCCCGACCGATGCTGCATCGCCGCCACAGCCGGCCATGACCGCGAGCACTGCAATCAGGACGACAGGGCGCATGGCTCTCTCCTTCGTCAGCCCCATGGTGCCCGCCGTGGGGGGAGGTGAACAGAGGCGAGGGTCCCGATGTGGTGCGAAGCAGTCATCGCCCCACCGGCGACTCGATCAGACGGCCATCTCGCGTCGGATCGCCGCGGCCACCGCCCTGCGGTGCTCGTCGTCGCGGTAGGGGTTTCGGGGCCAGAAGAAGCCGCGCAGGCCATCACCCTTGCTGCGGGGCACCACGTGGACGTGGAGGTGGGGCACGCTCTGGCTGATGCGGTTGTTGGCGGCGACGAAGGTGCCCTCGGCACCCACGGCGTCCCGAACGGCGGCCGTGAGGCGACGGACCGCATCGAAGAGGGGCTCGAGGAGCCGATCGGGGAGCCGATCGAGGGTCTCGTGATGCTCGCGAGGCACCACCAGGACGTGCCCGGGGAACAGGGGTCGAGCGTCGAGGAAGGCCAGCACCTCGGGGGTGTCGTGGACGACGTCGGCCGGCCGTTCGCCGGCGATGATCTCGCAGAACGCGCAGCCGTCCATGCCCGAGAAGCTATCGGTTTCTCCGGTGGGTGCCATACTCTGGGGCCGATGCGTGCCCGACTCGTGATGCTGACGTTCGCCCTGGCGGCGACGGCGATGGCGGCCCCGGTAGCGGCTCAACAGGGTCGTGCTGCGGCTCCTGTCGGTATCTGGTCGGGTCCCGGCGACCAGAGCGGCGATTGGGCGATCGTCACGATCGCCGAGGGCCCCGAAGGGCAGCAACGGGCTTTCTGGGTGGAACGCATGGTGATGGCCTGCGACCTCGGACCGGGTTTTATCTGGGGGGTTGCGTCGGTGGAGGAGAGCACGGTGACGATCACCGGAGATCTGGTGTGCGCCGGCAGCGGCGACGTGGCCGAGACCAGCAAGGAGTTCGATTACACCTACGACGCACCGTCCGACACGCTGGTGAGCGAGGTCGGAGCGCTCACCCGCAAGTGCGACGGAGGGTCCGATGAGATCGTGGGGACCGACGGAGACGATGTGCTCGAGGGCACCGGCGGTCACGACGTGATCGATGGGGGGCGTGGCGACGACCGGATAGTCGGTAGAGGCGGGATGGACATCCTGTGCGGCGGCGCCGGGGATGACCTGATCAAGGGCGGCGAGGACGTCGACGTCTTGGTGGGCGGGGGAGGGGCCGACAAGCTCGTGGGCAACGCCGGCACCGACTTCGCCCTCGGCGGGGCCGGCCGCGACGTCATCCGGGGGGGCAAGGGTCACGATGTGCTGGGCGGCGGCGCCGGCGGCGACACCATCCGCGGCAACGCCGGACGGGACGTCATCGACGGTGACCGCGGCAACGACACCTTGCGGGGCGGCAAGCATCGCGACGACATCGACGGGGGTACGGGAGACGACCTGGTGGCCGGCGACCGGGGCGACGACCTGCTGAACGGGGATTGCGCGTCCCTCAACGATCCGGGGCCCGGCGATAATCGGATCCTCGACTGCGAGGGCACCGATTCCCTCTTCGGGGGCCCCGGATACGACGATCTCCACGATCACCACTTCACCGACGGCGGTCCCGACTTCGATGCCTGCTCCACGGATGCCGAACAGGTCGACTGTGAGACCTACCGGGGATCCCGAGGCTCGGGCCGGGACAAGGAGACCGCTGAGGAGTGGAGGGAGGTGGTCACCGAGGTCTTCACCGAATGGGGGCTCACCGACGAGATCGAGCACGCCCTGCAGATCATCGCCTGTGAGAGTGTCGGTGATCCGTTCCAGATCACCCGCCCCACCTTCGTGACCGGGATCTTCCAGCACCACCCGCGCTACTGGGACGTTCGCACCGAGCGGGCGGGGATACCCGGTGCCAGCATTTTCGATCCTCGGGCGCAGGCGACGATCGCTGCACTGCTGGTCACTGAGGATCGCGATGGCAACCCCTGGGTCCCGCACTTCCATTGCGCCGTGGTTCTCGAGGGGTTCGGCATCTGGGAGTGACGGCCGGGTAGCCTTCCGGCCGAGCGAGAGGGCAATCATGTGGCGTCTCTGGCAGCGGGTGTCGTCGGCTCGGGCCGAGCACCTTCGAACATCCGGTGAACCGACGTCTCCCAACGGGGCCTCGTCGTTCCATCTCTTCTGGGACATGGCCCCCGAGCCGCTCATCGAGGTGGCGGCCACCTGTGAGGTGCTGCTCCCCCCGGTGGTGAACCGCCTCTACTTCTGGGCGCTGCAGGTCACTTTCGCCTCGGGCCGGCGGCTCCGGGGTGGGGCCCACCTCGGTCTGCAGTGGAATCCCCGCCATCCCGACGGCACCGCGGTGAACTGGGGCGGGTATCTGACCGGGGGCCCCGAGCAACTTCGGGGGAGCGACTCGGCGTTGCCCGCGACCCGGCGGGGGGCCGACGCCAACACCCGTGATTTCGAGTGGCTTCCCGGGGAACGCTATCGGCTCCACATCGGGCCGGGAGGCGACGCCCCCGAGGGTATGCACGCCTGGCGAGGTTCGGTCACCCATGTGGAATCCGGAACCACCACCGTGGTCCGCGACCTGTACGTGCCGGCCGACAGCCTGGTGTCCCCGGTGGTGTGGTGCGAGGTGTTCGCTCGGTGTGAGCACCCCCGGGTCTCGGCCCGCTGGAGCGGCCTGGCGGCCCGAACCCAGGCCGGCAAGGTGGTACGACCCTCCTACGTCCGGGTCAACTATCAGGCCCGCGACAAGGGCGGCTGTGACAACACGACGGTGACCGTCGACGAGCTGGGCCTCCTGCAGATCACGTCGGTGGAGCGGCGAGTGCCGCAGGGCGCGACGCTGCCGGTTCCCGACGGCCCGGCCGAGGTCTAGGGCCAGACTCCCCGCTGCTCGGCCGCCAGACGGCACCGTTCCACCGCGATGACATAGGCGGCGACGCGAAGGTCGGGGTCGTCCGGCGGCTCCAACTCGGGACGGGCTCCCAGCCAGCGGTCCTGATACCACTGCAGCGACTCCGACAGGGCCACCCGTTTGGTCACGACCTGCTCGGTGGCCCGGTACATCTTGGTGCGCAGCTTGCTGTGGACGTCGTGCTCCTCCCACTGCGAGTTCTCGAGGTTCTGGACCCACTCGAAGTAGGAGACGACCACGCCACCGGCGTTGGCGAGGATGTCCGGCAAGATCCGGATCTCCCGATCGCCCAGGATGCGGTCGGCGCCCGGGGTGACGGGCCCGTTGGCGCATTCGACGATGAGCCTGGTCTGGATCCGTTCGGCGTTCTCCAGGGTGATCTGGTTCTCGAGGGCGGCCGGGATCAGGATATCGCAGGGCACCTCGAGCACCCCCTTGGGTGGGAGGGCTTCGGCGCCGGGGAACCCGACGACCGTACCGGCCTCGTCCTTCTGCTCCTCGACCTTGGCGACGTCGAGTCCTGCGGGGTCGTAGATGCCGCCCTTGGTGTCGGAAACACCCACGATGGTGGCCCCGGCGTCGCCGTAGAGGCGGGCGGCGTGGCGGCCGGCGTTGCCGAATCCCTGAATGGCGATGGTGGCGCCCTCCAAGCTGTTCTTGCCGGGAAGGCCCCCGATCTCCAGGAAGTGCTCGGTGGCGTACAGGGAGCCTCGCGCCGTGGCGTCGGCCCGCCCGGGGATGCCTCCGAGGTCCAGCGGCTTGCCGGTCACGACCGGCAGGTTGTTCTCACCCGGGTGCATCATCGAGTAGGTGTCGTAGATCCAGGCCATGGTGAGGGCGTCCGTGTACATGTCTGGGGCCGGGATGTCGGTGTGGGGGCCGATGTTCTCCCCGAGGGCCGCCACGAAGCGCCGGGTGAC
>JBFELU010000030.1:0-28648 GCA_041551965.1 Acidimicrobiia bacterium
CCGGTGCTCCTCATGCGCTACTGCGGCCACGTGGCGGTGGCCAACACCCGGGGTCTGGAAGCCGCCGGCGTCGGCGCGACCACCCCCGACCCGGTGGGAGGGAGTTTCGATCGCGATGAGGCCGGCGTGCCCAACGGGATCGCCCGAGAGACGGCCGCCGAGATCCTGTCGGGTGCTCTCCGCGGGGCCGCCCCCCCGATCAATGCCGAGGACGTCGTCGCGGCGGCCACGGCCCTGGCGTCGCTCGGAATCACCGCCATCGGCGGGATCGTCGGCACCACGACCGGGTGCTGGGCCGGTCCGGGAAGCGAACTCGACGTCTTGCTGGCGGCCGCTCCCGACCTGCCGATTCGGGTGGCGACCTTCGTGATCGCACCGGGCCCCGAGGAACTTCGAAGAGCCGCCGAGCTCCTCGAAGGGTCGGGCGGTCCGGTCGGCTTCGCCGGCGTCAAGATGTTCGGCGACGGGAGCCTCGGGGGTCACACCGCCGCCATGCTGGAGCCCTATGCCGACGCCCCCCGGGAACGAGGGACGCTCCGGCTCGATCGCGATCATGCCGCGCTCCTCGCCGACGCCGCCCTGGATCTGGGGGGCCGGGTGGCGATCCACGCCATCGGGGACGCCGCCAACCGCCGGGCCCTCGACGTGATGGAGAGCCTCATCGAGCGGGGCGCCGACCCGGCCCGTCTGAGGATCGAACACGCCTCCGTCCTCGGCGAGCCCGACATCGAGCGTTTTGGGCGCCTGGGAGTGACCGCCTCCGTCCAACCGGCCTTCCTGGCGTCGGAGACCTCCTGGCTGGAGTCACGAGTCGGGCCCGATCGCCTCCGACACACCTATCCCTTCCGGAGCCTGCACCGGGCCGGGGCACCCCTCGCCGGCGGATCCGACTGTCCGGTGGAGCCGCCGAATCCGCTCGCCGGGATCGCCGCGGCCCGCGATCGCTGCGGCATCGTCCCCGAGCAGGGTCTCGACGGCGATCAGGCCCTGGCCCTGTTCACCGATTGGGCGGCGAGATCCATCGGCACCACCGCCGACTTCGAGTCTCGTGCCGACTTCACCGTGCTCGACCGCGACCCCGTGACGGCCTCACCGGCGGACCTGCGCACGGCGCGCGCCGTCGCCACCGTCGTCGGCGGCGAGACGATTCGGTTCGAAGGAGCGGCGGCCTGGCAAGCCTGACCGCAGCGGCTCAGCGGTCGCGGATCGGCCGAGCCACCTGCTCGTACTCGGCGTGTTCGCCCGTCTCCTTCTTGGAGTAGACGAGATCACCGTCGACGATGACCTCGAAGACCCCACCGGTCGAGGGGATCAACGCGAGCGATCTGATGTCGTGCTCGAACTCCTCGAGCAACTGATCGACCATGCGCACGGCACGGTCCCGATAGCCTCAAGTGGCGCAGTATTCGATGCTGATGTCCATGGCGGCACCCTAGCCGTCGATCAGCCGGCCCTCCATGCCCCCGGCGACGGTGATCACCTCGCCGGTCACGTGGCCCGAGATCGCCTCCGACGCCAGGATCACCACGGCGCGGGCGATGTCGTCGGGAT
The DNA here is from genome assembly GCA_041551965.1 of Acidimicrobiia bacterium. Taxonomy (GTDB): domain Bacteria; phylum Actinomycetota; class Acidimicrobiia; order Spongiisociales; family UBA11373; genus JBFELU01. The sequence continues at coordinate 1,552 of JBFELU010000030.1, forward strand.
CGGCGAGCCGCTTGAGGGCCATCGTGGCGGTCGCCCGGGCGACCTGCTCCGGCGGGATCCCCCGGGCCACCCGTTGCGGCGTGGCCGTCCAACCCGGAGCGACGGCGTTGACCCGCACCCCCAGCCGAGAGGCCTCGTTCTTGAGGGTCAGCAGCAACCCGCTCGAGACGGCACCCTTGGCTGCGGCGTAGTCGCCATGACCCGCCTCGCCGAAGAGACCCGCCGTGGACGCAACGAGCACCAGCGAACCGCGCCGGGTGCTCGTTGCGTGGCGCAGGAAGGCCCGGGCCGTCAGAAAGGTGGTGGTCAGGTTGGCGGCAACGGTCGCCTCCCACCGCTCCAGCGACATGTCCCAGACGGCGGTCGAATCGCCCGGGTAAGCCCCTGCATTGGCGATGCAGTGATCGAGGCCGCCGAGTTCCTCGACCACGCGGGGAACCAGCGCATCGGCCTCTTCCTCCGCACGCAGATCGGCCCGAATCGCCACCCCGCCCAGTTCGGAGGCCAACTCGCGGGCCGCCCCGGCCGCGGTCCGGTAGTGCACGGCAACGACGGCCCCCTCGGCGGCGAAGGCCCGGCACACGGCCGTGCCGATCCCCCCGGCACCGCCGGTGACCAGCACCCGAGCACCGTCCAGACCCGTGTCCATGGAAGAATCCCCGATCGACTGCCGCCAGTGTATGGGGGCCTCGCCGTCCTAGGAGCCGAGAGGTGAAGCCGCGGTCGGGAGGCCGCCGCCGTGCAGGAACTCGCCGGCGTGACGGTCGAGATCGCCGAGCACCTCGTCGAGAGTGGCCGCCACCCCGCCGATCCCGGTGACCGGATAGGCGTCCCGCCCCCCGATCCGTCCCAGCGTGACGCCGGTGGCGGCTCGGGCCAGCCCGGCGGGCAGACCCATTCCGAGCCGGACCACTACCATCCTGCCGCCGCCCCCGCGACGCATCTCGACCAAGACATACCGGCCCCGGCCGAAGTAGACCACCCGGTGCCACGGCCCCTCCCCTATCCGGGTGTAGCCCAGGTCGCCGAGGACCGGGTCGAGTTGCAGCATCGTATGGGCGGCGAAGACCTCGGAAAGGGCGGGGGTGAGGGCCATACCCCCATATCGGCATGTCCCGTGGTCGAATCAAGCAGGACGGCCACCGAGAGGAGTCACTCCCATGGCGCTCACCGACCGGGTTGCGGCGATCATCGACGAACCGAACTTCGCCCACGTGGCCACACTCGATCCCGACGGACACCCCCAGAACACCGTGATGTGGATCATGCGCGACGGAGATCGGGTCATCCTCAACACCGCCGAGGGCCGCCGCAAGTGGCACAACCTCCGCCGCGATCCCCGGGTCGGCATCTCGATCAGTCCCACCGATGCCCCCTACACCAATGTCTCGATCCGAGGACGGGTGATCGAGATGCGCACCGAGGACGGCGACGAGGTGATCGATGCCTTGGCGGCGAAGTACCTCGGAGTGGACACCTACCCGTATCGGCGCCGCGGGGAGACCCGGGTGACCATCGTCGTCGCCGTGGAACGGGTCGCCTCATACGACTGATCTCCCTCTTATTGCATATAATTCGCAATAAGAGCAATGCACATCCCCGACGGGTTCATCAACCTCCCCACCTCGGCCGGTTTCGGGGCCGCCGCCGCCGGCGGCCTCTGGTACAACCTGCGTCGGGCCGCCGGACTGCTCGACGACCGGCGCATCCCTCTGGCAGGGCTCACCGCCGCCTTCGTGTTCGCCGCGCAGATGATCAACTTCCCCGTGGCGGCCGGCACTTCCGGGCATCTCATCGGCGCCGTTCTCGCCGCCGTCCTGGTCGGTCCGTGGATCGGCTCGATCGTCATGACGGTGGTGCTCATCGTGCAAGGCGTCTTCTTCGCCGACGGCGGCTTGTCGGCGATCGGCCTCAACGTCTTCAACATGGCGATCGCCGCAACCCTGCTCGGGTACGGGGGGTTCGTGATGCTCCGCACGGTGCTTCCTCGAACCACGGCCGCTCTCTCCGCGGCCGCAGGGATCGCCGCCGGAACATCCGTCATGGTGGCCGCCCTGGCTTTCAGTCTGCAGTACGCCGTCGGAGGCGAGGGAAGCGCCGATCCGGCCGCCGTCACCGCCGCCATGGTCGGTGTGCACGCGCTGATCGCCGTCGGCGAAGGGGTCATCACCGCCTTCGTCGTCGGTGCGGTCCTACGCGCCAGGCCGGATCTGGTCCACGGCGCCCCGAGCCCGGCGGAAGCCCATGGATAGGAGGACGCTCGCCTTCCTCGGCGCCGGTCTTGCGATCACTCTGGTGGTCGCCGGTGGTTTGAGCCTGATGGCTTCCGACCAGCCCGACGGCCTGGAACGGGTCTCGATCGATGAAGACTTCGCCGACCAGGCCGACGAACATGCCCTGCAGGGCGCACCCCTCGCGGACTATGAGGTCGGCGGCGGGGGCGACGGCTGGGGAACCGCCCTCGCCGGCATCATCGGCGTGGGGATCACGCTGGTGATCACGGTCGGCCTGCTCTGGCTCACCCGGCGGGCGAAGCGGAGCCCAGGTTGAGCGGCGGTCACGTCCACGCTCTCTACCACCACGGGGCCGGACCGCTCCACCGGCTGGCGCCGGAGGTGAAGCTGACGGCGGCGCTGAGCTTCGTGGCGGCGGTCGTCGCCACCCCGCGGGCAGCCCTCTGGGCCTTTGCCGCGCATGCAGCCGTCTTGGTCGGACTGATGGCCGTTGCCCGCCTCCCGGCCGGCTTCGTCCTGCGGAGGATGGCCATCGAGATCCCCTTTCTGCTCTTCGCCGTCGCCCTCCCCTTCATCGGTCGTGGCGAGCGGATCGACGTGCTCGGCCTCGCGCTCTCCCGGGAGGGACTGTGGGGCGCTTGGAACATCATCGCCAAAGCCACCCTGGGGATCGGTGCCTCGATCGTCCTCGCCGGCACCACCCAGGTCCCCGACCTCCTCAAGGGCTTCCATCGACTCCGCTTTCCCCGAGCGATCACCTCGATCATGGGCTTCATGGTCCGCTATCTCGATGTGGTGATCGGAGAGCTGAATCGGATGCGCATCGCTCTGCGATCGCGGGGATACCGGCCGCGGCGCCTGGGCCAGACGCGGCCGCTGGCGGCTGCCGCCGGCACCTTGTTCATCCGCTCCTATGAGCGAGGCGAGCGGGTCTACCTCGCCATGCTGTCCCGGGGCTACGACGGATCGATGCCCGACTTGGGGCGAGCTCGCGGCGGAGCGGGCCAATGGGCGCTCGCCGCCACCGTCCCGCTCGCCGCTGCGGGGGTGGCCACCATCGCGTGGGTGATCACATGAGTGTGCCCACCGTCGAGATCCGCGGCCTCTCCTACTCCTATCCGGATGGAAGCCGAGCCCTCGACGGGGTTGACCTGCACGTCCACCCGGGAGAACGGGTGGCGCTGCTCGGACCCAACGGTGCCGGCAAGACCACGCTGGTGCTCCATCTCAACGGCATCCTCCAACCGTCCACCGGTGAGGTCCGCATCGCCGGACTCGCGGTCGAGCGAGACCACCTCCTCGAGATCCGCCGCCGGGTCGGCATCGTGTTCCAGGACCCCGACGACCAATTGTTCATGCCCACCGTTCGCGAGGACGTCGCCTTCGGGCCGGCCAACCAGGGTCTCGTCGGCGCGGAACTCGACGAACGGGTCGACGAAGCCCTGGCCGCCGTGGGCATGGCAGACCGGCGCGACCGGGCGCCTCATCATCTCAGTCTGGGGGAGAGGCGGCTCGTGGCCATCGCCACCGTGCTGGCGATGCGTCCCGAGATCCTGGTCCTCGACGAGCCGACCGCCAATCTCGACCCGGCCGGACGCCGAGAGCTCGCCGAGGTCCTCGAGGCTCTCGAGCACACGATGCTCCTGGTCTCCCACGATCTCCCGTTCGCCCTCCGGCTCTGCGAGCGATCGGTGGTGCTCAACCGCGGCCGGGTCTCCGCCGACGGACTCACCTCCGCGCTCCTCGCCGACGAGGCCCTGATGGCGGCCAACCGACTCGAGCTTCCCTACCGATTCGGCCCCGGCTAGACCTGCCACCATGGCGTCATGGACGACGCCTTGGAGGGACCACCCACGCCGTGGTGATGCGGGGCTGACGGCATCGAGGAGTACGCTGGATCGAGAACCCGTGGGCCGGCACCGCGGGTGCCTGCCCCTTCAAGGAGGCCGGCATGGGCATCATCCTCCTCCTGGTCATCGGGATCGCGGTATGGGGCATATGGGAGGCTCGCCGCAGATCGGCATCACCACCCCGGCACCCCGTCGCCGCAGCCCCCCCGCTGCCGGAACTCGACCGGTGGGTTTCCGCCGGGCTCATGGGCGCCGACCAGGCCGCCGCGATTCGCACGTTCGAATCGACCACCCGCGCCGAGCCACCCTCGGGGAGCATCCCGGTGGTCGCCGAGGTCATCGGTTATGCCGGGGCAGCGCTGGCCGCCGCCGGGGCGGCGGTGGGCTTCGGCGAATTCTGGGAGGACATGGCGGGTTGGACCCGGATCGGCCTTCTCGGTCTGGCCTCGGCGCTGCTCATCGTTGGGGGGTGGCTGCTGCGCCACTCCGAGGAGCCGGCGTTTCGGCGGATGAGGAGTGCGCTGTGGTTCCTCTCGATCGGGTTCCTGGCCGCCTCGATCGGCGTGCTGTGGGCCGACAAGATCGATCTCTCCGATGAATACGGGGTGCTCGTCGTGGGTGCCTCGGTCACCGCGGTGGCGCTCCTCCTGTGGTGGTGGTACCGCACCGGGCTGCAGCAATTTGCCCTCTTCGGCGGGGCCATCACCACCATCGTCGGCGGCCTGAACAGCATCCCCGGCACCGTGCGATTGCCCTGGCACACACTGGGACTCGTGGTGCTCGGGTTGCTGTGGGCGGCCCTGGGACGTCGCAGGCTCGTCGAACCCGATTGGCTGGCCATGGCGCTCGGGATCACGCTGGCATTGGTGGCTCCCGTGGTGGCCATCGAGGAGTACGGCTGGGTGCTGGCTCCGGCGCTCGTGATGTCGATCGCCTGCATGGTGGCCAGCGTTCCCCTGGAGATCGTCCCGATGGCGGTGATGGGGGCGGCCGCCACCTTCGTCTACGTGATCTGGGGGGTGGTCCGCTACTTTGGCGACACCCTGGGGGTCCCGGTGGCGCTGGCCGCCGTCGGCACGCTCATGATCGCCGTGGCCATCGCCGTCGGCCGGGACCGGCTCACCCGCTTCTTCCGGCCTAGAACCGGAGTCCGACCGCCTCTGTGAGGAACCGCATGAAGGGCACGCCCGCCTTGACCGTGTCCCCATAGATGCGGAGGAACGAGGCCGAGGTGATGTCGGATTGGCGCAAACGGGCCGAGGCGATGAAATCCTTTCGCTTGAGGTCTTCGATGGACGGTTGGTCCGGATCGAACCCTCGCGGCGGCCTCTTCAACGATTCACCCTCCAGTTCCCCGTAGAGATCGGCGAACCGCTTCCCGTAGGCGGCCTTCTTCCACCCGGCCGGGTCCTCCACGATGGCGCGACGGATGGCGTTGGCGTCGGCAGTCGCCGGGTGCCACAGACCCAGGGCGGCGAAGGAAGCGCCCGGCTCGAGATGGAGATAGAAGCCGGGGGCATGCACGTCGTCCCTGGTGGCCACGTGTCGAAAGTGAATCCCCACGTGGGTCTTGTAGGGAGTCTTGTCCTTCGAGAAGCGGGTGTCCCGCTGGATCCTGAAGAGCGATCCTCCCACCTTTCGAGCATCGGCCGTGAAGTGCTCCGAGACCGCATACAGCCGCTCCGAGAAATCACTGATGAAGTCGAGTGCCGGTCCCCGGACGTGCTCTTCGAAGCGGTCCTGATTCGCCTTGAACCACTCTCGATCGTTGTGCTCCTTGAGCTCCCGCAGGAACCGGAAGAGGTGCGGCGTGAAGAATCGGGTCATGGCGGCACCGTACCGTCGTCGCACCCACAAGGCGAGAGGCGTGCTTGACAGTCCCCGGGACCTGCGGCAGGGTGCCCCGCCGGAGCGAGGAGCACCATGCGGGCGCCGCCCCCGTCCATCGACATCGCCCCACCACTCGATGCGGTCTCGAGGAATCTGGGAGACGCCGCTTCCCGCCCCGAGTGGAACCCCTTCATCACCTCGCTGTTGGGACCGGTGGAGGTGGGGGCCCACCTCCAAGGGCTGATCCCCGAGAAGCTTGGGGAGGGCTCGTGAGTCAGGCCAACCTCGTGCTGCGGGCGGTGCTCGAGGTGGCGGCGATTGCCGCCTATGCGGCCGGGGGACATGCACTCGGCGGGGGTGATGCGGCCGGCATCCTCCTGGCGGTGGTGTTGGCCGTGGCGGCCTCGATGATCTGGGGGACCTTCAACGTCCCGGGCGACCCCAGTCGGAGCGGCAACGCCCCGATCCCGGTTCCCGGTCTCGTGAGGCTGCTCATCGAACTCGACCTGCTGATCGGGGCGGCGGTCGTGACCGGATTCCTCTGGTCGCCCCTCGCCGGCGTCGTCTTGGGGGCGGCAATCGTGCTCCACTACGTGACGAGCCACCGCCGGGTCGCCTGGCTCCTCCAACGGTGACGGCGCCCGTCGACATGCGAGACTGATCCCCGATGGCCGACAAGACCGTGTTCGCGGCCGATGCCCTCGACGGAGCCGACCGCTACAAGCTGCTGGTCGGTTTGGTCGTGCCCCGTCCCATCGGGTGGATCGGGACGATCTCCCGGGCCGGCGTCGCCAATCTCGCCCCCTACTCGTTCTTCAACATCGTCGCCGGAACGCCCCCCACGGTGCTCTACGCTCCCGGTCTCACCGTTCGGGTCAAGGACAGCCTCGCCAACGCCAGGGAAACGTCGGAGTTCACCGTGAACATCGTCACCGAGGAACTGGCCGAGGCCATGAACCTCACCAGCGGGGAGTACCCACCCGAAGTCGATGAGTTCGCCCTGGCCGGGCTCACCGCCGTCCCGGGCGACATCGTCGGAGCCCCCATGGTGGCTGAGGCAAAAGCGAATCTGGAGTGCCGGGTGACGCAGATCATCGAGGTGGGAAGCCCCCCCGGTGCGGCGGTCGTGTTCGGTGAGGTGCTTCGATTTCACATTCGGCCCGAGGTCCTCGACGGGACTCGCGTCGATCACGAAGCACTACGGGCGGTGGGACGCATGGCCGGCGACGGCTACACCACCACCCGCGATCGCTTCGAGATGCCCCGGCCCTGACTCAACCCAGCGCCCGATCCAGGTCTTCGACCAGATCGTCGACGTGCTCGATGCCCACCGAAAGGCGAACGAGATCATCGGGCACCTCGAGGTCGGTGCCGGCAACCGAGAGATGGGTCATCGCCGCCGGCACCTCGATCAGCGACTCCACCCCCCCGAGACTCTCCGCCAGGAAGAACAGCTCGGTCTCGACGGCGACCCGGTCCGCCGCGTCCCGGCCCCCGGCCGGCCGGAATGAGACCATTCCCCCGAATCCGTCCATCTGGACGGCGGCGATGTCGTGACGGGGGTGACCGGGGAGACCCGGATAGAGGACCTCCGCCACCCGGGGGTCACCGGCGAGGAATTCGGCGACGGCCGCCGCGTTGGCGCAATGCCGCTCCATCCTGACGCCGAGCGTCTTGAGCCCTCGCAGCACCAGGTAGGCGTCGAAGGGGCCCGGCACCGGACCGGCGGCGTTCTGGAGGAAGCGGAGCCGCTCGTGCATCTCGGGGTCCCCCGTGACGAGGGCTCCCCCCACCGTGTCGGAGTGTCCGCCGAGGTACTTGGTGGTCGAGTGGAGCACCAGGTCGGCGCCCCGCTCCAGGGGCCGCTGCAAGAAGGGCGTGGCGAAGGTGTTGTCGACACAGACGAGGGCACCGGCGGCGTGCGCCCGGGCGGTGACGGCGTCGAGATCCACGATGCGCAACAACGGATTCGTCGGGGTCTCCACCCACACCAGCCGGGTATTCGGCCGAATCGCCGCCTCCAGTGCCGCCGGGTCGGTGAGATCCGCGGCCGTCCACCCGATCCCCTGCTCCCCGAGCACTCGGGCGACGAACCGGAACGTCCCTCCGTAGGCGTCGTCGGGCATCACCAGGTGATCGCCCGGTCGCAGGAGATAGCCCACCAGGGCGGTGGCCGCCATGCCGGAAGCGGTCGCGACACACCCCCCGCCGTCGGGGACGCCCTCCAGCGCGGCCAGTGCCTCCTGCAGTGCCGTCCGGGTCGGGTTGTCGGTGCGGGAGTACTCGTAGCCCGAGTGCTCGCCGGGGGCCTGCTGGGCGTAGGTGCTGGTGGCGTAGATGGGCACCACCACCGAACCGGTGGCCGGGTCGGGATCCTGCCCCGCGTGGATCGCCTTCGTCTCGAATCGCATCACGCCTCCTCGAAGCCGTGCGAGTGCATCCAGTCGTCGTCGAAGACCTTGGAGAGGTAGTTGCGGCCGGAATCGGGGACGATCACCACGACCAACTCGTCGGGCCGGCGCCGGGCGACCCGCAGTGCCCCCTCGACCGCCATCCCTCCCGATCCCCCGACCAGCATCCCCTCCTCACGCACGACCCGCCGGGTCATGGCGAAGGCCTCGGCATCCGTCACCCTCTCGTATTCGTCGACCACGTCGGGATCGAACGTCTCCGGCCAGAAGTCCTCGCCGACCCCCTCCGTGAGATAAGGGTGAACCTCCGCGTCGGACGGAGCGGTGAAGATCGACCCGATCGGATCCACGCCGACGATCCACACCTCCGGATTCCTCTCCTTGAGAGACATCGCCGTGCCGGTGATGGTCCCCCCGGTGCCGACTCCGGCGACCAGCACCCCGATCTGGCCGTCGGTCTGACGCCAGATCTCCGGCCCGGTGCTCGCCCGATGGGCCTCGGGGTTGGCCGGATTGGAGTACTGGTCCGGCCGAAAGGCGCCGGGCCGGGATCCGAGGTCGGCCGCGACCGAGTAATAGGACCGGGGATCGTCCGGTGCGACGTCGGTCGGGCACACCACCACCTCGGCACCGAAGGCCCGCAGCAGGTCCTGCTTCTCCTTGCTCTGCTTGTCGGCCATCACGGCCACCAACCGGTAGCCCTTCAAAGCCGCCACCATCGCCAGACCGACGCCGGTGTTGCCGCTGGTCGGTTCCACGATGGTCCCTCCGGGTTGGAGCAGCCCCTCCTGCTCGGCCCGCTCGATCATCCCCATGGCGATCCGATCCTTTATCGAGCCCCCGGGGTTCACGAATTCGAGTTTGGCCACCAGGTTGCCGGGGGGATGGAGCCGGCCCAGTCTCACCAGCGGGGTACCACCGACGGCGGCGATCACATCGGGTTGGATCTCCATGTGGCGAGGTTAGGCGGGGCCCGGTCGCTGGTTCAGGGTCGGGGACGTCCGTACCGGTCGAGGAAGCGGGCCGCCGTCGTCACCAGGAGAGCTTCCCGGGCTGATTCCGGAACCTCGAGCGTCGCCAATTGATCGAAGATCTCCTCGATCGTGCCGGTCCCGGCCGGATGATCGGTGCCGACCATCACCCTGCCCTCCAGCCGGATGAGCGCCGACCTGACGAGCTCGGCCCCGGCCTCCCGGGACGCGGCGTCTTCGTGGAAATGGAGGAGGCTGCCCGCCACATTGGTCAGGTCGAGCCACACCTGGGGGAAACGATCGGCCAAGCCGAAACCCCACTCGAGGTCGGGGAATCCAACGTGCGGCAGCACCACCGGCATTGCCGAACGGGCGGCGAGCATCGACTCCAGGTCGGTTCGGGACAATCGGTAGCCGTACCAGTCGTCGTACCCGGTGTGGATGTAGACCGGGAGCCGATGGTTCTCGGCGTAGTCGAGAGCGGGGCGGAGCCGCTCGTCCCAGGGAACGAATCGCTGCACCATCGGGTGGAACTTCAGCCCCGCCATCCCGTAGGCCTCGACGGCCTCGGCGACCACGGCCGCCGGATCCGGATCCTCGGGATGCACCCCACCGAAGGGGGTGATCTCGGGGTAGCGCTCGGAGAGCTCCCTGCCCCAGGCGTGGAGGCTGGTGGCCTCCCCCGGTCTGATGGGAAAGAGGAGGTTGGCCCACCGGACCGCCCCGTTGCGCCGCAGGTCGGCCACCACCTCATCGGGCCCGATGTCGACCGGCACGCCGTGACCGGGGAAAGAGCGATGGATCCACCGCACCAGGCTCACCAGCCGTTCCGGGGGCAGCACATGGGTATGGCAATCGACGTACACCGCCGCTCACGCTACTCCGTCCCCCCTTGACACCCCACCCCGGGTGGGGTAACCTCTCTCTACCCCACCCCCCATGGGGTAGGGAGGAGGAACCCCGTGCAGCCCGAACACAAACGCTCTGCGCTCAACCGCCTCAAGACGGTCCGGGGGCACCTCGACGCCGTCATCGCCATGGTCGACGATGAGCGGGACTGCCCCGACATCATGAAGCAGGTCTCCGCCCTCCAAGGTTCCCTCGAGAAGGTCAACCGCGTCCTCCTCGAGAACCACGTGGAGACCTGCGTGATGCACGCCGTCGAAGAGGGCCGCACCGGCGAGATCGTCGACGAACTGATGGAGACCCTGCGCTACACCCCGGCCGTGACCGGCCCGTCCGACCAAGGAGTCATGCCATGACCGATCTGACCCTGTCCGTACCCGAGATCCACTGCAACCACTGCAAGATGTCGATCGAGGGCGCCGTCGGCGCCGTCGAGGGCGTCGCCAAGGCGGAGGTCACCGTGGATCGGGCCACCGTGGACGTGACGTTCGACGACCCGGCCACCCTCGATCAGATCGTGGCCGCCATCGAATCGCAGGGATACGAAGTACCCGCCCAGGGGTAGCGCCGCCCATGACCACCGACCACATCACGCTCGACGTCGAAGGCATGACCTGCGCCTCATGTGCGCTCCGCATCGAACGCGTCCTCTCCAAGCAGGAGGGGGTCGCTTCGGCAGTCGTCAACTTCGCGGGGCAGGAGGCGCGGGTCGAGGTCGCCCCCGGGACCGAGATCTCCAGGTTGGAGGACGCCGTGGCCCGGCTCGGCTACCGGGTGTCGCCGGTCGCCGCCGGCGAAGAGCGGGAGAGCGTGGTCGAGCGGTATGGCGCCGAGACCCGATACCAGCTCCGCAATGTGCTGCTGGCGGCAGCGTTCACCATCCCCGCCTTCCTCCTCACCATGTTCGGTCCCGACGAGCGCTGGGCGACGGCGGTGGTCTGGACGTTGATCACGCCCGTCGAGTTCGTGTTCGGATGGCAGTTCCACCGTGTGGCGGCGATCCGTCTCCGCTCCTTCGGCGCCAACATGGACACGCTGGTGTCGATGGGAACCTTGGCGGCCTACGGCTATTCGGTGTGGGCCTTCTTCGCCGACCAGCCGGTGTTCTTCGAGACCGCCGGGTGGATCATCACCTTCATCCTCCTGGGTCGATACTTCGAGGCCCGATCCAAGGGCCGCGCATCACGAGCCATCGCCCGCTTGCTCGAACTCGGCGCCAAGGAGGCCCGGATCCGCAGGGACGGGGTAGAGATCACCGTGCCGATCGCCGACGTCGTCCCCGGCGATCTCATGGTCGTGAAGCCGGGCGAGAAGATCCCCACCGACGGAAGGATCGTCGAGGGCGGTTCTTCCTTCGACGAGAGCATGCTGACCGGAGAGTCGATCCCGGTCGGCAAGGGGCCCGGGGACGAGGTCTTCGGCGCCACCCTCAACCAACAGGGCCTGGTCGTCATCGTCGCCACCCGGGTCGGGGCCGACACCGCCCTCTCCCAGATCATCCGGCTGGTCGAGGAGGCCCAGGCCACCAAGGCCCCGATTCAGCGGCTCGCCGATAGGATCTCGGGCATCTTCGTGCCGGCCGTGCTGGTGATCGCGGCCGGCACCGTGGCGGTGTGGCTCACCGCCACCGGCGAGATCTCCGAGGCGATGCAGGCGGCCGTCGCCGTGCTCATCATTGCCTGCCCCTGCGCCCTCGGTTTGGCCACCCCCACGGCGATCATGGTGGGCGGTGGACGCGGCGCAGAACTCGGCGTTCTCTTCAAGAACGCCGACATCTTCGAGCGAACCCGGGCGATCGACATTGTGGTCTTCGACAAGACGGGAACCCTCACCAGGGGAGCCATGACGTTGACCGCCGTCGAGGCCGATGACGTCGAGCGGGCCCTGTTTCTGGCCGGATCCCTGGAGGCGGCGAGCGAGCACCCCGTCGGCAAGGCCGTCGCCCTCGGCGCCGAGGAGCGTGACATCGAACTGGGCACGGTCACCGGCTTCGAGGCCCTCCCCGGTCTCGGCGTGCGGGGAACCGTCGACGGCGTGCAGGTGACGGTGGGCCGGGAGAAGCTGATGGCAGACACCGGCCTCCTGGTCCCCGATCACTACCGGACCGCGCTCGCCGAGATGGAATCCGCCGGCCAGACCGCTTTCCTCGCCGGCTGGGAGGGGGAAGTGCGGGCGGCACTCGCCGTCGCCGACACTCTCCGCGACACCTCGGCCGCCACCGTCGATTCACTGCGAGCGCGCCACATCGACGTCGCCATGATCACGGGGGACAACCGCAGGACTGCCGAGGCCATTGCCGCCCGGGTCGGCATCGATCGGATCCTCGCCGAGGTGCTGCCCGGAGAGAAGGCGGCGGAGGTCGCCGCACTCCAGGAGAAGGGCGCTGTGGTGGCATTCGTCGGCGACGGCGTCAACGACGCCCCGGCGCTCACTCAGGCTGATCTCGGGATGGCCGTCGGCTCGGGGACCGATGTGGCCATCGAGGCCGGGGACATCGTGCTCATGTCGGGAGACCCCACCCTCGCCGACACCGCCTTGGGGCTCGCCTCGGCGACCTTCCGCACGATCCGCCAGAACCTCTTCTGGGCCTTCGCCTACAACACGGCCGCCATCCCCTTGGCGGCCGCCGGGATCCTCAACCCCATGATCGCCGCCGCCGCCATGGCACTGTCCAGCGTGTCGGTGGTCACCAACTCCTTGCGGCTCCGCCGCTGGTCTCAGCCGTAGTCCCGACCGACGGGCGTTCCCGCCGCCGGCCGCGGCTGATGCCGCGGCTCACCGCGGGTACCCTACCGACCGCCCATGACCAGCATCCCGGCGCTCTCTCCGCCTTCTCTTCCCGGCGTGGCCTGGAGGCCGGCCGCCACCGGCGACGCCCCAGGCCTTGCCGACCTCGCCGCCGCCATCGACGAGGCGGAGGGCCTCGAGTTCGTGGGCGGCCCCGATTTCTGGGGCTGGTGGCTGGGCCAGCACCGACTCGAGGACGACACCCTGCTCGCCCTCGACCGCGGCGGCCGCGTGCTCGCGGCGACGGGTTCGTGGGTTCAGGTCACTCCCTCCGGCGCCCGGGCCATCCTCTGGCTCGACGCCCATCCCGAACACCTCGACCTCGACCCCTTCCTGCTTCGGTGGGCGGAGCAGCGGGCCTGCCGCCAACTCGAAGGCGCCGGGGGATCCCGGGTGATCCGGATCAGCGCCGAGGAGCATCGCAGCCGACGCCGCCGCGTCATCGAGGAGGCAGGGTTTCGAAACGCCCGCACCTTCGTCGAGATGGAGCGCCCCCTGACGGGCGACATCCCCGACCTTCCGGTCCCCGAGGGACCAACGACCACCACCTGGGAGCCCTCCCTCGATGAGGCGGCCCGGATCGCCTCGAACGCCGCCTTCGCCGACCACTGGGGCAGCCTTCCCATGGACCCCGACACCTGGGCGTCGATGGTCCTCGACGAGGACACGATGCGTCGTGGCCTGTCCTTCCTGGCGGTCGTCGCCGACGAGGTCGTGGCCATGTCGCTGGCATCGGTCGACGTCGAGGAGGATCCCGATTGTCTCTGGATCGACCGGGTCGCCGTCGTACCTTCGTGGCGGCGCCGCGGCCTCGCCTCGGCGCTCGTGGCCCGGAGCCTTCGTGCCGGAGCGGATGCCGGACTGGGCAAGGCCCGGCTCGGGGTCGACGAGGAGAACGGGTGGGATGCCCCGGCGCTGTACCGCCGGCTCGGATTCGATGTCACCAAGCGCTCGGTGACCTATCTCAAGGAGTTGTCGTGAGATGGACCATCGGTCTCGCGTTGCTGGTCCTGACGGCGGCGTGCTCCGGGGGCGGCACGGCCCCCACCGGCTCGACCCCCGCCCCGGCCACCACCGTTGCCACGACGCAGCCGACCCCGGCGTCGGCTCCCGGGCTGCCGGTTCCTCGGGCGTCGCTGCTGGCGGCCATCGTGCTCTTCCCCGGCGAGCTTCCGGAGCCCTATGCCGACCTTCCTTTCGACGAGATCGAGAGCGGCTATCGACCCGCCGGCGCCGACCTCGCCCACGCCCTGGACCCGGAGGATGAAGCCGACGACATCGTCCGCTTCGGGTTCCTGGCCGACCTGACCACCGCCTACGGCGGCGTCGACCGTCTCTCGATCGCCACCGAGGCGGTCGAGTTCGCCACCGTCGAGGGTGCCGGCGGATACATCGCCGACTGGGTGGATGACCTCGCCCGGAGCAGCGAGGACACCGCCCCAGGATCCATCGGCCTCAGCGAGTTCACGTCCTCTCCGATCGAGTCGCTCGGAGACGAGGCGGTCAGGGTGGACTACGTCACCACGTTTCGCATCGCCAACGGCGACGACCGCTCCGTTCCCGGATCGGCGGTTGCGATCCGGGCCGACCGAATCGTGGCCTGGGTGTGGGCGTCGGGCGAAGGTGCCCCGGAGGCGATCGACGATCTCGACGACCTGGTCGGCGCCAGGCTCACCGCCGCCGTCGCCGGGTCCCTGGCCGGCCGTGATCCCGGTCTTCTCGACCTGGCCGATCCGCCGACCGCAGTCCTGAATTCGTTCACGTTCGAGTACCGCTACGGGTTGGAGGCCGCCGAGGGATCGTTCGCGGTGCACATCCAGGGCATCTTCGTCGCCCCCGACAGGACCGAGTGCCGGATCGAGTCGGTCGCCCCCGGCTCGGAACCCACCACATCGTCGGTCGTGGCAACCGGGACCACGGTGTGGATCGGAGGCCGAACCGGCTACATCGAGACCCCGCTGCGCGACCCGGCGGCGCTGAGCGCGCTTGCTTCCTGTCCCGGCCACCCTCTCTTCTGGGAAATCACCAGGTTCCACCGCCTCCCGACCTCGGGGGCGGAGCCCGGGGTGATCCGCGACATCGACGTGTTTGCCGTCGATCTCGCCGGCGATCCCGAGGCCCTGGCCTCCCTGGGTTACCTCCCCGAAGAAGCGGCCCTGTTCACGCGCTATGAGATCGCGGTCGCCGCCGAAGGTGGATGGCTCGTCGAACTCCACACCGAGCGGGAGACCGATCTCCCCACCGCC
This sequence comes from Acidimicrobiia bacterium, assembly GCA_041551965.1. Classification (GTDB taxonomy): domain Bacteria; phylum Actinomycetota; class Acidimicrobiia; order Spongiisociales; family UBA11373; genus JBFELU01. The sequence continues at coordinate 16,787 of JBFELU010000030.1, forward strand.
ATGCTCTCATTTGGGATCCCCTCGGCCGACGTCCATCCCGGTGTGCCGGCCACCGTCTACGACGCCCTGATCATCGGGCACCCCAACGACCCGGCCCTCCGGGTCGAGTCGCCGTTGCCGGCGGGATAGCGCCCTCGCCCGGCGAGGTGGCGCAAGCTGCGGACGTCCGCCGCCCACCGGGCATGGATGACCTCCATCACGAAGCATGATCGCCCACGTCGACCTCGACCCTCGGCCTCGCGTTCATCCCACGACGTCCACTCCGCTTCGCAGGGTCCTTCGCCCCATGAGGTAGAAAGAAGAGGTGCAAGGACCGCTGATGTTCGCCCGGTATGCCTACCCACCCAACGAGCGCGGCTATTGCGGTCCCGCCGACAGCAGGGCCCTTCTGGAGTACGGGGCCTCCGGCGTCGTGGATCCCGGCATCGCCGACCTCGCCCGCGGTTTCAACGGGGCCTGGCCCTACCTCGAACTCATTGCGATGGAGACCGGGATCGGCGATCCGCTCGACGAGAGGGTGGTCGAGGCGTATTGGATCGGCAACGATCTCCTGGCCGGTCTCGACGTCGCCGCCCTCGGCAACTCCCTCCGGGAACGGTTCCGGCCCCGGGCCGGCCGATCATGGGACTTCCTCGCAGAAGCCATCCCGGAGCGGGTCCTCCCTCACCACTCCTTCCACGTCTTCGGGGTCTACCCGTGGGTCGGGCTCCTGGGCGACGACCGGGGCGACACCCCGCTCCAGATCCTCGACCGGTGCCGCATCCGGTGGGGAAAGGTGGTGACCGCCACCGCAGATCGGGTCGTGGTCCGAAGCCGCCCCCTGGTCTGGGACGGGAAGAGCCTCTCGCTGGGTCCCGAGCGGGAAGAAACCGCCGTTGCCGCCATCGACGGCTACGGATTCGTGGAAGCGCTGCAGCCCGGCGAGTGGGTAGCGCTCCATTGGGATTGGGTGTGCGACCGCATCGACCGCCGCCGACTCGACAACCTCCGGCGCTACACCGCCCACCACCTCGACATCACCAACCACCGGCTGGCCCATCCGGGTCCGGCGATCACCCTAGGTTGACGAGGGGACCGGCCAGGCACGCTCGACGCGAACCTCGACCCGCTCACCGATGCGCCACTCCACCGGGCCGACCCGGCGCATCTCGACCGGCCCGTCGCCCGTCTCGAGCCGATAGTCGGTGTGCGATCCCCGGTACCAGGCGCCCGTCACCGTCGCCGATACCCCTACTCCGGGGACGATCCAATCGGGGCGAATCACCACGTCGACGGACCCGCCGGGGACACCCTCATCGACGGGCATGGTGACGCCGAGGACTTCGAGGAATCCGTCTGCCACCACACCCGGAACCGACCAGGCGGGACCGGTGAGACGGGCCGACCACAGGTCGGCCGGGCGTTCGTAGATCTCATTGGGGGTGCCCAACTGGATCACCCGTCCGTCCCGCAGCAGCAGGACCCGGTCGGCCACCGCCAGCGCTTCCGCGGCATCGTGCGTCGCATAGAGGGCTGCCGCGCCGGAGGCCCGCCTCCGCTCCACCAGCTCCTGCTGCAACGCGGCCCGCAGCGCGCTGTCGAGATGGGCAGTCGGCTCATCGAACAGATAGAGCTGGGGCCGGCGGGCCAATGCCCGGGCGAGTCCGATCCGCTGCTGCTGGCCGCCCGACATCTCCGCGGGCTTGCGATGGGCCAGATCCGCCACACCCACGAGATCGAGGAGCCTCGCCGCTTCCCGACGAGCCTCCAACCTCCCCATGCCCCCTCGACGGAGTGGATAGGCGACGATCTCGAGAGCGGGGAGATGAGGCCACAATGCGTAGTTCTGGAAGACCATGCCGACGGCCCGCCGTTCGGGTGGGAGGCTGAACGCCGAATCGGCCACCGCGGCGCCGTCGAGTCGAATCGTCCCGGCGGAAGGAGACACGAACCCCGCCACCGCATAGAGCAAGGTCGTCTTCCCCGACCCCGACGGACCCAGCACGGCAACCGCCTCCCCCGGCCCGACCTCCACCGAGACGTCGTGCAGGATGCGAGTCGACCCGTAGTGGACCTCCAGTCGGCTCACGGAGAGGGCCGGTGTGCTCATCGGCTCACCGTACCCAAACCCGGCGCACGGCCACCAGTATCGCTGCTGCGGCCAGCACCACGCCGGTGAGCGTCACGGCCATGGCTGCCGTCACCGTGACGTCCCCGAGTTGCCGGAGATTGAGGATCACCACGGCGAGCGTCTCACTCCCCGGTCCGTAGAGGAGTACCGACATGGTCAACTCGTGGAAGGCAAAGAGGAAGACCATCACGAGACCTGCAACCACCGCGGGAAGCAACAGCGGCACGGTGATCGTCCGCAGCATGGTGAGCGGGCTCGCCCCCGAGGCGCGCGCGGCCCGATAGAGGTCGGGGGGCACGTTGTCCAACGAACCGGCGATCGGGCGATGGCCCAGCGCCCAGAACTTGGCGAGGTAGGCGATCAGGATGATCGTCAAGGTGTCCCGGAACGGATTGCCGTAGGCGAGCAGGACCGCCACCGCCAGGGCCGATCCGGGTACGGCGAACGTGAGGACCACCCCCGTGCCCATACCCTGCCAACGTCGACCCAGCGCGGCCACAGCTCCACCGAGTACCACCGCCAGCAATGCAGCCGCAGTCGCGAGCAACAGGCTGTTGGTGAAGGCCGCTCCGGCACCGTCGAGGGCCTCGCGGAAGTTTCCCAAGGTCCAGTTCGACGGTGTTCTCGGCAGGCCGACCGCCTTGGTGAGCGCCGTGAGCAAGAGCGCCAGCAGCGGAACCAGGCTCGTCAGCGTCACGTAGACGGCGAGAGACCCCATCGCCGAACGAGCCACCCCGGAACGGACGGCCGAGCCCTGCGGGCTCCCCGGTCGAACGGCAATCCCGCGAAGCCACGAAGCGGTGTCGCTCGATGCCACCACGATCAGCGTCAACACCACCAGGCCGGCCGCCAGGCTCAGCACCCGGGTGAAGGCCACCGGATCGGCCGAAAGAGCCAGGTCCCGGTAGATGTGGGTGGTCATCGTGCCGAACCCCGCCGGTGATCCCAGGAGCACGGGGACACCGAACGAGTTCACCGCGACCACGAACACGATGCCCGCAGCCGAAACGACGGCGGGCCGCAGCAGCGGCAAGGTGACCGTACGAAATGCGACGATCGCCGAGGCCCCCGATGCCCGAGCGGCTCGCTCGAAGTCGGGATCCGTTCGCGACGCCAACCCGGCTGCGATGACCAGGTAGGCGAGCGGTGCCGCATTCACCGTGATCACGATCACCACCCCGAAGCCCCCGAACAGTCCCGGAAGGGAGACGCCGAGCCAGTCGTCGACGAGACCGGCCGGTCCGTAGGCCTCGGCCCAGCCCAAGGCCGACACGAAAGGGGGAATGACCAACGGCAGCAGCATCCCCAGCCGCATCCAGCCGGGACGTGCGGCACGCTCCGTGATCAGGGCCGCACCGGTGGCAATGCCGACCGACAGCACCGTGACGGCCCCACCGACGAGGAGCGTGTTGCCGACGGCACCGGCGGTCCCGCCGCTCGAGAGAGCCTCGCCGATAGCGCTCCAACCTTCCTCCGCCGCGGCCCGCACCAACTCGACGAGTGGATAGCCGACCAGCAGACCGAAGACGACGGCCATGAAGGCCACGCCGAGTGCGGGCCGGAGACGTGAGGCGCTCACCCCCCGAAGTATCGTCGGTACTCCTCGAGCAACTCGTCGCGCCGGTCGACGACCTCAGGCCAATCGGGAGCGACCGTCGGCCCTCCATGCGGCCATGTCACGTCGTCTCGAATGGGCTGCCAACCCGTCGCGGCGATCGCCTCTTGCGCCTCGACCGTGAGCACGAACTCGACGAAGTCGCGGGCCGCCGCCCCGGAGCCCGTCACGACCGCGATCGGGCTGTAGACGGCGACGCCACCGGGATCGGGACTGGCGATCGCGATCGGTGAGCCGTCGGCGATCGCATTGCGGGCGGAGGACGCCAGCGTCATTCCGGCTGCAAACCGGCCCTCCGCCACGCCCGTGACGACCTCTCCGGGTGACGACACCTGAACGGCGCCGTTGGCCGCCAACGCTTCGTACCACCCGAATCCGAAGTCGGGTGCGAGCGCGAAGTAGCCCAGCGCCCCGAGTGCCGATCCGGCGAACCCGGGGTCGGGGACGGCAACCCCACCTGCATACGCAGGCCCGGTGAGATCGTGCCAGCTCTCGGGAGCCGGCACGTCGACGTGATGCACCGCCACGATCGTCAGCAGCCTGGTACCCCAGAACATCTCCTCCCGGTACTCCTCCGGGACGGCGGCCGCTCCCTCCGGCTCCCATGCCGCCAGGAGACCCTGCTCGGCGTACTGCTGCATCGACAAGGGATCGGTGAGCCACAGCACGTCGGCCCGGACACCGCCTTCCCGTTCTTCGGCTGCGATCCGGGCCGTCAGCTCGCCCGTGGGCGCTCGGAAGACCTCGACGGCGACGCCGGGGTTGCGCTCGGTGAATCCGGCGACCACGGCATCGACGGTCCCCTGCGTCACCGACGTGTACAGACGCAGGGAAGCGTCGGCGTCGTCACCACCACCACAAGCCGAGGCCACGAGCACGACTGCCGACAGCGCAAGTCGAAGACGCGGCACGTTCACCCTCCGGTCGACGGCCCCACAAGCTAGTTCGCTGCGCCGGCTCTCGCCCCGACCCGTGACGGGGACGCGCCACTACCCTGCCACCCATGGACCCGGTACGACGCCTCGGACGACCCGGCCTCCGTGCCCCTCGGGCGATCCTCGCCTTCGAGGGATGGAACGATGCCTGTGATGCGGCCTCCGGTGCCGCCGCATACGTCATCGGCGAGCAGGACCCCAGTCCCTTCGCCCTCATCGAACCCGAGGAGTTCTACGACTTCCAGGCCACCAGGCCCACCGTCGAGGTGGACGAGGGTGGGACCCGGCGCCTCACCTGGCCCGAGACGAGGTTCTATGCCATCGAGATGCCGGCCAGATCCGCCGACGTCGTGGTCGTCACCGGGCACGAGCCCAATCTTCGGTGGAAGACCTACACCCGGCTCATCGCTCAAGTCCTGGCGGAGACCGACGTCGAACTGGTCATCACGCTGGGGGCATTCATCGGGCAGGTTCCCCACACGCTGCCGGTACCGATCATCGGGGTCGCCACCGATCCCGACCTGGTCGAGCGCTTTCAACTCCCCACGTCCCACTACGAAGGACCGACCGGGATCGTGGGAGTGATGCTGGAAGCCTGCCGGGAGATCGGTATCCCGGCCGTCAGCCTGTGGGCGGCGACACCCCATTACCTGGCGGCCAATCCCAATCCGAGAGCCATGCTGGCGCTCGTCGACAAGGCCTCTGTGATCCTCGACATCGACGTGGACACCGCCGAGCTCACCAAGGTGGCCGACGAGTTCGGGACCCGGGTCGACGAGGCGATGAACCGCAGCGAGGAGTTCGCCGACTACGTCCGACGCCTCGAAGAGGGCATCGAGACGACGGGCCCCGCCCTCGATCCATCGGGCGGCCAGCTCATCTCGGAGATCGAGGAGTGGCTCCGCGACCGCTAGTGATCGCTGCGGGCGCCCTCCCCGCCCCGCCCCTCGCCTGCCGCAAAGCGAGCCGCCCCTTCGGCAGCCACCTGCACCACGGTCCGTCCACGGGCCGCCTCCATCTCCAGGCCTTCTCCGAGCGGCACGCCGATGCCCTCGTAGACGGCCGCCCGGTCTGAGCGCACCGTCTCCTGCGGAAAGGCGGCGATCAACTTGGCGAGCTCCAAAGCCTCGTCGAGCTCCCGATCGGGGGCGACGAGGCGATCGACCAGCCCGATCCGGTGAGCTTCCGCAGCCGTCACCGGCCGGCCCGTCAGGATCATGTCGAGTGCTCGTGACAGACCAACGATATGGGGAAGCCTCTGGGTGCCGCCGTCGGCGAGGGGAACCCCAAACCGCCTTTCGAAGCACCCGAAGACGGCGTCCTCACCCGCCACCCGCAGGTCACACCACAGGGCGAGCTCGAGACCACCGGCCACGCAGTACCCGGCGACGGCGGCGATGGTCGGCTTGGAGATCGTCGTCCGGCCGATACCCAGCCAACCCCCGGGCCCCTCGACCAGATCGAATGACTTGAGGTCGGCTCCGGCGCAGAAGGTCCCGCCCGACCCGGTGAGGATCGCCACGGACGCCTCCTCGTCCGCATCGAACCGACCGAACGCATCGGCCAGGCCTGCAGCGGTCTCCGCATCGATGGCATTGCGCCGCTCTGGGCGGGCGATCGTGACCACCGCCGCCGATCCGATCCTCTCGTAGTGCACCGCCACAGTGGCCTCCCGGTCGTCGTCCGGAGACTACGGCCCGGGCCGCTCAGCCGACGGTGGCGGCGAGTACCTCGAGGAGGCGATCCACGTCTTCGACGGTGTTGTAGACGTGAGGTGAGATCCGCACCGAATCGCCCCTGATGCTGACGTGCACGCCGGCCGCGGCCAGAGCGTCGGCGAGACCCCGCGGTGTTCCCCGGGGAAGACGCACGCCCATCAGGTGGCTCTCACGGTCGGCGGCCGGCACCGGAACGAGACCGAGGTCCTGCGAGCCCTCTTCGATACGCCGGGTGAGCGGCTCGATGGTGGCGGCCACCAGCTCGGGAGTCCACGCGACCAACTGTTCGAGGGCGGCGATCCCCATCGGCGTGAGCGTGAAGTTGCTCCGCTCGCCGACGTCGAAGCGGCGGGCACCTTCTTGATAGGTATCGCGATAGTCGACGAGACCCGCAAAATCCTCGGCGTCCTTCCTCGTGATCCAGTTGAACTCGAGAGGGTCCCCGAGACGATGTTCTGGGGCCACCCAGAGATAGCCGAGGCTGTAGGGGCCGAGCAGCCACTTGTACCCGGCGGCCACCACGAAGTCGGGTTTGATCGCGGCCAGGTCGAACGCACACGCTCCCAGCGACTGGGTCGCATCGACCACCAAGGCGGCCGCGGCTTCTCGCGTCGCCCGGCCCACCGCCTCGAGGTCGAGGCGCCTCCCGTCCGTCCAGTGCACCTGGGGCACGGCGACGACCGCCGTCCGCTCATCGATCGCCCCGAGCACCCCTCCCGTCCAGTCACCTTCCTCCGGTTTGGGGACCACCACCAGATCACCCCCGAAGCGCTGCACCGCCTCCCGCCACGGATAGACGTTGGAGGGGAACTGTTCGGCGACGATCACGACCGTCCGGCCGGGACCGACCGGGAGGTTGGCGGCCGCGATGCCGACTCCGTAGGAGACCGCCGGGATGAGAGCCACACCGTCGGCGTCGCCGCCGATCAGCGATGCGAAGAGCCCCCGCAGGCGCTCGGAGGGAGCGAAGAAATCGTCGACGGAGACCTCCCAGGGGTGGGACTGGAGATCGACGGCGCGCCGCGCCGCGGCTCGCACCGAGTCGAGCTGCGGCGACATGTAGGCGCAGTTGAGATAGGCGAGACCGTCGGGAATGTCGAACAGGTCCCGCTGTGAGGGCAGGACGTGTCGCACGCCGGGTGCGCTACTTCTTCCGCTTGTGACGATTGGCGCGCAAGCGCTTGCGGTACTTGTGCTTGCTCATCTTCTTGCGCCGTTTCTTGACCAACGAACCCATGGATCCTCGGAATCGGGCGCCCCAGGTTGGCGGCTCTTCGTCCGATGCGCAACCTGGTCTACGCTTCGGCGGCCATGCGTCCGATGATCGGGATCACCGCCGCCCAACGTGAGGTGCCGTCATCCGCGGGTGAGGATCGGGCACATGTTCTGTATGTGACCTACACCGCCATGGTCCGGGCGGCGGGTGGGCTTCCCATCATCCTGGTGCCCGGCGACGGCGTCGATGAGGTCGTGGCCCGCATCGACGGCCTGGTACTGAGCGGAGGCGGAGACGTCGACCCGGCCCGATACGGGGGGCCCGGAGATCCTGCGGTCTATGGGGTGGACCCGGAACGAGACGAGTTCGAGATGGCACTGGCTCGTGCCGCCGCCGAACGACGTCTCCCCACGCTGGCCGTCTGCCGCGGGATGCAGATCGTCAACGTTGCCTTCGGAGGAACCCTCATCGCCGACATCTCCTCCCGAATCCCCGACACCGAGGAACACCGGCGGCGCGGCGACGAGGTGCGCCTCACCACCCAGCGGGTCACGATCGACGCCGGTTCGGCCGTGGCGAGGGCTCTGGGCTCCACCGACCTCCGGGTGAACACCGTCCACCACCAGGCCATTGACGAGGTGGGCGCGGGACTGCGGATCACGGGCCGGGCGGATGACGGCGTCCCGGAAGCCATGGAGGCTCAGGATTGGCCCCTATGGGCGGTCCAGTGGCATCCGGAGTGGCTCGGCCGCGACGATCCCCCCTCCCTGCGCCTCTTCGCGACATTGGTGGAAGCGGCCTCCAGATGAGCCTCCGCCCGCCTGGTACGCTCCCCGGCGTGCCGGCCGACTTCTCACTCCGAGATCGGGTCATCGTCGTCACCGGGGCCAGCCGCGGGATCGGTGAAGCGATCGCCCGTGCCTGTGTCGACGCCGGCGCCTCCGTCGTGCTGGCTTCGAGGAAGCAGGAGGGGCTCGACGAGGCGGCCGCCGCCATCAGGGAGGCCGGGGGCACGGCCCTGCCGATCGCGTGCCACATGGGGCACCCCGACGAGGTGGCGGCCTTGTTCGACCGGACGGTTGCCGAGCTCGGGGGGGTGCACGGCCTCGTCAACAACGCCGGCACCAACCCCTACTTCGGCCCCACCCTGGGCACCACCGATGCGGCATTCGACAAGACCTTCGAGGTGAACGTCAAGGGATACCTCTACGCCACGCGGGAGTTCGCCGACAGGGCCAAGGGCGGCAGTGTCGTCAACATCGCCAGCGTCGCCGGCATCGACGCTTCCCCGCTCATGGGCATCTACGGCATGACGAAGGCTGCAGTCATCTCGATGACGAAGACCCTCGCCGTGGAGCTGGCGCCGGCGGGGATTCGGGTCAACGCCATCGCACCCGGGCTGGTCGAAACACGTTTCGCGGCAACGCTCATTCAGAACGACGAGATCCGCGATTCGGTGATGTCTCAGACTCCCCTGGCCCGCCACGCCGTGCCCGACGAGATCGCCGGCGCGGCGATCTTCCTCCTGTCCGAAGCATCCTCGTACGCCACCGGCGAGACCGTGGTGATCGACGGCGGATCGACCATCCGCTGATCCCCGGGGGTCGGGCCGGGAAGACCGGCGCGGGCTAGGGTGCCGCCATGGCCGGTCGGACCATTGCCGTCAGTCCCCTCCCCGGCTATTCGGATCGCATCGGAGCCGCCATGTGGCGCATGGAAGACACCCGCCGGCGAACCCTGGTGACGCTCGAAGGCCTCGATCCCGGCCACCTCGACGTCGTGCCCGATGGATTCGAGAATTCGATCGGCACGTTGCTGTATCACATTGCAGCGGTCGAAACCGACTGGCTCTACACCAACATCCTCGGTGAGGACTTCCCCGACTGGGTGGGCGAGTTGTTCCCTCACGACGGCCAGGGGCACGACGGCAGGCTCACTCACATCGGCGGGCTCATCCCGGAGGAGCATGTCGCCCGGCTCGCCACCGCGCGAGAGCACTTCCTCGTCGAGATGCGCCGCGTCGACGACGAATACCTCGATCGCGTCCGTCCCGTCGGCGACCACATGGTGAGCCCCGGCTGGGTCCTGCATCACCTCCGCGAGCATGAGGCGGAGCATCGCGGCCAGATCCAGTCGATCAGGACGGTCCTCAAGAAGCGCCGAGTCTCAGCCGACCGCGACACCCCGTGCCGAGATCTCCAACGCGACGACCTCTCCGGCATCGCCGAGTCGGGCTCCCATCGCATCCACCACCGCTGCGGCTGATCGCCTCGGAGTGAATGCCACCACGGTCGGCCCGGCCCCGCTCCACGCCGCATGGACCGCTCCCGCGCCGCGGGCAGCCTCCATGAGCGCACCGGAACCGGGGACGAGGTGAGCGCGGCGCTCCTCATGCAACTCGTCGCCGCACGCCTCGGCGAGGACGGCGGGGTCACCGGTTCGCAGGCCTTCGATCAAGAAACCGAGACGAGCCGCGGTCCGCACGGCGACCGCCGTCGGGACCGGCTCGGTCGTCACCCGGCGAGCCGCCTCCGTGGCCAGTTCGGCGTCGGGCACCGCCAGCACGATGCTCAGATCCGGATGGATCTCGAGCCGCCGGACCTTGCCCCGCGGTGACACCATGACCAGGCCGCCGTGGAGAGCGGCCGCCACGTTGTCGGGATGCCCTTCGACTCGTGCGGCGGGCTCGAGCAGGTCGCCGGGCTCGACCGAACCGCCCTCCTGTGAGCTCAACGCCGCCGCCGTGGCCGCAATGATGGCCGCACTCGATCCGAGGCCGCGGGCAGGCGGAATCGAGCTGTCGATCTCAACCCGAAAGGTTCCCTCGAGAGCGAGTTCGTCCGCGACCCGGCGGACCATGGCGACCGTGGCCTCCGGTGCGGGTTCGCCGGCCGACAGCACCCTCCAACCCGAAGCCTCGTCGACCGTGACCCGGCAACGCAGATCCAGAGCTACGGCGATGACGTCGTACCCGGGGCCGAGGTTGGCGGACGAGGCCGGAGCGGATGCCGTTGTCACGATCGTGGCTCGATGAAGATCCGGGTCGCTGTGGGTTGGGCGTCGCGAATGCCCCGCTCGACCCGTTCGATCAGGGCCTCGATCTCTTCCCCGCTCAGTCCCGCATCGACATCGAGGTCGATGTTCACCAGGATCTCGTCCGGCCCCAGGTGCATGGTGAGCATTCGCGTCACCGCCTGCACCCCGGGCACGGCCAGGGTGGCCATGCGAATCGCCGATCGCGTCTGGCGGGTCGCCGACTCCCCGACCAACAAGCCCTTGACCTCGATCGCCAGAATCCACGCCGTCACCCCGAGGAGCACACCGATCACCAGCGAGGCGATGCCGTCCCACCGGGCATCCCCGGTCCACTCGGCGAGCAGCAGACCGCCGGCCGCCACGAGGATGCCGAGCACCGCCACCGTATCCTCGAAGAGCACAACGAGCAGCGCGGGGTCCTTGGATTCCCGCACCGTCCTCCACAGTCTTCGTCCGCCACGCCGCCTGTTGAACTCCTTGAGAGCCGGGATGAAGGCGATGAAGATCTCGAAGGCGGCCGCCACGCCCAGCACGATCAGGCTGAAGATGAGCCCGCCCGCGTGATGCTCGGGGTGACGAAGGCGCTCCAGGCCCTCCATGAAGGCCACCACCCCGCCCCCCACGAACAGGAAGACCGCCACCATGAACGACCAGAAGAAGACCTCCTTGCCCCGCCCGAACGGGTAGCGGACCGAGGGCGCAAAACGGCTGGCAGTGGTGCCCCGGAGCAGGAAGAGCTGATTGCCGCTGTCGGCCACCGAGTGGAAGCCCTCCGCCAGCATGGCGGAGCTACCGCTGACAGCCGCGGCGATGAACTTGATGACGGCGATGATCGAGTTGGCGATCAACGCCAGGATGACGATGGTCCGGGATTCGGAGGAAGCCACGACTCGGGAGTCTACGACCCGACCTCGAGCGCTTCCCTGAGGAATTCCCCCATGTGGTGAAACCAGCGGGCCGGTCGGCGCCACTCCGAATGGGTACCGGGGAGGAACACCAACTCCTTCGGCGGCCGCAGGGCGTCGTAGAGGGCCAGCGCCGACCGACGGGAGAAGATCTCGTCGTCGTCGGCATTGAGCATGAGCACCGGCCGGGGCGCGATGTCACCGGCCACCGCGCACGGATCCGTTACGGCGAGAGCGTCCCCAAGACCGTCACGGTCGGGGAAACGCTCGGCGACCGACACGGTCGGGGCACCCCCCACCACGAGCACCCCGGCCTGCAGGCGCTCC
>JBFELU010000031.1:0-27670 GCA_041551965.1 Acidimicrobiia bacterium
ACAACCCGGCCGCCTCATAGGTGATCGTTCCCGAGATCACCCCCGTCGCCGGGTCGAGAACCAGGCCCGCAGGCAATCCCGTCGCACTCCACGTGAGCACATCGCCGTCGGGGTCCAAGCCGGCCACCGGCAGCGAGAGGGTGTCGCCCTCGGCCGAGGACTGGTTGCCCGGGTCGGTGACCGTGGGGGCTCGATTGATGTCGGAAACCGCCCAGACGAAATCCACATCGGTCGCCAGCACCGGCGTGCCGTCGTCGGTGGCGGTCACCGTCACCGGATACAGCCCGGCCGCCTCATAGGTGATCGTTCCCGAGATCACCCCCGTGGCCGGGTCGATTCCCAGGACGGGGGGCAAGCCGATCGCGCTCCAGAGCAGAGCGTCCCCATCCGGATCCGAACCGCTCATGGCGAACGCCACCACATCGCCCTCGCTGCTCACCCGATCCCCGGGGTTGATGACGTTGGGAGCCCGATTGGTGTCGGTGACGGTCCAGGTGAACGGCACTCCGCCCGAGGCGGCCGGGATTCCGTCGTCGGTGGCGGTCACCGTCACCGAATACGGCGAGCCGGAGGCGGCGCCGAAGCCGACGTCGCCGGAGATGAGACCGGTGACCGCATCGATCGACAGCCCCGGCGGGAGACCCGACGCGCTCCAGGCGAATCCGTCGCCGTCGGGATCGGTCGCCGACATCGCCACCGACACCGTATCGCCTTCGGCGTTCGCCTGGTTCCCGGGTGAGTCGACCTGCGGTTCCCGATTCACGTTGGTGACCGTCCAGGTGAAGGTGTCGACGGCCTGATTGCCGACCGGATCGGTGGCGATCAAGGTGACCGGGTGGAGTCCCGCTGCGGTGTAGTCGATGGTCCCTGAGACCAGGCCGGTGTCGGCATCGATCGACAATCCCGGCGGGAGTCCGGTGGCCGAGTAGACGAGGGGATCACCGTTGGGATCGGTGGCCGGTGACGACAGCGACACCACAGTGGTCTCGGCATCGGTGCGGTTCCCGTGATCCTGACTGAAGACCGGGGGCCGCTCCACCTCGTCGGTCACCGTGGCTTCGTAGGCCGGGGGCCCGGCGTCGCTGGTCACGGTGACCCTGTTGACGATCTGATCCAAGGCCACCGGATCGTCGACCGTCACCTGGAAGCGGACCCGCAGCGTCTCGCCGGAATCCAGTCCCAGGCCGGTGGCCAGCGCCGGAGGAGGGCCTCCGCTGAGGGACAGCGCCGGCAACTCGATCACCGTGCTCCCGGCAACGTAGGTGGTCCCCGGTGGGGTGTCGTCGGTGACGGTGATCCCGGTCTGAGGAACCGCACCCGGGTTGGCGACGGTGATGGTGTACTCGACGACCTGGCCCGGGTCGACCCGGCCGCCGGCATCCGACGTCTTGGTGACTCCGAGGGGCACGGTCACGTCGGTGACGGTCCAGGTGAAGGCATCGGTGTCGAACAGCCCGCCGGGATCCTCTGCCCGCAACGTGACGGCGTAGGGGGAACCGGCGGCGGCGGTGAAGTCGACGACTCCGGCGATCCGCCCGGTTGCGGTGTTGATGCTGGTCCCCGGCGGTAGGCCGGTGGCCGAGTAAGAGAGGGTTTCCCCATCGGGGTCGGTGGCCCCGGCATCGATGGAGACCGCATCCCCCTCGGCGTCGGTGCGGTCGCCGAGATCCTGGTCGAAAGCCGGGGCCCGGCCGGTGTCGGTCACCGTCCAGGTGAAGGTGTCGGTGTCGAACAGCCCGCCGGGGTCGGTGACTCGCAACTCCACCGAGTACGGCGAACTGCTCGACGCCGTGAACGAGACGGTTCCCGAGATCAACCCGGTCGAGGGATTGATGGAGAGGCCGGGGGGCAGCCCGGTGGCGGAGTAGGTGAGCGAGCCTCCGTCGGGGTCGGTGGCCGGGGCCGGGAGCGACACCGAATCGCCCTCGGCATCGGCCCGATCCCCGAGATCCTGATCGAAGGACGGCCCCATGTTTCCGGGCCGAATCGTGACGGCGTCGATCCGTTCCTTGTCGTCGGAGAGCCCCACATCGCCACCCTGGAACACCAGGGCGGCGTTGACAATGGCGGGATCGGCACCCAGCGAGGTTCGGGTGACGTCGAACTTGAAGACCTCCCGCTTGGCCACGTTCAGCCCGCCCGGTCCGACGGCATCGGCGTTCTCCATCGTGAGCAACACCGACCCGGCGGTGAGCACCCCGCCGAGGTCGTCGGCGACGAGGTGCACGCCCCACAGCTTGGAGTCCACTCCGGTGTCGATCTCGTCGAGCAGGATGGTGGGGGCACCGCTCGTCGTGCCGACGCCGGCCGTGAGCGGCGCGTACAGCCACACGTCCTTCTCCTCGGCGCCGCCGGCTCGGGTGAACAGGAACGACCCGGCGCTCAAGGTCGCCTCTCCCACCATCGTGTCCGCTTCGACGAGGCTCAGCCCTCGAATCTCGTTTCCGAGTGGAGCGTCGAGCACCACCTCCACCGTCCCGGCGCCGTAGTCCCCCGGCGCCGACGGCCGGAACCGCAGCACGTCGTCCTTGTCGATGTTGGTGCCGCTGGGGAGCGTCACGCTGCCGTTGTTGGCGAACAGCAGGTCGCCGGGCTGCACCGTCACCGAGGGACCGGAGCCGATGGTGACCGTACGGGTCACCAGGTGGAGCGCCTGCACGTCGTTGAATCCGAAGTCGGCGAGCGAGCCGAGGATCGAGAAGGTGCCGGCGGTGCCGGTGGGCTCGAGATCGAGGGTCGGTCCGCCGAACGACAGCACATCGGACTGGAACCAGTCCGTAAGCCCGGATGCACCGCTCCCGGTCACGTTGTCCCGGGTACTGAGCAGGAGGCCGGTGGACGGATTCACCGTCCAGGAGAAGGTGTCGATGTCGCTGTAGCCGGCGGGGTCTTCCACCCGCAGCGTCACCGACCACGGTGAGCCGGCGGCGACGCCATGGGGGATGGTGCCCCAGATCGTTCCGGTGAGCGGGTCGATCGCCAGGCCGGGGGGAAGCCCACTGGCGGAGTAGCTGAGCGGATCGCCGTCGGGATCGCTGGCGGGGGCGGGGATCGACACGGCGGCTCCCTCGGCGTCCGCGCGGTCGGCGAGATCCTGATCGAAGGCCGGGGCATTGTTGGGGTTGCGGTCCCACAGGAACAGGAACGGCTGGTTCTTCACCTCCTTGGTGTCCGATTCCAGTTGGGTCGGAGCACCGAAGCTCGACCCATTCCACAGCGCCGCCGAGAGTTCGCGGTTGGAATCCTGCACCGAGAGCATGACCTGATCGGTGCCGGGCTGAGAATCGAGCACCATAGAGTTGGGAGGGTTGCCGAGATCGGGGCCGATTCCCTCGGCCGACCAGGTGCCGTTCCAGGTCTTGTAGCGGACGGTGTCCACCCCTTCGGCCCAGGTGGCGAGGAGGTCGCCCGACCCAGACTCGAAGGCGACGGTGACACCCGGGTAGACGTCGACGGGGCTGTTGGTGGCCGCCACCTCCTGGGCGGACCAGGTGGAACCAGTCCAAACCGTCAGCCAGAGGTCGCTCGCCCCGAATGTGCTGACTGCAAGAGCGATCCGATCGCTGGTGGGGTCGGCGGCGATCGACGTCCAGCGCGCCTCATCGGTGATTCCTGCCGGAGGCGCCACCGTCCCGGGCCCCAGCCACGCCGACCCGTTCCAGATCATGTAGCTGGGGCTGGCCGAGGAGGTGCCGAAGACGACCAGGGCGTCGCCGCTCTGGTGCTCGTACGCCACATTGACGTCGGTGAGGTCGCCCCACCCGACGCCGCTGAGATCGACGCCGTTGCCCCACGCCGTGCCGTTCCACACCAGGGCGTAGTCGTGGCTGGCACTGGTACTCACCACCAGCACCATCTCATCACCGGTGGGATCGGCGGCGAGCTGCATCTGCTGCGGCTCGCCGCTCACCGGGACCGTCACGGTGTCGACCGGGCTCCAGGCCGAACCGTTCCACACCGAGTAGGAGATGCCCGTGGTACCCGTCGAGCCGTTGTTCCACACCACGAGGGCGTCGCCGCTCTGCGACTCGTAGGCGACGTCGAACCCCCACCAGAAGGTCTCGGTCACCGTATCGGTGCGGTGGAAGGGGACCGGGCTCCAGGATCCGCCGCTCCAGATCTGGCCGGCGATATTGCCATCGTCGCGAACCCCGATCACGATTGCCTCGTCGCGGGTCGGCGAGGAGGCGCCCTGCATGATCCTCAGTTTCCCCATATCCGCCGAGTCGACGGCTCCCCCGAAGCCCCCGGCATTCCACGGCGCATAGGCCGGTTTGTTGTTGTCCATGTTGCGCCACATCGCCATGCCCGACGCACCCTGCGGCAAAGCCCCCGACGACCGGGTGAGCACCGGCGCCAGGCTGGCCGCCACCACGGCAACCGCGGCGAGGGCGAAGCCGACCCTCCGCATGCGGGACAACGCAGCGCGGACCCGAGAGGCTCGCGCGGCCGAACGGTCACGGGAACGGATTCTCACAGTGTTCCTATCGGCCACTCTTCGTATGAGGATGAGGGATCATTTGTCCCGGGTGCAGTGACTAGTCCCACCCGTCGACTCAGCGCTCCCAGACGCCGCGAGGCTCCGGCGCGGCGGGAACCGGCGCCGCAACGGGGATCTCCGGGGCCCCCGAAGCCCCTCCCACACCACCGGCCTCCTCCAGGCTGCGGCGCTTGCGGTACAGCTCCGGCTCGGTGAAGCGGCCATTCGCTTCCTTCTCCGCCGAGAGCGGAATCCGCACCACGAACTTGGTCCAGCCCTTGCGGCGCTCGTACCACACCGCGCCGCCCATCCCCTCCGCCAGCGCCCGCACGATCGACAAGCCGAGACCGACGCTGCCGAGCACCAGCGGCATGTCGCCCTGGTGCAGGAAGCGCTCGAAGAGGCGGGAGCCGAGCTCCTCGGGGATCCCCTCGCCGTTGTCGGCGACGATCACCTCGTACCAGCCGCTCACCACCCGCCCGATGACCCGGATGTCCTCCCCCCCGTACTTGCGGGCGTTGGAGAGCAAGTTGCGGAGCACCTGGCGGATCCTCAGCCGATCGGATCGGATCGCAGCCGGATGGATGTCGACGGCGATCCGGGCACCCGCCTTCGTCATCGGCTCGACGACCTCGCGCACCTCTTCGAGGATCGACAGGGTCTCGAACTGGTAGTGAAGCGCACCGGCGTCGAGACGGGCCGTGGTCAGCAGGTCGTCGACCATGCGGGAGAGATCGTGGGTCTCGCTGATGATCATCCCCACCATCTCCTGGGCCGAGGAACTCTGAACGACGACCGGGTCCTCCTCCAAGAGATGGGCCAAGCCGAAGATCGAGGTGAGCGGGGTGCGCAGCTCGTGGGATGCATTCGCCACGAACTCGTCCCGTGCGTGACCCAGGTCCTGCTCCGCCGCGAGCCGGACCTCCAGTTCCGACTGCCGTTGCTGGCGTTTCGAGAGCTCCCGGTACACCACGATGATGGCCATCGGCACCAGGAACGCCACCAGGAACCGCACGATGTCGCCGACGCGGCCCATCAAGTTGTTGGCGGCCGCCACCTGCGTCGCCTGGAAGTCACGCTCCACCACCACTGCGGCGATGAACGCCCGGAAATCCGGATCGAGAGTCTGCGCCACATCGCGCGCCGCCTCGCTCTCGCCATCCTCGAGGTGCCCGAGGATCGTCGTCACCGTGGCCAGGAACTGGGAACCGGTCGTCTCGATCTCAGCGGCCAGTCCCCCGGTCAGCTCGCCGAGCTCCTCCAGCCCCGACTCGAGATCGCCGAGCGCCAACCGAACGTCGTCCGCCGCCAGTTCGATCGCTCCCGCGGCGTCGAAGTTGAATTCGCTCTCCAAGAGCGAGAAGTGGGTGGCCAACCCGGTCTGGGCTCGGGCCACCGTGGCGGACCGCAGCGCCTCGTCGGCGTTGTGGAGCGCTTCGGCGTGTTTGGCGACACGCCGGGTTCCGTAGGCGATCGAGAACACCAGGGCGAAGATGAGGATGAGCCCGATGCCCACCCCGAGCGCGATCGCAGCCATCCGGGTGCGACGACCGGTGGCGCTCCTGGCGCGACGTCGCTTGCGTGAAGAGCGCATCATCCGGTCTATCGACCCTCATCCGGGTCCGGTTGACCGGTTCCTACAAGCGGCTCACCTCGAAGCGCGTGAAGGCACCCACCCGCGCCGGGGTTATCGGCGACTCACCCACCACGTAGCGGACGGACCCCCCGTCCGCTCTGGCCGCCTCCGCAACGGCATCGATGAGGTCGGGCACTCGCCGCATCGCCGAACCGCACGCCGGGCATGCGTCGCCGTCACGCATCAGCCAGCCGCACTCGGTGCAGGCCAGACCGGCGACCGTGTCCACGGCGTTCACAACCAGGCGATCGATGGCGCGTTGGTTTGCCGCGTCGAGCACCCGATCGAGCCCCAGGACCGCCCGGCTGCCGCCTCCGGCAGCGTCCATCAACTCGGCGACCATCCCCCGATCCACTCGTCGGTCGTGAGTGACCGCAACCTCGCGGCAGCGGTCCCTCACGTCCAAGGGGGACGCCGTGCGCGGATCGACCGCGAAGACCCCGGCCACCGGGACATCGGACGGTACCTCGGCCAGGAACGCCGACGTGTTCTTGGGAGTGCCGCCGACCATGAGCAGATCGAACTCCCCGGCCCGGCCCAGCGTGGCGACCCGATTCGCCGTCGCCTTGAACAGCCTCCGAGCGATCGTCCCCGCCCTCCCCCGCACCCGCTGCTCTGCATACCCGGAAAAACCGCCATAGTTGTCCTTGCGGACCTCCTCCTCGCCGAGCACCTCCCAGGCCTCGACTTCGCCCATCCAGAACCGATAGATCGAGGCGGTGCGACGGTCGACCACGACCGCGCAGAACCGGTGGAGATGCCCCAGCATGGACTCCAGTGGACCGAGGTAGGGGGCGGTGTCGACGACAGCGCGATCCCGCACCACCACCGGGAGCACCAGCCGCTCGTCGAGACCCGCTTCCCGGCACAGGAACACCGCCAAGCCGCGACCACCTCGGGGATCGCCGCCCAGACCCAGAACGGTGTCGATGTCGGCGATCAGGCTCCGCCCGGCAACGCCTCCGAGTCGATCCGCCATCTCTCGGGCGGGTCGTACCAGCGCCTTGAGGCGGGCCGGAGCCGGGCGAAAAGCCCCCAGATCCGGATCGAGACCCAGGTAGACGGACAGCACCGGGGCGTCCCCGGTGCCGATGCTGCGCAATCGTTCGACGTCCGCTCGGTCGAACACGAGACCTCCCCTCGCGAGCCCTCGATCTGAGGCTACGCGCAATCGGAGCCGGGGGTCGCAGAGCCCTCTCCCGGAAAGCCGTTTGCACCTGCAGCCCGCCGCAGTTCCTGGCAGGCTGATGCTGCACAAGGAGGGACCACGTGATCGTCGGCGTACCCACGGAGATCAAGCCGGACGAGTATCGCGTCGCCATGACACCTGTCGGCGTCCGGGAGCTGACCGCCCACGGCCACCGAGTGGTGATCCAGCAAGGCGCCGGGGAGGGATCCTCGATACCCGACGACGACTTCGCGGCGGTGGGCGCCGAGATCCTGCCTTCGGCAGCCGCCGTCTTCGAGACGGCCCGGTTGATCGTGAAGGTGAAGGAACCCCAGCCCGCCGAGATCGCCATGCTCGGGCCCGATCATGTGCTGTTCACCTACCTGCACCTGGCCGCATACCCGGACGAGGCCAAGGGTCTGGTCGGCTGCGGAACCACTGCGATCGCCTATGAGACCGTGCAGTTGCCCTCAGGAGCCCTCCCCCTGCTGGCTCCGATGAGCGAGATCGCCGGCCGCATGGCCACCCAGGCCGGGGCCCACCACCTGGAGCGCCCCCATGGTGGCCGAGGGGTCCTGATCGGCGGCGTTCCCGGCGTGCATCCGGCCAACGTCGTCGTCATCGGAGCCGGGATGGCGGGAACCAACGCCGCCATGGTCGCCGCCGGCATGGGAGCCCACGTGACCATCCTCGACCTCAACGTCGATCGGCTCCGCCATCTCGATGAGCTCTCCTGGGGAGGCATCATCACCGTCCGCTCCTCGATTCAGGCGATCGAAGAATCCGTGGTCGACGCCGACCTGGTGGTCGGAGCGGTGCTGGTACCCGGGGCCCGGGCCCCGGTCGTCGTGCCCGAGGACCTGGTGAGGACGATGAACCCCGGCAGTGTCATCGTCGACATCTCGATCGATCAGGGGGGCTGCATCGCCACCGCCAGGGAGACCACGCACCACGATCCGATCTACATCGAACACGACGTGATCCACTACGCGGTGGGCAACATTCCCGGGGCGGTTCCCCGCACCGCCACCTACGCCCTCACCAACGCCACCCTCCCCTACACGGTGGCGCTGGCCGACGGGGTCACGTCGGCGCTGCAGCATCACCCCGAGTTGGTCGACGGCGTGAATGTGGTCGGAGGCACGGTCACCAACCCGGCCGTGGCCGAGTCTCTCGACATGGAATTCGCCGATCCGCTCGCCGCCCTCGGCGCCTAGTCGAGGGCCGCCGCCAGCTCCGAGATCAGGGTCTCCTGGAGGTAGCCGAGGAGGCGCAGCATGCTCAGCTCCAGGGTCTCGTCGCCGGCTCGCCCCTCCCAACCGTCCTCCTCGATGCCGAGCCGCGCCGCCAGCCCGAGACGAGCCCCGCCGATGAGCCGCATCCACGCCTCGGCTTCCGGCAGCGTCAGGACCTCGCGCTCCAGCGAATCCCGAAAGAGGCGCCGGTCGGTCCGCCGAGCATCATCGAGCATCCCGCCGGTGAGCTCCTGATAGCGACGCTCGGACCGCGGGTCGCTGCGATGCACCGTCCCCCGCTCGGTGGCCCACGATGGACCCCCGTCGTCGAGGCGAATGCCCTCGGTGAGATCGGGGATGGCCCGCAGCAGCTCCCGCTCGGCGTCGGCGAGCCGGACCTCCACCATCCCGCCCCGGAGCCGGAACGGATCCCTCACGACCGCTCCAACGTGGCCCACAGCCCGAAGTGGTGCAGCCGATAGCAGTCGAGTTCCGACTTCTCCAGCGATCCCGACGACACCACCGCCCGCCCCTCGTGGTGCACCGCCAGCATGAGTCGCGTCGCCTCCTCGGTCGAATACCCGAACAGCCGACGGAAGACGTACACCACGTAGCTCATCAGGTTGACAGGGTCGTTCCAGACGATCACCTGCCACGGCATCTCGACCTCGGGGACGTCGTCGACGTCCGGCCGGTCGACGCGGTCGGGGGCGACCGGTCGGTTCACGAGCGCCGTGATCGGAGTGCGGCGCGCATCCGCTGGGCGTTGAGCCATTCCTCGAAATCGGCCCGTGCCACGCGCCACTCTCTCCCCATCTTCACTCCCGGGAGCTCGCCGGCCCGCAGCACCCGGGTGACCACGAAGGTCGACACGCCCATGTACCCGCAAATGTCGGCGACGGAGAGCCAGTCCTTTTCGATGTCCACGCGGATTCGCTCCACCCTCACACCCTATGGCCGGCCCGGGATGGGAGCAAGGGCGGCGAGCCTTACACTGACGCCCTATGGCGGGAACCAAGAAGAAGAAACGGCGCCGGAGCCGACACCGCGGCGACCCCAACCGAGCGGAGATCGCCGCCCGGCGCGAGGAGGCCAGGCGCCAGGCGAGGGAAGAGCGGAGGCTGGCGGCGATCGCCGCCGAGAAACGTGAGAGGCGGCGCAAGGTCTTCCGCCGCGTGACGACCTGGACCCTCGGCGGCGTGGCGTTGGCGGCCCTCGCACTCTTCCTCTTTCGGTCGGCACCCGAGATCGACGGGGTCGTGACCCCCGACGAGCAGGAGGCCGTCGCCCTCGCCGCCGGCGAGACCTTCGACTACGGAACCCCAGCGCCGACCTCCGGTCCCTACCTGGAGAGCGATCCCTCGTGCGGGGTGTTCGCCGAGGAGATCTCAGCCGAGGATGCCGTCACCGCTCTCTACCACGGCGCGGTGGTGATCTGGCACAGCCCGGATCTCGGCGAAGCCGATGTGGCCGAACTTGCGGCCCTGGCCGCCGACGCCGAGACGTACGTCGTGGTGAGCCCCAATGCATCCCTCGATTCCCCGATCGTGGCCACCGCATGGAACCGGCTCCTCGACTACGACACCGCCGCCGATGCCGCCGAGTTCATCGAGACGTATCGGAAGAGGGGTCCCGGCTCCGCCGACTGCCCGGTCTCGTGAGGGCGGCCGCCAGCGGATCCACGGCCAGGATCCGCAGCGACAGCGCAACCAAAGGCCCGATCCCGAACGCGAAGAGGATCGTGCCCACCCCCACCGTCCCCCCCAACAGCCATCCGGCGGTGAGCACCGCCACCTCGATGCCGGTACGCACCAAGGCGATCGGCAGTCCCCGCTCGGCGAGGCCGGTCATGAGCCCGTCCCGGGGCCCGGGTCCCAGCCCGGTGCCCAGATAGAAGCCGGTCCCCACCCCGACCAGGACGATCCCCCCGATCACGGCAGCCCATCGCACCGCGGTGACCTCCATATCGGGGAGCACCCACAGGGTGAGATCGACGCACAGTCCCACCACCGTGACGTTGAACACGGTGCCGATGCCAAACCGCTGGTTCAGCGGGATCCACAGCGTCAACACGATGAGCCCGACGCCGATGCCCACCGTGCCGATCGGGACCCCGGTGTGGAGGGAGATCCCCTCGTTGAGCACCATCCATGGGCCCAAGCCGAGCCGGGCAGCAACCATCAAGGCCAGACCCACCCCAAAGAGCACGAGACCGAAGAGCAATCGGGGAAGCCGTTGGAACAGGACCCGGCGCGGCGGGAGGGGGAGCATCGCCGGTCAGGCTACAGGGAGGGTGCAGCCACGTCGGGGGTGGCCATCGCCGAAGCGGCGACGAGCAGCAGCCTGAAGCGGAGGCGCTGCTCGCCGGGGCCCGAGGCGGCGAGCGCCGCCTCGAGCGTCCGCCGTACCGCGGGGACCACCGAGCCCTCGGGCCAGGAGCCGTCGCTGGCCCGCAGTGCCAGCGCCGCGGCCTCGGTGGGCGAGCCTCCCGAGAAGATCGCGGCCAGGGCTCCCAGCACGTAAGACTGCACCCGTTGCATCCGGACGTCGAACATCGGGGCGGTCCCGACACCCAGCTCCTGCGCCTCCGACCCGTCGAGCAGACGCATGAGATTGCCCCCGAAGACTCCGGCGACGACGGTGTCGTCGACGCCCGCCTGCAGTGCCGCCCGTGCCGTCCGCATTCCCGAAATGACGGGGTTTCCGTAGGGCGTGTCGCTGGCGTAGAGGATCCGCCCGGCATCCACCCAGGAGAACAACGCGGCCAAGTCGGCAGGGTTCCACCATGCCGTGTCGTAGTACACGCCGGGATGGGCCCGGCGGGCAAGAACGTCGAGATCGCTGATGGCGCAATGGGCGAGCACGACCCGCAGGCCCGGAACGGTCTCCAGGAGGTCGAGCAGGTCGGGGCCCAGCGCCGGCATTCCCCGGCCGGCGTGGATCAGGAACGGGGCCCCGTGGTCGACGGCCAGGGCGGCGAGGGGCCGCAACGCCGGGTGGCTCATCCGGAAGGACTCACCCCTGGGGTGCAACTTGATGCCCCGGTGTCCGGCGGCCAGGCTTCGCTCCACCTCGCCCAGGGCCCCTTCCTGATTCGGATCGACCCGAAGGAACGGTATGAGCCGGCCCCCGCTCGCCGCCGCTTCGGCCAGGATCCGATCGTTGGGAGCGGCGTAGCCGCCCCGATCGAGACTGGAGCACACCACCGCACCGGCATGACCCGCCTCGTCGAGGGCAGCGGTCAGTTCGGCCGAGGTGTTCGTGTACCCGTCGGGATCACGATCCCCGGTGTGGGTGTGGGCATCCCACACCTCCGACGGGAGTCGCGACGCGGTGACCTCGTGCCATCCGGCGATGACCCGGTGCATGGCGGGCGAGATTACTCGCCGATGCGCCGACAAAAGCCCTCAGGTCGTCGGTGACTAGTGCCGATGCACTAGTCAGTGATGAATCACACACATGCAACTTGCCCCTCGGATCAACCGTTGGTGAGGCTGGCGCTCCTCGAGCACTGGCCCTGGGTGCCCGCGGTCGTCGGCGTCCTGGCGGTGACGGGGATCGCCGCCGTCGACTGGCTGACCGGGCCCACCATGTCGGTCTCGCTGCTGTACGTCCTGGCGGTGATCGCCGTCACCTGGTGCGGTCCCCGCCGGTTCGGGGTGCTCGTCGCCGCCCTCGCCTCGGCCGAGAGCATCGCCGCCCATGTCCTGGGGACCGATCCCTCCGAAACACTGCCGGTCGCCCTGTGGAACGCCGGGGCCCGCCTGGTGGTACTGGTGATCATCGTCGGCCTGCTCGGCGGCTTGCGCCGGGCCCTGGTCCTCCAGCGGTATCACGCCACCACCGACCCGCTGACGGGTGCCCTCAATCGTCGTGCCTTTCAGTTTGCGGCCGATCGCGAGTGCCTGCGGGCCCATCGGGAGGGCACGCCGGTCAGCGTCGCCTACCTGGACCTGGACGACTTCAAGAGCGTCAACGATCGCCTCGGGCACCGGGTGGGCGACGAGGTCCTCCAGGCCTTTGCCGCCCGGGTACGGGATTCGATCCGGGGCACCGACCTCTTCTGCCGCATCGGCGGCGACGAGTTTGTCCTGCTCTTCCCCAACACCGATGCCACCGAAGCCGTGGCCGTCACCCGTCGCGTCAGGGCCACCCTCGCCGAGCAACCACTCGATCCGCCGGTGACCGCCTCGACCGGCATCGCCACCTTCCGTTCCGTCCCCGCCGCCGTCGACGATCTGGTGGATGCTGCCGACGAGCTGATGTACCGGGCCAAGATGCTGGGCCGCGACACCATCGTCGGGGCCGTCGTCGCCGGGCCCTGGCCGGCATGGAGCCCCCGCAACGCCCGGGTGGCGCCGCCGGATGTGGAGGAGCTGGTCGGGGCGGCCGCCGACTGACGAAGTGCCGCTCACCCGAATCCGGCCGAGGGCTCACGACCGGGCTTCAATCCACTCACAACGCATGGCACAGACCTGACCACGACCAGTGAATCGCTCCGCACGATCCGCGATCGATTCTCGGAATTCGCCGAACGAGTCGAGGGACCTCCTCCCCCGAGGCACTCTCTGCGACTCCGGCGATCCTCAACCGGACGCCGGGCGGGCGATCGTGATCGACCCGTCCCCCACCAGCACCTTGCGGCTGTCGGCATCCGGGAACCCGAACCTCCTGGCCAGCCCGTCGTGGACGGCGAGCATCGCCGCCTGGTTGCCGGCTGCCACCGCCTCCGAGTAGGGGTGACCGTCCCGCCACCGATCCAGCTGGGTGGGGTAGTCGAACGTGCCGTTGGTGTTGACCTTGCGGGCACCGCTCGCCACCGAGAACCCGGCCTCGACGAAGACGACGGCGTGTTCGGCGCCGTAGCAGCAGGTCGAGTAGAGGAGCCGCAGGCGGTGCCCCACACCGAGGGCACCGAGTTCTTCGCCGAGCTCCGCCACCTTCACCCAACCGTCGGCGAACTTCAGCGCATCGGGACGCCCGTGGACGTTGAGGATCAAGTCCAGCGCCAGCGTGCCCTTCTGTCTGGCGAGCGACCGGATGCGGGTCACGAAGGCCAGCCGGCTGACCTGACCCCCCTTCAGGGTGGAGATCCGCCGGTAGTGGGGCCTCATCATCATGGTCCCGAGCCGAACGGCGTTGTCGTCCAGCCATCGATACAGCCACCGCCACTTGCCGACGTTGTGGCTCACATTGCTCACGATCAGGAGCACCCGATCGTCCCGTTCCACTCGCATGGGGCGACCCAGCGTAACCTCACCACCATGACGGACCGCACCACTTCACCGGCCGCAACGTGGGCTGTCGTCGCCTACGGGTTCGGCGCCGTCTTCTGGGTGACCGCCGCGTCGATCGTCATTGCCTTCGATGAGGCCGACGACCTCGACGACGGCGTGGGTTGGTTCTTCTTCAGCCTGCTCTGGATAGGGATCGCTGCGACTGCGGCTTCGATCCCCGCTATTCCCATCCTGATCGCCGAGATAGCGCTGTGGCGGTACTTGGTGCGGCGTTTCCCCTCCTTCGAGAGGGACCGGTGGGGGGTGGCGCGCTCCGCCGCAGTGCTGGCGCTGCCGTGGACGATTCTCAACGCCATCGATGCCCCCGGAGCGGCCGTCATCACCTACGGCGCCGCCTTCTCGGGCCTACTGCTCCCGCGTTTCGTCATCGGATCACTGCAACCGGGAGCACTTCTCGGAGCGGCCGGCGCCGACTGAGACCGGAACGGCCCCACGTATACTCGCCCCGGATCGGAGGGGCATGAAGGGCGACATCATCCTCGTCGAGGAACACCACCGGCGTGCGGCCGCCGCCATCGTCGCCCGGTTGCTGCCCGAGATCGAATCCCATCCCCACCGCTACCTCCTCACCGTCGCCGGCGAGTCGGGCAGCGGCAAGTCCGAAACCGCCCAGGCAATCGCCGAAGCCCTGGCAGGGCAAGGGGTCATCGCCGCCGTCCTCCAACAGGACGACTACTTCCATCATCCACCGAAGACGAACGATCGCACCCGGAGAGCAGACATCGACTGGGTCGGACCAGGGGAGGTGCGGCTCGACCTGCTCGACTCTCACATGGCCACCGCCCGCAACGGCGCGGCCACGCTCACCAAGCCGCTCGTGATCTACACGGAAAACCGCATCGACACCGAGAAGATGAGCCTCGAAGGAATCAACGTGGTCCTCGCCGAGGGGACATACACCTCCCTGCTCGATCACGTCGATCGCCGGATCTTCATCGACCGCAACCGGCTCGACACCCTGGAGCACCGGATGCGCCGAGGCCGGGAGGGCTTCGATCCCTTCATCGAACGGGTGCTGGAAATCGAACACGCCATCATCTCCGAGCACAAATCACGGGCCGACGTCGTCATCAGCAAGGACTACGACGTCGAGTTCCCCGGTGTCTGACTCCCTCATCCTTCCGGACACCGAGACCGGCTTCCGTAGGCTCTGGACCGAACGCGGCGACGAGCTCGTGGACCTCTACGCCACCGGAAAGACCTCGTTCGTCGCCGGGCTGCTGCCGGGCGATGCCGTCCGGCTCGAGCCCGATCGAGTCCTCGGCATCCTCCGAAGCCGGCTCGGCCCCGACATCCTCGATGCCGCCCTGGATCCAATGGCCTGCGACCCCGACACTCCGATGCACGAGCTGCCCCCGGCCATCCGCAGCCCGGTCGCCCACCAAACCGATGGCCGCTGGCTGCGACGCGCCAACACAGTCGGGATCAACGTGCGGACCGTGGGATCGCTGTGGGGCGTGCCGAAGTACCTGCTCACCCAACCGGCGCACATCGACACCGTCCACTTGCTCCCGATCTGGGAACCGGGCGTCGTCGACAGCCTCTACGGCATCGCCGGGTGGGGATTGAACGACGAGTTCTTCAGTGAGGAACTGGCCTCCGCCGTGCCGCACCTCGATACCACGGCGCGGCAGCTGCGGGCCATGATCAACCTGCTTCACGCCACCGGCCGAACCGTCGGCATGGACGTCATTCCCCACACCGATCGCTTCGCCGAACCTGCGCTCGCCCAGCCCCACTTCTACGAATGGATGCGCCGCGACGATCTCGAGATCGTCGATCATCGCGAGCGCCTCTACGAGGAGGTCCAGCGGATCGTCCTCGACTGGCTGGCACGTGAGGGTCCGGCGGTGCCCGGTGAGGAGTGGCCCGACGACCCGGCGTCGTTCTTCGGAGGGGCCTTCGGAGAGGAACGCCGCTGCCGTCTCCTCTTCGGAACACCCGAGGACCGTCCCGGTCGGAACGCCCGCCGGGGCCGGCTCGTGGAGCACCTCTACTCGCTGGGCTTCGAGCCGGTCCCAGCCACCATGGGGGTCCCGTTCCGCGGCCTGCGAGTCGACCCCGGTGGCGCCAACGTCGACGACCACGGCATGGTGTGGCGGGACTTCCTCATCCTCGAGCCGCAGACCATGTCGCGCGTGTTCAACCCGCTCGCCCGATTCCGGCTCTTCGGCCGGAAAGACGACAACCGCCAATGGGAGATCGACTTCGACCGGCCGGTCGTGGAGGTCTGGGAATACGTGTGCGAGCGCTACGCCGACGTGCAGCGCCGCTTTGGGTTCGATTTCATGCGCGGCGACATGAGCCACGTCCAGATGCGACCCGAGGGAGTGCCGGCGCCGCTGCCTCCCCACTACGACATCCTCGGTTCGGTCAAGGAGACTGTCCGCCGCACGGCACCGTGGTTCGGCTACTTCGCCGAGAGCTTCCTCCCACCTCGCGACACCTTCGGCTACGGCGAGGAGATGGACCATCTCGAGGCCTCCCGCTGCGATTCCACCCTCGGGGACCTACAGTCGCTTCCCATCGACACCCCCGAGTTCGCCGCCCGGTTCCGCCGCTACCTGGATCTGCTCGAGACCCGCTCGGTGGCCCCCAACTTCACGGTGATGACTGCCGACAAGGACGATCCGCGTTTCGACGAGTTCTACGTGGCCGGCAACGAGATCCGTGCCTTCATCGCCACCTTCCTCACCGACATGCCCTCCTACGTCGGCCTCGGCTTCGAGGTCCGCGACGTGCATCACCAACCGGCCCCCAACGAGCACTACACCAAGTTGTTCGTGTTCCACGAGGTCGGGGAGTCCAACGTCTATCCCTCGAAGGCGCGTCGCGGTCCCTACCACTGGGGGAGCAATGCTCCGCTCTTCGCCGCATTGACGCGGATCAGATCACTCGCCGACGAGATCCTCCCCGAGATCGCCGACACCGACGCCCGGTGGCTCCTTCCCCCCGACCCGGCGACCGGCAGCCGGGTCATCGCCTGGACCCAGACCGAGCCCCGGTATCTGTTCATCGCCAACCTCGGGAGCACCCCCACCGGCCCATTGGGGATCCCCCTCATCGAGGGCACCTCGCTCACGCCCCGATTCAGCACTGCCGGAGTCGATCCCGGCCCTCCCCCGACCGGCAACGGCCACCATCACCGGATCGAATCCCTCGAATCCGGCGAGGGCCGGGTGTTCGCGGTGATGCGTGAGGCCGGCGGCGCCGTGCTGCGACGCTCCACGACCTCCAGGGGGAGTTCCACCGAGGCCGGGACCTCCTCGTCTCCGCTGAGCAGGCAGAGCAGCATCTCGGCGGCACGCCGCCCGGACTGATACAGGGGTTGGCGAACGGTGCTGAGCCCCAGGTAGGGGGACACGTCGATGTCGTCGAACCCCATCACCGAGAGATCCTCCGGCACGCTCAGGCCTCGATCGCGCGCCGCCTCGATCACCCCGAAGGCCTGCAGGTCCGATGCGGCGAACACCGCGGTGGGCGGGCCCGGCAGGTCGAGGAGTTCCCCGGTGAGCCGGTGTGCCTCTCGGCGCGACGCCGGTCCGAGGCGGATGAACGCCTCCCGCTCCGGGATCCCGGCTCGGGCCAGGGCGAGGCGGTACCCCGCACATCGATCGACGCTGCTGCTGAAGTCGAACCCGACGCTGTTGTCGTCACCCACGAAGGCGATCCTCCGGTGACCGAGTCGGATGAGGTGCCGCGTGGCCGCCTCACCGCCCGCCACGTCGTCGACGAACACGTGGGGAATCCCCACGACCCGCCGATCGAGGAAGACCACCGGGACCTGGGCTTCGCCGAGACGATCGGCCACGTCGGGTTGCACGGCGAGTGACACGACCACCAGGCCGGCCGCCCGATCGGTGTGGGCCGCCATCTCGTAGCGGCGGTCGCGCTGGTCGGGTGTTTCCACGTCGAAGAGCACCAGATCGAAATCGCTCTCATTGATCACGTCGGCGAGACCGCGGAGCCGCTCGACGGCCGACGGTTGGGTGAAGAACGGCACGATCACGGCAACGGTGGTGCTCCGCCCCAAGGACAGAGCGCGGGCGATCGTCGAGGGTCGGTACCCGAGCTCGTCGATGACCACCTGAACCCGGGCCCGGGTCGACTCGCTGACCAGAGCGCTGCCGTTGATCACGCGAGAGACGGTGCCGACGCCGACACCCGCTTGCCGAGCCACGTCCTGGATGGTGGGCACGAACAGGCCTCTCTTGGAACGGGTTCCAGGCTCTGGGTTCACCGTACCGAGCCGCCGGAGGGGGTGTCAATGCGGCGAGGCTCTCGCCTACACCTCCTCGGCGGCCTCGGCCGGCGGCAACGGCGGCGCCAGCAACCGGAACACGATGGGGGCCAGTGTGGCGGTGACCGCCGCCAGCACGATGATGCTGGCTTCGAGCGTCCGATCGATCACGTCGAGCCGGACGCCGAGTTCGGCGACGGCGATGATCAGGCTCAGCCGAGCGGAGAGCAGCGTCCCCGCCGCCAGCGACTCTCGCAGCGACATCCGTCGCAGCAGATAGGCGAGAGCCGGGATCATCTTCACCAGGACGGCCGCCCCGAACAACGCGGCCAGCCCGGTGAGCGCCCCCGGCTCCCGCAGGGCATCGAGATCGAACCGGATCCCGACATTGATGAAGAAGATGGGGATGAGGAAGCCGTAGGAGAAGCCGTTGAGCTGCTGCGCCAGCGGGCCCCGGTTCCGGAACACCAGCGCAAAGACCGTGCCGGCCAGGAAGGCGCCGAGGATCTTCTCGATACCGAACACGATCGAGACCCCGACGAAGGCGAGCATCAGGGCGAGCGACGCCCTCGTTCCGATCTCCTCGGGATGATCGATCTCGAAGAGTTGATCGAACCACTCGGGGCGCCACCACACCACCCATCGGAGGGCGACCAGCGACACGCCCACGACCACGAAGAAACCGGGGATCGCCAGCACGTTGAATCCCGCCCCGTGCTCCTCGACGAGCGCAAAGACGGTGACCCCCAAGAGCGTGAGGAAATCGGCCAGCAGTGCCTCGACGAGCACGGCCTGACCGAGGCGGGTCGCAGTGCGCCTCGTGCTCCGCAGCGTCGGCACCACCAGACCCACAGACGTCGTGGCCAGCACGAACGTCATGAACGCCCCGTGTCCCAGGATGTCGGCCGCCAGCCAGGCGCCACCGAGAGTGAGTGCGAACACTCCGAGCCCCGTGCCCAACTGGCCGATGCCGCGCCGACCGAACGTGCGCACATCGATCTCGAATCCCGCAAGGAACATGAGGAGGAAGAATCCGAGTTCCGCCAGCCGATTGAGGAACTCGGCCTCTTCCACGACGCCCAGCCACGGACCGACCACTATGCCGAAGACGATCTCGAGCACCACCGCCGGCACCCGGAGCGGACCCGCCAGCAGCGGCAGGAGAAACGCGGCCGACACGATGAGGATCAGCGACAGCGCAGCCTGGTCCGATGCCGATTCCATCGCCTACCTCGTCTGGGGCACGACGAGCACCGAGCAGGGGGTCCGGCGCACGAGATGGCCGGCGATGCCCGGCACCAGCGTCGACGGCGTCCTCCGGGGCATTCCCAGCACCAGCAACGTCTCCGGCGAGAGGAAGCGCTCGATCTCCCGCACGGCGTTGCCGCGAACGACGGCCCTGCGCACCGAGACGCCCTGCACCGCGGCCTCCTCTTGCAGCCGCGCCGCCGACCGGAGCGCTCGCTCCTGCTCTCCCTCGTCGGCGATGTAGGGCGGGGAGACAACCGCCACCGCGGTGAGCGGCAGACCGCTCTGGGAACCGACGTCGATGGCGGCCCGGCCCGCCGCCCACCCCGCCGGGGTATCCCGGGCCGGCACCACGATGCGTTCGTACGGTCCCGACGCCCGGCTGAAGAGCATCGGCCGATCGAGGCGATGAGCGGCCCGCATCAGCTTGGCGGCACCGCGACGCCGTCGGTCGGCGGGGACCACGAGGAGGCCGACGAGCTCGTCGCGGGGACGCGCCAACAAGGCGGCCGATGGGGAGCCCTCCACCCGTCTCGTGCGGACCGGTACGAGATCCGCACGCGCCGTCGCCCGACCGAGGAGGCTCTCGAGGGCGGCAGCACCGTCCGGATCGACGTCACCATCGATCGCGGTGTGGAAGAGGGTGACCGACTCGGCGGTGCTTCCGTCCGCGAGCCTCACCGCCTCGGCCACCGGGCCGGCGACGTCGTCGGGGTGGCCGAGCGCAACACCGACGCTCGGTCCGTAATCGAGCGGGAACCGGGCCACTCCCATGGTGAATGCAGCCACGATCTCCGCGTAGTCCTCCCGTGCTCCGACCACCGTGACCAGATCGCCCGCCTGCAGCACCGTGCCCCCGTGGGGCACGATGAGCCGCCCCTCCCTGAGCACCGACACCACGAGCCATTCCGACGAAAGGTCGCGCAACGCTCGGCCCCGCAGGGGCGAGTCGGTGACGATCCGGAAGTCGAGACCTTCAGCGAGACCGGCTGCCATCCCGGCCGAGAAGACACGCCGCGGTTCCAACTCGGAGATGACGAGCCGAGCCGCCAGCCGATCCGGCGAGAGGGCCGGGATCTCCGCTCCCCGGTAATCGGCGAGCCGCTCAGGATCGGCGGCGAGCGCCGAGGCCGTCACCCCGGCAGCCGCCGCCGATCGGCACACGATGAGGTTCACCGCGTCGTCGTCGGTGGCGGCCACGAGGGCGGTTGCCGAGGCCAGGCCGGCTCGTTCGAGGATCGCGGGATCGGCGCCGTCTCCGAGTACGGACTCGATGGGTCGAATGGCCTCCGCAGCGGCGAGCCGATCGGCGTCGTGGTCGACGACCGTCACCTCCCACCGCTGACCGAGGCGGCGGAGCAGGGCGCGGGCGGTGCTGCCGGCACCGACCACGATGAGATGCATACCACTCCCCGGCCTCGGGTGGGAGCCATTATGGGTCGGGAAGCCGATCGTTTGTCGACGAGGAGCAGCGGAGGACCGCCTGCCGCAGGTTGCGCATCCTCTTCTCGGTCGGACTCACGATTCGCTTCGGTCGCCCCGTGCCTCGGCGATCCGCCGCTCCGCCAGGGCCACGTACTCGGGCTCTCGATCGAAACCGACGTACCGCCTGTCGCTCACGACGGCCGCAACCGCCGTCGAACCCGAGCCGATGAAGGGGTCCAGGACGAGGTCCCCCCGGAAGGTGTAGAGCTCGATGAGCCGCCGGGGGAGCTCCACCGGGAAGGGCGCCGGATGGCCGACCCGGCGGGCCGACTCGGGCGGGATGTTCCAGATGGACACGGTCGCCTGGAGGAATTCGTCGCGGCCGATGGTGTCCTCGCCGATTCGAGAGCGACCGAAGCTCCCCTTGCCGGCAACCACGACGTACTCGTGGAGGTCGCGCAACGTCGGATTCTTGGCTGATCGCCAGGATCCCCAGGCACAGGAGCCGCCGACGCCCTGGGCCTTCTGCCAGACGATCTCCCCCCGCAGAAGGAAACCTCGATCCTGGAGCAATCCGGCCACGTGGTGGTTGAGCGCAACGTACGGCTTGCGACCCAGATTGGCCACGTTGATCGCCACCCGTCCCCCCGGCTCGAGCACCCGATAGGTCTCGGCCAGTACCCGATCGAGGAGATCCAGGTACTCGTCGAGCGTGAGGTCGTGGTCGTACTCCTTGCCCACGTTGTAGGGCGGTGAGGTGACCATGAGGGCCACACAGTTGTCGGGGATCTGCGACATCGACTCCGACGACTGGCAGAACACCCGGTCGATCACCTCGGGGGGCGGCGACACCGGTTCGCCGATCACCGCAGAGGAGACGGCGCGATGCAGGCGGCGACGGTAGAACCCCGACGCATCGTGGCTCTCTCTCTTGCCGGCCCCAAAACTGGCCGTTTCCGTGGCCACTGCGCGTTTCCTCCCGAGACTCTGCGTCACGCTAGCGAGTTATCCACAGGGAACCCCGGCAATCGAACCCCTCAACGAAGCCTCCGTCGCCGCCGATATCCCCAGGCAATGGATGGTTCCCCCGGACCTGCGGGGACGGTCTCGCGCCGTACCCGCAACCTGCTCTGGGTGGGCTCGGTGGCACTGGCCGGCGTGGCCGTCGCAGGCTCGATCGGCCTGCCCACTGAGCCGCTGCCCGGGCCTTTCGTCGCGCCGTGGTGGCTGCTGGCGCTCTTGTACGCCCTCGTCGAGATCGGGATGGTTCCCAATCCGATCGGTGATCGTCCCGTGGCACTCCGCGAGATACCGCTCGTCCTGGGATTGGCGACGGCGTCACCCCACGTCCTGATCGCCGGACGGCTGATCGGGTCGGGCACCGTGCTCGCGGTGCGACGATTCCGGCACCCGGCGGCCGCCCTCTTCGGCATTGGCGCCGTGGCCGTCGAGATCGTCGCCGCCGTCTGGGCGTATCGGCTACTGATCGGCACCGACAGCCCGGTCTCCCCCCGGGGCTGGCTCGCCATGCTCGCCGTCGTGATCGTCGGTCGTAGCACCCAGATCGCCATCGAGTTGGGCATAGAACGAAAGGCCCTGCGCCGAACGGCCTTCTCATGGGCGTTCACCCTTGGTGTCGCCGCGGCAACCGGGCTCACCTCCACGGCCGGTCTCGTCGCCCTGTGGTACGACGGGCGGGCCGCGCCTCTCGTCGGAGCCGTCGCCATCCTCCTCTACGCAGCCGTCCGCACTTTCGGCGTTCTCCGACGCCGCTATGAAGCCCTGGAGGCCATCTTCGCCTTCACCCGATCGGCGACGGACTCCAACGGCGACTCGGTCTCCGTGGTGCTCGAAGAGATCCGGGCCATGTTCCGGACCGAGTACGCCCTGCTGTTGCTCGCCGGTGACGACGCCCGCGCCGCCGACCTCTTCACGATCGGGCCGCCTGCGGTGCTCGAACACCGCACGGTGGCCGCCCCGGACCTGATTGCGACCTTCGCCCGGCGAGAGATCGAAGCAACGACGCTTGCCGACGAGACGCTGGGAACGGCGATTCGAGAGGCAACGCGCCTGCCCCTCCGGTCGGGCCTCGCCATGGTGATCCAACGGGGGGGAAAGCCGGCGGGACTCTTGATCGCCGGCGGCCCGAGTTCCGCCGACGCTCCCGATCCGGACCATCTCCGCCTATTCGCTGCCGTGGGACGACAGGCCAACCTCGCACTGGAGCGAGGCCGGCTCGTCAATCGCCTCACCTCGGAGATCGACCGCCGCGAGCACGCCGCCCTCCACGACGACCTCACCGGTCTCCCCAACCGGGCCCACTTCTCCGGCCGGCTCACCGAGGCCCTCGCCGCCGATGGCGACGCCGGCATCGCCATCCTCCTCATCGACCTCGACCACTTCAAGGAGATCAACGACACGCTCGGCCACGACCACGGCGATCGGATCCTGCGGCTCGTCGGAGAGCGTCTCGCCCGGGCCGTTCGCCCCGACGACTTCATCGCTCGGCTCGGTGGGGACGAGTTCGGGGTCCTCCTCCACGTGGGCACCGTGGCCGACGCCATCACCATCGCCCGACGCATCGAGGAGATCCTCCGCACGCCCTTCCAGCACGAGGGCCTCCCGATCGAGGTCGGGGCCAGCATCGGGATCTCCATGGGCGCCGACGGCAACCGGCATGCGGTGACGATGCTCCGCCACGCCGACATCGCCATGTATGCCGCCAAGCGGGCCGGGACCCGCTACGAGATCTTCTCGCCCGAACACCAGGACTTCAGCCCCCGCCGACTCGCTCTCGCCGGTGAGCTCCGGACCGCGATCGAGTCGCGCGCCATCGACGTTCACTACCAACCGCAGGTGTCGACCGAGGATCGGCGCATCGTCGGTGTCGAGGCCCTGGCCCGGTGGCACCATCCATCGCGGGGACCGGTCCCTCCCTCGGAATTCATCCCGATCGCCGAGAAGACCGGCCTCATCCGACCGCTGACGGGGCACATCCTCCGCACCACGATGACGGCGGCCGCCGGATGGGCCGCCGCCGGCAGACCGATCCGACTGTCCGTGAACATCTCGGCTCGCAGCCTGACCGACACGACGCTGGTGACCCTCATTGCCGACCTGCTGCGAGCCTCGGGCCTCGACCCCGGTCTGCTCACGCTCGAGATCACGGAGAGCTCCCTCATCGAAGACGGGCCGCGGACCGGAAGCGTCCTGGCACGGATCGACGACCTCGGCGTCGGCATCAGCATCGACGACTTCGGCACCGGCTATTCCTCCCTGAGCCACGTCCGGGAGTTCCCGGTGAACGAAATCAAGGTGGATCGCTCGTTCATCACCCCGATGGAGGGGGAGCAGGGCTCGGCGATCATCGTGGGATCGACCATCGCCCTGGCCCACCGACTCGGGCTCTCGGTGGTCGGGGAGGGAGTCGAGACAGAAGGGGTCCTGCAGATCCTCACCGAGGCCGGATGTGACGTCGTGCAGGGCTTCCTGATCGCCAGGCCGATGCCGGAGGCTTCGCTGCTGCGCTGGCTCGACGAGTACGAGGGCCGCTTGAGCGACCCCAAAGTCACCCCGCTCCACCGCGAACCGACGCCTCGATCCGCCGAGGGGGGCTAGCAGCAGGTCGCGTCAGGCGGCGAAGGGATCGGCCGGGATCGCCGATTCATCGGTCGCCGGCCGCTGAGCGACCGGAATCGTCGGCGCGTCGAGCTGTTGCACGATTCGCACGATCTCCTCCCAATCGCGCGTCAAGGCACAGCGGCCGCAGTAGTAGACCGCGCCGCGTTGCACCACGGCGGTGTCACCACAACGAGAACACAGCATCGGCGCTCCTTTCAGACCGCCGAATACTTCGGCCCCGACCCCGGCGACCTTGAACGGTCACTCCAGCGACTCGGCGAGGAGCATGGCAAGGTCCTTGACCGTCACGGCGTCGTCCCGGCCGAGTTCCTTGACGCCGTCGTCGAGCATCACGAAGCAAAACGGGCACCCGGTGGCGATCTGATCGCACCCCGTGGCGACCGCTTCCTCGGTGCGCTCGATGTTCACCTTCTTGCCCGTGTGCTCTTCGACCCACATCTGGGCCCCCCCGGCGCCACAGCAGAACGCCTTCGTACCGCTGCGGGGCATCTCGACGAGCTCCTTCACCACCGAGCCGAGCAGTGCCCGGGGATCGGCGGTGACGTCGTTGTGCCGACCGAGGTAGCACGGATCGTGATAGGTGACCTTCGCTCCGTTCGATTTGGGTGTGATCCGGCCCGCCTCGACCAGCTCGAGCAGCAGCTGGCTGTGGTGCACCACCTCGTAGTCGCCGCCGAACTGGGGATACTCGTTGGCGAGCGTGTTGAAGCAGTGGGGGCACTGGGTCACGACCTTCTTCACCCCGAGATCGTCCAGGGTGGCGATGTTCTGCAGGGCCAGCTGCTGGAAGACGTACTCGTTCCCGGCCCGGCGCGCCGGATCGCCGGTGCACAGCTCCGCAGGCCCGAGAATGGCGAAATCGACGCCCGCCTCGTGCAGCAGGCGGGCGGTGGCAACCGTCACCTTCTGGTTCCGATCGTCGAACGATCCCGCACACCCCACCCAGTAGAGGTACTCGGCGGACTCGCCCTCCTCGAGCCGCTTGACCTCGAAGTCGAGTGAGGCGGTCCAGTCGGCGCGGGCACGCTGGCTCATCGCATAGGGATTCGACGAGTTCTCCAGGCTCAGGAAGGTTCCGCCGAGCTGCTCCGGGAACGAGGCCTCCATGAGCGCCAGATAGCGGCGCATGTCGAGGATCTTGTCGAGGATCTCGATGTCGACCGGGCAGATCTGATCGCATGCCTTGCAGGTGGTGCAGGCCCACAGCTCCTCGGGGGTGATGCGCTCGAAGACCGAGTCCGAGGTCACGGTGATCGCCCCATCGATGCCGACGGGTGGCGAGACCGGTGGCACCCCGGTCCGAGCCGCCACCTCACCGAGCTTGAGCACGATCTCGCGGGGGTCGAGAGGCTTGCCGGTGTGGTTGGCCGGACAGACCGAGGTGCACCGCCCGCACACGGTGCAGGCGTCGGTGTCCAGCAGCTGCTTCCAGGTGAACTCTGCGATCGTCGAGGCCCCGACCGTCTCGATGTCGGTCGCCTCGAGGAGGTTGGGCATCTCCCGCATGGCGCCCTTGGGTCGATCCCGCTCGGCGAGCGCCATATTGAGAGGCGAGGTGATGGCGTGACGCAGCTTGGTCACCGGGAGGACCACCAGGAAGGCCAGGAAGGTGACCGCGTGGGCGATCCACAGCGCCTGGTGCAGCCCGGAGGCCACTCCGTCGCCGAAGGCGTACGAGAGGGGATAACCGACGAAGGACCAAACCTCGAAGTCGGGGCGGCCGTCGACGGCGATACGGGCGGCCTCGGTGAGCAGGCCGGTGATCCCGATCAAAGCCAGGAGGAGCAGGATCCAGGCGTCCTCCGGTCTCGTCTTACTGCGGATCCGCCAGGGAGGGAACCCGTATCGACGGATCGCCGCCCAGACGATCCCCACCAGGAAGATCAAGGCCGCGCCGTCGAGAACCGCCGAGAAGCCCTCATAGAACCGGCCCTCGAGGAACTTGAGGTTACCCGGCAGAAGGTGATCGATCTCCAGCGTGATCGTTCCGGCCAGCAGCAGCAGGAACCCGTAGTAGATCATCGAGTGCATGACGCCGGCGGAGCGATCCTCCAGCACCGATCCCATGCTCAGACCGCGCAGTGCTTCCCGGAGCC
This sequence comes from Acidimicrobiia bacterium, assembly GCA_041551965.1. Classification (GTDB taxonomy): domain Bacteria; phylum Actinomycetota; class Acidimicrobiia; order Spongiisociales; family UBA11373; genus JBFELU01. Next base: position 26,468 of record JBFELU010000031.1, read on the forward strand.
GGCGCATCCAGCGGCCCCATCGCCGCTCGGGGGCACCCCGCTCCCAGTTCTGCACCCGCACCGCAAAGAGATAAGCCATGAGTCCCAAGAAGGCGGCTGTCGCCACGTAGAAGAGGGCGACGATCACGTCGGGGAGGTTGCCGAAGACGGCGCGGCCGACGTCGGGGTGCACCTCGTCGGGAAGGGTTCCGGCCCACCAGAAGAGCAAAGTCGCCGCCGGGAAGGCGACGACCATGGCGAAGAGGAGACGGGAAACGCGACCTCGCATCAGGGCTCCTTGTCGGTGGCCTCAATCGAGTCTAGGTGGGGCCACCGAGCCCGATTCGGCCATGGCAAAGGGCGCCGTCACCACCGACGGCGCCCTTCACGAGAGAGATGGAGCTCAGCCCTCCAGACCGAGTTCGGCCTTCAGTTCGGCGAGCTTGGCGTCGGCCTGAGCGAGCGACACGGCTTCGCGCAACTCGGATTCGGCGCCCTCCGGCGTTGCCTCACGTAGCTCGGCACGCGCCATGGCCTCGGCCTGACGAGCCTCGATCTTCTCCTCGACCCTGTCGAGACTGACCGCCTCGTCGTCCACCGTGGCCGAGATCGCCTCGACCGCCTTGTTGACCGATTCCTGCATCTTCGCCTGCTGCAGCGAACCCATCAGCTCCATGCGCTTGGCAGCCAGCTCCTGCAGCCTCATGGCGTTCTGTTGCACCGCCTTCTTGGCCTCCTCGGCCTGATCGACGGCGGTCTCGTACTGCGACTTCATCGTGGTCAGATTGTTCTCGGCGGCCTGGAGCTTCATGGCCAGACCCTGCGCCGAGCGGGTCCACTTGTCGGCCGCGGTGGCGTCGCCCGAGGTGGTGGCTTCCTGGGCCTTGAGGAGCGCCTGCTTCGCCAGCTCCCGCCCACTGCCGACCTCATCAGCGGCATCTTCGATCTTGCTCTCCAGTTGGGTCCGATGCGCCACGACCTTGGCGGCCTGGTTCCTCAACTCCTGATCCCGTTTGCGCGCTTCGTTGATCGCCTGTTCGATCTCGATCTCGGGATCCATCATGTCTTCCGCCTTGCGGCGGAACAACGCCTTGATGTACCCCCACAGCCGCTTCAAGAAACCCATCGTTCAGCCCTTCTTCTCGTTGTCGAGCAATCAATCATAGGGACGTCATTTCGAGGCCCGCCACGGCCGTCTCAGCGCCGGCGGCGCCCCGGCCACCC
>JBFELU010000032.1:0-25511 GCA_041551965.1 Acidimicrobiia bacterium
CCTGCGGGCGGCGGAGGCCGTGCGGGACGCCGCCCTGGCACGGGTGGGCGGCGACGACCTCGACGCCGACGGTGTCCGGCGCGACGGAGCGCCGGTGGCCACGCTGGCCGAGGTGTTGGCCGAGGGACCCATCGAGGAGTTGGTGCGATTCCGCCATCCACCGACCGCCGAGCCCACCGAGACCGGCCAAGGGGACGTGCATGCCGGCTTCGCCGTCGCCGCCCACCGGGCGGTGGTCGACGTCGATCCGGACCTGGGGCTGGTGCGGGTGGTGCAGATCGACACCGCCCAGGATGTGGGCCGGGCCCTGCATCCCGAATCGGTGCGGGGTCAGATCGAAGGGGGGATCATGCAGGGCATGGGCATGGCCGTCATGGAGGAACTCCTCATCGACGGCGGGGTGATCCGCAACCCTTCGTTCACCGACTATCTGCTGCCCACCTTCCTCGACGCACCGGCGATCGAGGCGGTGCTCATCGAGGATCCCGACCATTGGGGCCCCTTTGGGGCCAAGGGCATCGGAGAGCCACCCACCATATCCTCGACCCCGGCGGTCATCGCAGCCATCCGGAACGCCACCGGCCGGGAGCTGTCCCGGGCCCCAGTCCGGCCGTCCGAGATCGCCGGGATATGACGAAGGCCCGGGTCGTCCCGGGCCCCGTCCGGTCGGTCGTATCGCCACAGCAAGAGATGGGCAACTGATTGAGAGGTCGGGACGGCGTCTAACCTGAGAGGACCGAACCCTCGAGGAGCCTGCCGTGACCGCTGCCGACATCCGCCCCGCCACCGGAACTCTCGGTGTCCTCACCCCCGGCATGGGAGCGGTGGCCACCACCTTCTACGCCGGGGTGCACGCCATCCGGCGCGGGATGGCCGAACCCATCGGATCGCTGACCCAGATGGGCCACATTCGCCTCGGCAAGCGCACCGAGAAGCGCAACCCCCGGATCCGCGACTTTGCGCCCTTGGCCGACATCGGCGACCTGGTCTTCGGGGGATGGGACCCGATCTCCGACAACGCCTACGACGCCGCGGCGCGAGCGGGAGTCCTCACTCCGGAAGATCTCGCCGCGGTCCGCGACGACCTGTCGGGCATCGCCCCCATGTCGGCCGTCTTCAGCCACGACTGGGTCAAGAAGCTCGAAGGTGTCGACAACGTCAAGACCGGCGACACGAGCATGGACCTCGCCGATCAGTTGATCGCCGACATCGAGGGGTTTCGCTCCGAGCACCGGTGCGACCGCCTGGTGATGGTCTGGTGCGGCAGCACCGAGGCCTACCGACCACCGGCCGCCGTCCATCAGTCGCTGGCCGATTTCGAACAGGGGCTCAAACAGAGCAACCCCGAGATAGCCCCCAGCCAGGTGTACGCCTACGCCGCTCTCCGGGCCGGCGTCCCCTTCGCCAACGGCGCCCCCAACCTCACCACGGACATCCCGGCGATGGACGAGTTGGCCGCCGAGACCGGGATCCCGATCGCCGGCAAGGACTTCAAGACCGGCCAGACCCTGGTCAAGACGATCCTGGCCCCGGGCCTCAAGGCCCGGCTGCTGGGCGTCGACGGGTGGTTCAGCACGAACATCCTGGGAAACCGCGACGGCGAGGTGCTCGACGACCCCGAGTCGTTCAAGAGCAAGGAGATCACCAAGGCCGGTGTGCTCGATCAGATCCTCCAGCCGGACCTCTACCCCACCCTCTACGACCGGATGTACCACAAGATCCGGATCAACTACTACCCGCCCCGCGGCGACAACAAGGAAGGCTGGGACAACATCGACATCTTCGGGTGGATGCGTTACCCGATGCAGATCAAGGTCGACTTCCTGGCCAAGGACAGCATCCTCGCCGCACCGATCGTTCTCGACCTCGCGCTCTTCCTCGATCTGGCCGCCCGGGCCGACCAGCAGGGGATCCAGGAGTGGCTCTCGTTCTACTTCAAGAGCCCCCAGGTGCCGCCGGAGCTGTACCCGGAGAACGACCTGTTCATCCAGCTGACCAAACTCAAGAACACCCTGCGCCACTGGATGGGCGAGGAGCTCATCACCCATCTCGGCTCCGAGTACTACGGGTCATAGCCCCGGCCGGGCCCGCAGCCGGTAGCCTCGGAGGCAGGCGCAGCCGCGCCGTCGACCCAGGAGGCCTTCATGTCCAAATGGAAGGACGAGATCGACGGGAAGCGACTGCATCCCGAGAGCCTGATGATGTCCTACGGCTACCTCCCCGAATGGTCGGAGGGAGCCATCAAGAGCCCCATCTTCCAGACCTCGACGTTCGTGTTCGAGCGCGCCGAAGACGGCAAGCACTTCTTCGAGATGGCCCTCGGCAAGGTCCAGCCGGAACCGGGCGAATCGATGGGCCTCATCTACAGCCGGCTCAACAACCCCGACATCGAGATCGTCGAGGACCGGCTCGCCCTGTGGGACGGTGCCGCCGACGCCGCCGTCTTCAAGAGCGGAATGGTCGCCATCAGCACCACGCTGCTCACCTACCTGCGTCCCGGTGATCTGCTGGTCGCCAGCGAGCCGATCTATGGGGGAACCCATCACCTGATCGACGAGGTCCTCCCCCAGTTCGGCATCGAGGTGGCGCGCTTCAACGCCACCCACACCGCCGAAGACATCGAGGCGATGATCGCCGCCGCCGAGGGCGCCCTGCGCTTCCTGCTCATCGAGACCCCGGCCAACCCCACCAACGACCTGATCGACATCACCATGTGTGCCGAGATCGCCGCCGCCCACTCCACCGAGGAGCACCGGGTCCCGCTCGCCGTCGACAACACGTTCCTGGGTCCGCTGTTTCAACGGCCCCTCGACCACGGTGCCGACATCGCGCTCTACTCGGCGACCAAGTACCTCGGGGGCCACAGCGACCTCATCGCCGGAGCCGCGCTGGGATCCCGTGAACTGATCGAACCCATCCGGATGTATCGGACCATCTTCGGCACGCACACCAGCCCGTGGACGGCGTGGCTGCTGCTGCGCTCGCTGGAGACGCTGTCGCTTCGGATGAACCGCCAGGCCGAGAACGCCGCCCGGGTGGCCGACTTCCTCAGCCAGCATCCCAAGGTTCAGAGGGTGAGCTATCTGGGACACCTCGACGCCGGCCACCCACAGTACGACCTGTACAAGCGGCAGTGCCTCGGTGACGGCGGCATGATCGCCTTCGAGGTCCCCGGGGGCGAGGCCGCCGCCTTCCGGTTCCTCAATGCGCTCGAGCTCATCAAGCTCGCCGTCAGCCTGGGCAGCACCGAGAGCCTCGCCGAGCATCCGGCCACGATGACCCACAGCGAGGCGACCCCCGAGGAACTCGACAAGATCGGGGTCACCGAGGGGTTGATCCGGCTCTCGATCGGCATCGAACACCCCGACGACCTGGTGCTCGACATCTCCCAGGCGCTGCGGGAGGTCTGAGGGCGCCCGAGTGTCGTCGAACCGACAATTGAGGATCGACGCGGGCGGGAGGATCGTTGACACCCAAGATCGGGCGATCGCCTCCCCGCCCGTGCCAACACCCAGAAGGGCGCCGGTCCCACTCCCGCCGGCGCCCTTCTCGCGTCAGTCGAGGCGAATCCGGCCGACCGCCGTTTCGGTGAGGCTCCCGAGATACAGCCACCCATCGTGCTCCCGGACCCCGGTGATCGGGGCGAAGCCTCCGGCCGGGTCCTGGAGATTCCTCACCAGCTTGCCCCCGGCGTCGAAACCGACCACGAACCCGTACCGCACCGGCTGGGGCTGCATCGCCTCGGGGAGTGCCGCCGCCACCTTGCGGATCCGCGGATGGGGAAGCAGCAGGTCGAGCGGCCTGTTCCGGGGCGTGAACATCGCCACCCAGAAGGTCCCGTCGGGGCCGCGCGACAGGTTGTCGGGGATGCCGGGAAGGTTGCGGACGAAGAGGTCGGTCCTGCCCGCCCGGGATCCGGTGAGCCACAACCGGGTGATCTGATACCGCCCGGTCTCGGCCACCAGCACGAACGACTCGTCCTCGGCCAGTGCCACCCCGTTGGCGAAGAAGAGACCCTCCACCAGGACCTCGGTCGCCCCACTCGGTCGATGGGCCAGCAATCGGCCGGTCCCCGAGTGCTCCAGGATGTCCGAACGGTATTCGGCGATGCCGAAGCGCTGCGACGACGTGCTGAAGTAGACCGTACCGTCGGAACCGACATCCGCGTTGTTGGTGAAGAGCAGCGGCTCGCCGGCAAAGGAATCGACGAGGGTCACCACCTCGCCGTCGACTACTCGGAGCAGTCCGCGTTCGGCGTCGCAGACCACCAACCGCCCCTCCCGGTCGAACTCGAGGCCCAAGGGACGGCCTCCGGTGTCGGCGACCACGTGCCGGGTTCCCGATCCCAGCCTCAGGATCCGCCCGTCGGCGAGCCCGGTGAACACACCGCCGTCGCCGTCGACCACGACGTCCTCCGGGCCGACACCCCCCACCTCCCACCGCTCGACCTTCGCCAGCGCATCGTTGGGGGCGTAGGGCCCGACGAGACCGGGATCGGGCGGCGGTCTCCATGTACGCGGGAAGATCGAGGGACGGGTCATAGGCACCTCCTCCGCCGACCCTACCGAGGAGTGGCCGGCACCGCCGCGATCCGGCAGCCCATGCAATGGCGAGGTTGGGTGCGTGCGCAAGCAAGGACTCCTGGGGGCATCGGCGGGGTTGATCCTCGGCGCCACCGTCCTCTGGCTTCTCGGATTGGACGGCGAGGACCGCCTCCCGTCGACGAGGCACCGCCCATCATCGACGAGGCCCCCCGGCCGGTTCGACATCTGGGTGGAGTGGTGTGCGCCGTGCGCGGCGTGGCTCGAACTCGGGCTCACCGACGACTGTGCCGACCCCGAGCCGATCACCCGGGGGCCGACCGGTTGATCAGGCGGTGATCCCGCCCTCCAGGACCCACCAGCCCTCGTCGGCGATCGACCCGACCACCGGCAGCGGCGTCCGGGCGGCGTCGAAGACCACCGCCACACAGGGGACGCTGCGAAGCCCGGCTCCCCACTCGACGGCGGCGAGGGCCGATCCGAAGGCCACCGGGAGCACCAGCGATCCGGAGCGTGGTTCGGCGACGTAGCTCTCCAGGAGGGCGGCGCACCCTGCGTTGGCGGCCGCGGCCAACTCCTCGAAACCGGGGTAGGGGTCGTCGGGACCGCCCGGGTGGACGAACGCGCCGATCGCTTCTCCCCGGTGCGCCGATCCACACCCGACAACCGATGAGCGGATCGTGCTCCGCTCCAGGCACTCCCCTCGCTCCCGATCCAGCCTCGCCGCCTCCCCGCGCAACGTTCCCTCGGTGAGAGGAATCTCCCCGCCGGCCCGCGGGTCGAAGGCGACGCACGCCTGGTAGCGGAGTCCGCTCGCCCACTCCTCCCGGTCGGGGAGGTAGAAGACGACGTCGAGCACCGACTCCGAGAGGTGGAGGCCGGTGAACTCCACGAAACCCTCGGCGCACACCTCCCGGATCCGATCACCCAGATCCTCGGGGAAGGGAGCCTCGTCGTCCTCGGCCCAGGTACCGGTGAAGAACACCTCGTAGACGTGGGGCTCGGAGCAGTCGACGACCGGTCCGTAGGGCTCGTAGGGAAGGTCCTCGGGTTTGTCGATCACGACGCAGTCGCCCACCTGCCACCGATATCCGAGGGCGGTCTCGGCGGCCGGGGTCGTCGAGGGAGGGGAGGTCGTGGTCGACGACTCGGCGGTCCCGATCGTCGCCTGCGTCGGATCGACCGACCCGCCGTTGCTGCAGCCGGCGGCCACCACGACCAGAGCGAGGATCGTCCTTCTCATGAGTCCGAGGATGCTAGCCACCCGACCGCGACATCGATCCCGCCGGGCGGCAGGCGTCGTCGTAGTCCACCAATCGCGGCGGTCGGGACTCGTCGGCGCACGCCGGACAGGCCGCGTCTCGCCGCACCTTCAGCATCCGGAACTCGGCGGCGGCGGCATCGACCACCAGCAACCGGCCGATGAGGGGCTCGCCGATGCCGAGGAGCAACTTGATCGTCTCGGCGGCCTGGATCGTCCCGATCATCCCGGGCACCACACCGAGCACCCCGGCCTCGGCACAACTCGGCGCCAGTTCGGGAGGCGGTGGCTCGGGGAACAGGCATCGATAGCAGGGGCCGCGGTAGGGGGCGAACACCGTCGTTTGACCCTCGAAACGCAGCACCGATCCGTGCACCACCGGGACCCGCAGGTGCAGCGAGGCATCGTTGAGCAGGTAGCGGGTGGGGAAGTTGTCGGCGCCGTCGACCACCACGTCGTATCCACTCAGGAGATCGAGGACGTTCTCGGCGCCGAGCCGGGATCGCCGCACCTCGACCTCGACCTCCGGATTGAGCCGCCGAATCGTGTCGGCGGCCGAGTCGACCTTGGCCATCCCGATGCGCACCGTGTCGTGCACGACCTGGCGCTGCAGGTTCGAGACGTCGACCACGTCGTAGTCGACGATCCCCAGAGTCCCCACCCCCGCCGCGGCCAGGTAGAGCGCCACAGGCGACCCCAGGCCGCCGATCCCTATCACCAACCCCTTCGAGGCGGCCAAGCGGTCCTGCCCCTCGACACCCACCTCGGGAAGAGTCAAATGGCGGCTGTACCGGGCCCGGGGGTCGGCGGACGCCTCCTCCGGAACCACCGTCGGCCGCCCCTCCGCCTTCCATCGCTCGATGCCGCCGGCCAGCGACCTCACGGCCCGGTACCCCATCTCCTCCAGCACCAGTGCGGCGAGTGCCGAGCGGTTGCCGACGTCGCAATAGAGCACGACCGGCGCAGCCGGGTCCGGCACCAACCGGTCGATCACCTTCTCCAGCATGCCGCGCGGGACCACCCGGGCGCCCGGGATCATCCCCCTGGCCAGCTCGAAGGTCTCCCTGACGTCGACGATCACCGGTTCGTCGCCGGAGTCCTCGGCCAGCTTCGCCGGGCTGATCTCGGTGATCCGGACCTTGGCCCGACGCACCATCTCACCGTACGAGGCCGGGTTCTCCCCGGAGCCTCCCGCCACGGCGGGCAGCACAATCAACTCTTCATCGTCCCCCACCGGGGTATTCAGGCCCTGGAGGTACCGGATGTTCTCGTCGCCGATGAACACCGAGATGAACCGGCGCAACGTCCCGTCTCGCTCGAAGACGGCGTCCTCGAGCAACGGGTGCTCCGCGGCGAGACCCCGGAGCACCGCCCCCACGGTCGCCCCGACGGCGTGGACCTCCGCCGCTCCCCCGACGGCGGGCCGGAGCACGGTCGGGAGCCGAACCCGCACCATCAGGCCGCCGCCTCGAGGGGTTCCTCGGTCACCTCGCCCTGCGTGATCCGGAATCCCCGGATCTCGCCGCGGGGCGCAACGATCACATACACCCATTCCGGCTCCAGCGCCTGAGCGACGTCGGTGTCCGACGGCAGCGCCGGACCGTTCGGATGGGAATGGAACACCCCGGCCAGATGCCAACCCAGGCTCTCGGCGTGTCGCAGGGCCCGGTAGTGCTCGGTCGGGTCGAGGGCAAAGGCGACCGGCGAGGCTGCGGTGTTCGTCAGGCAGTAGACCATCCTCACGGTGCCTTCCACATCCGCCGCCAGCAGCCCGCACGCCTCGTTGGGCTCCTCGAACCGAGCATGCGCCGTCATGGCCTCGCGGACCGCCCCGGGGAGTCTCATCGTCCCCATACCGTAGCCCTCCCCCCGGACTCGGCTCAGGGAACGATCACCGTCCGGACCTCGTCCCCGAAGGCCTCCAGGCGATCCAGTGCCTCATTCACGGCCTCGGCCTCGAGGGGTACCTCCCGGGTGACCACCCGGGAGTAATCGAGCGTGCCCCTTCGCGCCATCTCGAGGAGGATCGGGATCTCGGACGCCAGGTGATCGGCGGAGCCGAGGATGACGGCTTCCCGCAGCACCAGATCGTTGAAGGGATCGAGCCCGAACGCCTCGTGCGTGATACCGACCGCCACCGCTCGGCCGTGCGGCGCCAGCACGGCCACCGCCTGTTGCATGGTGTGCGGAGATCCGACGAGCTCGAGGGCCACGTCGACTCCCCGCCCCGCCGAGAGCTCGCGGATCGCGTCGATCGGATCACCGGAGGCCGCATCGATCGGAATCGCCCCGTATCCGGTGGCCGTCTGCAGCTTGACCGGGTTGATGTCGACGGCGAACACCTCGAAGGCTCCCATGGCCCCCGCCAGTTGCACCGCCGACATGCCGAGCCCGCCGGCTCCGAAGACCGCCACGGTCTCACCCGCATCGAGCCGGGCCCGCCGCAGCGCGTGGAACGCCGTCGAGGTCGAGCACATCATGACGGCCGCCGCGTCCATCCGGACGACGTCGGGGATGGGGAAGGCATTCCTGGCGGGTATGAGGACTCGCTCTGCATAACCCCCGGCACGGTTCAATCCGATCATCTCGCCCGCCACACAGAACTGCTCTGCTCCACGGAGGCAGTGATCGCAGGCGCCGCACGACGTCAGATAGTGGAGGCACACGCGTTCGCCGACCGCCGGCACGTCGACGCCGGGTCCGATCGACTCGACGATCCCGGCCACCTCATGGCCGGGAACGAGCGGGAGGGACGGCACCGGCCTGGTGCCTCCCCGGTAGTGAACGTCGGAGCGGCAAATGCCGGCGGCTCGGATCCGGACCACGATCTCTCCCGCGCCGGGCCGCGGGTCCTCGAGGACCACTTCGTCGAGGCGGCGACCCGACTCGATGATCTGCAAGGCGCGCATGGGGTGCAGCCTACGGGCCGGAGGGACGTCGGGTAGTGTTCCCCTCCGTGGATCGCGACGAGCGCACCCTCACCGTTCGCACCGCGGCCGGCCGGCCGCTGGTGAGCGTCAAGCTGAGCCACGGTGCCGCCCTCGGAGCCGCCGCCGTCCTGCTCGCTCCCCGAGCCACCGCCGTGGTGGCCCTGGCCGGAATGCTGCGGGGCATGCGGCTCACCATCGAGGAGCCGGTCGCGTTCGCTCGCCCCGAAGCCGCCTAGCGGTCGGCATCCGGCGGCCGAGCACCCGACTCCACCAGAAGCCCGGCGACGAACACCGTCTGAGCGGCCAGCGCCGCCACTCCGGCTGCCGCCAGCCCGAACTCGGGGTCGATGGAGAGCGTCACCGGGATGATGGCGCCGACCACCCAGGCGAGCTGGAACAGCGTCTCGGCCCTGGTGAACGCCTGGCCCCGCCTGGCGGGGACCACGGTCCGCTGCAACAGGCCGTCGAAGCCGAACTTGGCCGTGCCCCAGGCCAGGCCGGTGGCGGCCGCCAGTGCGGCCGCCGCTCCGAGACCGAAGACCTGGGCCGCCATGAACGCCGAACCCGCCTCGACGGCCAACGCCGCCACCACCATCGGCTCCTCCCGCAGCCGCCGCTCCAGCCACGGGGAAAGGAACGACGCGAGACCGAAACCGATCCCGGCGGCAGCGATGACGGCTCCGAAATCCAAGGCGCCCCGATCGGCCTCCCGGAAGGCGAAGGCCAGGAGCAGGAGCAGATACCCGTTGATGAGCCGCACCCCGGCCGTAGCCAGCCGGGAGAGACGAATCGACCGGTGCGGCTCGGCCATCGCCGGCCGGGGCACCACGTCTACCCCCGCCGCCGCCCCCACCGCCCGCGGGTCGGGCAGACCGAGACTGAGGAAGGAGGAGAGGCCGAACGCCCCGGTGGCGATCACCAATGCCAGCCACGGTCCCAGTTGGGCGACGGCGGCGCCGAGCGGCAGAGCGACGGCACCGGCGTAGATGCCGATCCGGGCGAGCAGGGCGTTCGCCGACACCAGCGCCTGGGCCCCCGGCACGGCCACCGGGAGCATGCTGCTCTTGCTGATTCCGTACAGCCGGGAAAGGACCAGCATCCCGAAGGCGATCGGGAAGAGCCAGTTGGTCTCCAGCCCGAACATCATCACCACGGCAAGCAGCATCCGCAGCAACGCCGAGAGTGTCATCGCCGCCCGGTACATCGGGAATCGGGCGAAGACACCGCCCAGAACCGGCGCGATCACCGCAAACGGCGCCAAGGTCAGCGCCAGATAGAGGGCGACCCGTTCCCGGGCCTCGGTCGTCGGCACGTCGAAGAAGAGGGTGCCGGCCAGGGCCACCGCCACCAACGTGTCCCCGGCGATGTTGGCCGCCCACGACGTCGCCAGCTGCTTGAAGGCCGGGCCGCGCGCCGAGAACATGGCATCGACGCGACGCATGGCAGCTCGGGCGGCCCGGCGAGCCACGCTCTCCTCGGCAGAAGGCCGGTCGTCGGACGGCGGCTGGGTGGTCACGAGGGAGACGGTAGCCCGGGGTCATCGCGCGTGGGTCTCACGCGGGAGCCCCAGCCACCGCTCCGCCACCAGCGTCCGCAGCACCTCGGCGGTGCCCCCGCCGATCGTCAGGGCCCGAGCGAAGAGGTATCCCCAGTGCCACTCGCCGACCGGCGATCCCAGGGGCCCTCGATCCTCGAGCATTCCCCCGGGGCCCGCCAGATCCTTGGCGAGCTCGGTGAGATGCTGGCCGTGCTCGTCGGCGAGGATCTTGCGAACTGCAGCCTCCGGACCGGGATCGGCACCCTCGATCAGCCGGCCGGCCAGGCGCAGGCCGAGCATCCGGATCGTCTCCGATTCGATGAACAAGGAGATGAGCCGGTCACGCGCCACCGCCCCGATGCCGGGATCCGAGCCCCGGGCCAGATCGACCAGATCGGCCGTCGTCGGGCCCATCCCCCACAGGGCTCCCCCGGCCGACAACGAGAGGCGCTCGTTGAAGAGGGTCACCCGGGCGAGGCGCCAGCCGTCGTTCACCTCGCCCACGAGACTCTCGGGCCCCAGGAACACGTCCTCGAGGACCACCTCGCTGAACGGGGCGCCGCCGGTCATGTCGCGGATCGGGAGGACCTCCACCCCCGGGCCGTCCATCGGGCAGATGAAGTAGGTGATGCCGCGGTGTCGGGGAGCGTCGGGATCGGTGCGGGCCAGCAGGATGCCGTACCGGGCCGCCTCCGCCAGCGACGTCCACACCTTGCGACCGTTGACCACCCACCCGTCACCGTCGGCGGCGGCGCGGGTTCGCAAAGACGCCAGATCCGATCCGGCATCCGGTTCGCTGAACAGCTGGCACCAGATCTCTTCGCCCCGGAGCAGGGGAGCGAGATAGCGGTCGCGTTGTTCCGGTGTGCCCGCCACGAGGATCGTGGGGCCGGCCCAGCCGATGCCGATCGGGTTGTCGGGGAGCCTGATGCCGCCCCGGAGCAGCTCTTCGTCGATGATCAGCCGATGGACGGGGTCCGCATCGAGACCCCAGGGCTTCGGCCAATGGGGCGCCACCAAGCCCGCCTCGGCGAGCTGCGTGGGGGTGGGGTGGGGGTGGGCGCAGAGCCACTCCCGCACAGCGATGCGGCGGGGATCCTCCCGGCCAGGGAGGCGAAGGTCCATGCCGCCACGCTACAGAAGCGACGTGGCGAGTTCCGCCAGCGGGCTCCGCACGGTGCGTTCCAGCGTGACGTGACCGAACAGGTCCGACCCCTTGAGCTTCTCGATCAGCGCCGCCGCGCCCCCGAACGGCGACACATAGGGGTTGTCGATCTGCGTGAAGTCTCCGCAGAAGACGACCTTCGAGTCCGGACCGATCCGGGTGAGGACCACGCGGAGGGTGGGCAGCTCGAGGTTCTGGGCCTCATCGATGATCACGAACTCACCGGTGATGGACCGACCCCGGAGGTAGGTGATGGAGGCCATCTCGATCTCATCTCGCTCGATGAGCTCCTCCAACGCATCCCGTCCCGTCCGGGGATCGCTGAACAACGCCATGAGGTTGTCGTGGACGGCAGCCATCCAAGGAGCCAGCTTCTCCTCCAGGTCCCCCGGGAGATAACCCAGCTCCTGGCGCCCCACCGCCACCAGCGGCCGGTACACCGACACCTTGCGATAACGGCCCGCCTCGAGGACCTGCTCCAGCCCGGCGGCGAGCGCCAGGAACGTCTTGCCGGTGCCCGGGGGACCCATGAGGGAGACCGCCGGGATGGCCGGATTCAGCAGCAGCTCGAGGGCAAAGGCCTGGCGCACGTTCTTGCTCTCGACCCCGAAGGCCCGCCGCGACCCGGGGACCCTGACGATCGTCGCCTCCCTGCCGGTCTCGACGACCTGGGCGAGCGCCGAGTGGGAGGCCCCCGCCCGGAGGACCACGAACTGGTTGATGAGCAGATCGCGTCCGTCGACCCTGGCCTTCCCGTGCTCGTAGAGGGCGTCGACGATGGCATCGGACACCGGCAGCTCGACGACCCCGCTGTAGGACTCATCGACCGCCACGATGTCCGACTTGTAGTCCTCGACCGTCACCCCGAGCTGCGCCGCCTTGATGCGCAATGCGGCGTCCTTGGTCACCAGCACCGGATCCCCGCCACCATCGGCCAAGGTCAGGCAAGTGGTCAGCAGCCGATGGTCGGGGGTCCGGGGGTCGAGCACGTCGGGGAGGCGGTCGGAGGCGATGCCGTTCAGCTCGATGCGGAGGGTCCCGCCGGTCGGGAGCGAGACGGGCTCCGCCAGGCCCCCCACCCGGGAAGCTCCGGCGTCTTCGAGCAGCCGGATCGCCCGCCGAGCATTGGCGCCGACCTCGTCGAGGCGGGCCTTGTGACGATCGAGCTCCTCGATGACCACGAGCGGGAGCACCACGTGGTGTTCCTCGAAGCGCAGCGGCGCCCGGGGATCGGCGAGGAGCACGCAAGTGTCCAGCACGTAGATCCGTCGGGTCAACCCTCATCCTCCGCCGCCCGCACACTCAGACTCATCGACCGGAGACGGAAAGGCAAGGACCCCCGCCGCCCGGTACGGTGACGAGCACAGCAAGGAGCACTCATGCGCGTCGCCGTCATCGGAGCGGGTTCCTGGGGCACCTCGATCGCCGCTCTGGCGGCGGCCAAGACCGAGACCGTCCTCTGGGCCCGACGTGCCGAGCTGGCCGATCGGATCCGTAAGGACCACGCCAACCCGGATTATCTCCCCGACACCCTGCTTCCCCCGGACCTCCACGCCACCGCCGACCTCGAGGAAGCGGTCGCCGACGCCGACGTCCTCGTCATGGGGGTTCCCTCCCACGGTTTCCGCGACGTCCTGCGAGCCGCGGCACCGCACGTCAGGGCCGGGATCCCAGTGCTGAGCCTCACCAAGGGGATCGAGCAGGGGACGTTGCGCCGCATGACCGAGATCGTGGTCGAGGAGATCGAAGCGGCCCCCCACCGGGTCGGCGTCCTCACCGGTCCCAATCTGGCGCGGGAGATCATGCGGGGCCAGCCGGCCGCCACCGTGATCGCCGTCGAGGACGAGTGGGAGGCGCGTCGCCTCCAGGAGCTCCTCATCGGACCGACGTTCCGGGTCTACACCAACCCCGATGTCGTCGGCGCCGAGTCGGCCGGGGCCCTCAAGAACGTAATGGCCATCGCCGCCGGGATGGCCGCCGGCCTCGGCTACGGGGACAACACGATGGCGGCGCTGGTGACGAGGGCCCTGGCCGAGCTCACCCGGCTGGGCCTCGCCCTCGGAGGCCAGGCGCTCACCTTCGCCGGGCTGGCCGGCATGGGCGACCTGATCGCCACATGCAGCAGCTCCCAGAGCCGCAATCGCACCGTCGGCGTGGCCCTGGGAAAGGGCCGGTCGCTGGCCGACATCGTCGGCAAGACGAACATGGTCGCCGAAGGGGTCAAGACGACGGAGGCGGTTCTGGAACTCGGCCGGCGCCACCGGATCGACATGCCGATCGCCGTCGCCGTCGGCGCCGTCCTCTACGACGGGCGCAACCCGGCCGACATCGTCCAGGAACTGATGACTCGGGAGGCCAAGTCGGAGGTCGAGGGGATCTCCTGAGCCGTCAGCCGATCTTGCCCAGTGCCGCTTCGGCGATCGGCGGCACGATCGCCCCCAGCACCGCAAAGCGCTCATCGCTGGTCTGACCCCGCCGGTAGCGGATGTAGATCTGCTGGATGATCACGGCGATGCGAAACAGGCCGAGGGCCTCGTAGTACCCGACCCGGTCGACCGAGAAACCCGACCGCGCGGCATAGCGCTCCGCCACCCCGTCCTTCCCCATCACCCCCGCAAGGGTGTAGCCCCTTGCCCCGAACACCGGGTAGGTCACATCGCCCGGATCGGCCCAGTAGGCCAGGGCCGTCCCCAGGTCCACGAGGGGATCACCCAGGGTCGCCATGTCCCAGTCGAAGACCGCCACCACCCGGGCGTCGGCATCGACCATGAGGTTGTCGATCTTGAAGTCGTTGTGGAGCACGACCGCCGCCTGTGCCTCGGGCACCCCCTCGGCCAATGCCCGCGACAGCTCGTCCATGGCGGCGACGTCGACCTCTTTGGACCGATGCCAGCGATCCTTCCACCCGGCCACCTGCCGTTCCACGAATCCCTGGGGGCGGCCCAGATCGTCGAGGCCCAGGGCCCGGTAATCGACGAGGTGGAGGTCGGCGAGGGCGTCGACGACGTTGTCGGCGAGTCGCCGCCGGTAGTCGTCGTCGTCGGGGAGTCCTGGAGGCCAGGTCTCACGGATCACCTCGCCGTGACGGCGCTCCATCACGAAGAAGACATCGCCCATCACCTCCGGGTCCTCGCACAGGTGCACCGCCCGAGGCGCCGGTGGGTAGGCCCGATGGAGCACGGCGAGCACCTTGTGCTCGCGGCGCATGTCGTGAGCGCCGGGGGCCACCGGACCCAGCGGCGGTCGCCGCAGTACCAGCTCGCGATCCCCCACCTCGCACAGATAGGTGAGGTTGGCCTTGCCGCCGGGGAACTGGGCGAAGCGGATCGGATCGTCCCCGAGATCGAGCGCCCGCCGCAGATGGGCGGCCACCCGACCCTCATCGAACCGCTCCTCCGGCCTGATGGGGGCCGTGTCGCCGCTCAAGAGGGCTCTTCCTCGGCAACGAGCACTGCGCCGCGCTCGACGTCGCCGTCGGTGGACACGACCGGGACACGGCGGCCCAGCCACCAGAAAACCCCCACCGCGATCACCCCTACCGCCAGGCCGCTCCACTGATTCCAGGTCAACGGGCCCAGCGTGGCGTCGGCCTCATCGAAGCCGGTGTTTCTCGTGAAGTCGATGAGCAAGCGCTGGATGCCGTACCAACCGGCCCACAGCGTGAACAGCTGGGCATAGTGGAGCCTCACGAACCGGGTGGCGAGATAGAGCACCCCCAACAGGACGGCCGCTCCGAGCAAGTCGTAGAGCGCGGCATGGTGGTAGGGGCCGCACTCACCGATCCCGGCGCAAAGCGCTTCGAGCCGATCGTGCTGCGGGGCCAGGTCGTAGCCGGGCTCGACCAGGTAGCCGAGGAAGAACCCGGTCTCCCCCCCGAGGTGCTCCACGATCAAGAGATCACCGATCCTCCCGACGACCGTCCCGAGAGCCAGCCCGTAGGAGGCGAGGTCGAGGTGCACCAGAGGAGCCATGCCCAGGATCCGCATACGCAAAACCCCGACCAGGATCCCGCCGGCGAAGCCGCCCATGATCGAGTAGAACCCGGAGGGGTTGAAGACGTCGTCGAGGCCGTAGCCCGGGTCACCGAGGTGGGCCGGGACGGTGAACAACCGTGCTCCGAGGATGGCCCCGACGAGGGCCCAGGTGAGCACCGAGGTGATCTTGACCTGATCGAATCCGCGTTTGCCGGCCTCCCGGATCATGAGATAGGCACCGGCCGCGAAGCCGAGGCCGGCGAAGAGTCCGTGCAGTGACAGGCGGAGGGGGCCGACGTCGAAGATCGGGATGGGCTCGTAGGTGATCGACCCGAGCATGAGCGCCACCCTAACCCCGGGCCGTGGTCATGCCCCCAACCAGGCCCAGATCAGCAACAGGGCCAGGCCGGTGGCGGGGAGAGCCTGCCACACGAGCTCCCGAGCCTTGTGCGGCCTCCCGACGACGAGGAGGCCGATCTGCGCCACCGCCACGATGGCGATGGCGGCCGCCAGCACGAGCCGGTCGCGGGTCACCCCTCCACGGTACCCGCCGGGGGTCAGAGCAATGCGTCGACCGCCACCGCGGCGAAGAGCAACGTCAAGTAGAGGTTCGAGTACCGGAACAGCACCATCGCCCGATCCGGGTTTCGCAGCAATCGCAGGCATTCGGCGACGAACCACCCACCCAGCACCAGCGCCGACACCAGGTACGGGGTTCCCAGCCCGGCCACCGGCTGCAACATCAGCGAGAGCCCGGCGGTCATGGCGGCGTAGAGAACGATCTGCACCGCGGTATGGCGCACTCCGGCCACCACCGGAAGCATCGGGACCCCGGCCCGCTCGTAGTCGTCGCGAAACCGCAGCGCCAGCGCCCAGAAATGCGACGGCGTCCACGTAAACACGATGCCGAACATCACCCAGGCGGGGAGCTCGGGAGACCCGGTCACCGCGGCCCAGCCCACCACGACCGGCACCGCACCGGCGGCCCCCCCGATCACGATGTTCTGCGGGGTGGTCCGTTTCAGCAGGAGGGTGTAGGGGCCCACGTAGAAGGCCAGGGCACCGGTGGCGAGGACGGCAGCCGTCAGGTTGGCGCCCAACCAGAGGGTCACGAAGCCGGCGATGCCCAGCGCCGATCCCACCGCCACCGCCTCGACGGCGGTGATTCGATCGGCCGGCAGCGGACGATGCCGGGTACGGCGCATCGTGGCATCGATATCACGATCGGCGACGTTGTTGATGGCGTTGGCGCCCCCCGCCGAGAGAGCTCCGCCGACGACGGTGGCGACCACCAGGCCGGTCCCCGGCCACCCATCGGCGGCGGCCATCATCGCCGGCACCGTCGAGATCAAGAGGAGCTCGATGATGCGCGGCTTGGTGAGGGCCACGTAGGCTCGGAGGCGCTCGACGAAGGTGCCCGCAGCCCGGCGAGGATCGGTGATGGTGACGCTCACACCGGCGCTTCCTGCGTTTGGCGGACCACCAGCCCGTCGATGGCAAAGAGCACGAACACCACCCACAGCACGTCGGCGACCAGGAGATGGGTGATCTGCATCCACACCGGAGCCAACAGGGCCACGTTGATCGCACCCAGCGCCAACTGGCCCACGACGAGCGTGGTCAGTCCCATGCCGATCCGTCGGTCGGCGAGCTCCATGTGATTGCGTAGCCACAGCAGGTAGAGGCTCACGGCGACCGCCACGACGGGATGGATCCACCGCAGCCTGACGAGGAACGTGCCGGTGAAATCGTCGCGGATACCCTCGAGGAGCGACTCCGCCGGGAACAGGGTGTCGCCGAGCGCGGTGATGGCACCGGCGGCTCCCACGACCACCAGCCCCCCGGCGGCGATCGACAACAACCGTCGCTCCCGGGAGGGCAGAGGGCGGTGGGGCAGCCGGCCACCCCCGAGGACCCACGCAGTCACCGTGAGGGCGCCGACCAGGAGCAGCGTGTTGACCAGGTGAAGGGTGATCGACACCGCCCGACCCGTGGATTCGTCGTCGGCGACCCACTCGAAGAGCACCAGCGCCGCCCCGATGAGCGCCTCGCCGACCACGAAGACCGCGGCCGCCACCACGGCGAGCCGAGCCGGATCGCCCGACGGCCGGTTCCGGAACACCCGGACGGCCAGGACGAAGACCAGCACCAGTGCCAGGCCGCTGGTGGCCCGGTGGGTGAACTCGATCGCCGTCTCGGCGGTTCCCGAGAGTGGCACCACGCCACCCCGGCACGTGGGCCAATTGCTGCCGCACCCCGCTCCGGATCCGGTCGCCCGCACCACCGCACCAAAGAGGATCACGGCGATGTTGTACGCCAGTACGAACCACGCGAATCGAGCGAGCCGATCGGTGATCACCACAACTCCTGCCGCCGTCAGCGCGCACGAGCGTACTCCCCCGCCATCAGGAACCGGAGTCCGGGGATTGCAGCGCCGGCTCCGTAGAATGGGGGTGCCCAACCACGGAGATGACGATGAAGAAGCTGATCGTGCTCCTGGTCGTGGTGGCCGTGGCGCTGCTCGTCGTGAAGCAAGTCGGCCACGAACACTGAGCGGCCTCGTCCTGATCTCCCCGGCCGACCGGGGAGATCAGCGCGTCAGGAACTCCCCGATGGCCTTCGCCACCTCCTCCGGATGGGTGAGCACGGCCTCGTGGCGGCCACCCTCGATCTCTACGACCTCGTTGTCGGGGAGCCCAGCCGCCGTCTCCCGCTGGTAGCGGGCCGGGATCAACTGATCCGCCGTCGGCACGATGCTGAGCGTGGGAACATCGATCCCGGCGAGCCAGGGGCTTCCGTCGAACCTCAGGATGGCGAACCCCGACTCGTAGTAGAGGTCGACGTCCCGATCGAGCAGTGCCTCCCACAGCCAGGCCCGATGCTCCGGCGGGATGACTTCGGTGGCGGTCAGGTAGCGGTAGGCGATGCGAGGTGCGATGAAACGGTCGATGCGTGCCAGCGCTCGCCCCGCAACGAACGTCGGGACCGTGGCCCAGCGAGGCAGCCGAACCGGATGGGCGGCCGTTGCCGCCAGCACGAGCCGCTCGACCACGCCCGGATGCCGGTGAGCAAGGGCTTGCGCCACCATGCCCCCCATCGAGTAGCCGACCACCGGCGCTCGAGACACGCCGACGGTGGCCAGCACTCCCGCGACGTCATCGGCCATGTCCGCGAGGTCGTGGCGGCCGCGAATGCGGTCGGTCCCGCCGTGACCGTGGAGGTCCACGGTGAGCACCCGCCGCTCTTCTGCCAGGAGCGGCGCCACCCGATGCCACGTCGCCAGACTGTCGTAGACCCACCCGTGAATGAGCACCAGCGGGGGCCCGTCCGCAGGACCGATCTCGCGTACCAGGAACTCGTGGCGTCCCACCGTGACCAGCCGCCCCGGGAGCGGTCCCGGACGAGTCTGCACACCGATCGTGCGCGGGGGAACCTCGGGCCCGAAGAGGCGCCACAGCACCCACGCGCCGACTCCCAGGGCTCCGATTCGCCTCATCATCAAGCCAGCCTAGGGTGCGGCGGGAAACGCGAAGCTGGAGGGTGATCGCCAAGACGCCGGGCCGTTGGCCCCCGGTCGGGCGATCTGCCACCGGGTATTCCTTCACCCATGACCACCGTGCTCGTGGCCCATGGGTCCAAGATGGACGGCACCGAGGGTATCGCCCGGCAGATCGCCGAGACCCTGCGGCAGCGCGGGTTTGAGGCGACTCTGGCTCCTGCGGGAAAGGTGCCGCGGCATGAGGGAGAACGAGTGGGGCGGCGGATGATCCGCCGCCCCCGCCTCGCTCAGCCGCTCAGGTCGGAGGCGAGCACGACCAGTTCGGCCAGCTCGGCCACATCTCCGTCGCCGGGGAGGAGCTCGGCGATGCGCCGGGCATGGGGAACGAGATCGGTGATCGTGAGGTGCTGGGCCCAATAGGAGCCCCGCAGCACCTCGGCGAACGTGGACACGACCGATGCCAATTGGAAGTGGATTGGAGCATCGGCGAAGACAGCGGCCAGATCCGAGGTCGTGAAGTCCCGTGCAATCTCCGTGGGCTCGCCGTTGGAGGGGTCGAGCCACCGGAGCGACACCGTGCCGAGGTGGTCGCCCTCGTCGACGCTCTCAGCCATCCTGATTTCATAGAGGGCGGTGACATGATGCCCGGCGCCGACCTCGCCGGCATCGACGGTGTCGTCACGGAAGGACTCGTCGGCGATCGCTCGGTTCTCGAACCCGATCAGACGCCAGCGCTCCACGGTCTCGGGGTCGAAGGAGACCTGGACTTTGGTGTCCTTGGCAATGGTGAACAGCGTCCCGGTGAGCCCGTGCACGAAGAGACGCTCCGCCTCCTCGAGGTCGTCGACGTAGGCGTAGAAACCGTCGCCGTCGTCGGCGAGCTGCTCCATCAGCACGTCGTTGTAGTTGCCCATGCCGAACCCGACGGTCACGAGCTGGATTCCGTCGGCGGCCTCGCCCCGCGCCGCGGCGAGGATCGACTCGGGGCCGGTGGCCCCGATATTGGCAACACCGTCGCTGGCCAGGATCACCCGGTTGATGGCATCCGGGTCGTAGGCCTCGGCGGCCATCCCGTAGCCGAGCAGGAGACCCTCCTCGGCATTGGTGGCACCCTCCGGGGCCAGCCGGGCGATGGCGGAGAGGATGACGTCGGATTCGGCGACGAGTGTGGGCTCGAGGACCACCCGTCCCCGGTCGCCGTAGGTCACGATCCCGACCCGGTCGTCGTTGCGCAGGCTGCCGACCAACAGCGCCAGTGACCCCTTGACGGTGCCCAGCCTGTCTTCACGATCCATCGACCCGGAGACGTCGATCACGAACGTGAGGTTGGCGGGCGGCCGATCGTCGTCGGGCACGATCATGCCCTGCAGGGTGATGCGCACGATCTGGTAGCGATCGTTCTCCGTGAACGGCGTGGGGCCACCGTCGACGACGATGGCAAAAATCTCCTCGGTGGGTGCGTCGACGCCCGTGTCGAAGTAATTGACGTACTCCTCGACGCGTACCGAGTCGGGATCGGGGAGGTTGCCGTCCCCGATCCAGCGCCGGGCGATCGTATAGGAGCCGGTGTCGACGTCGACGGCGAAGGTCGAGAACGCATCGTCGATCGTGTCGACGCGCGGGTTGACCCCGTGGTTCTCGAAGAAGACCAGGTCGTAGGGCTCGTCGTTGGGGTTGTCGGTCCCTCCCGCCCCGAGGGCTTCCGATTCGAGCGGGGCGACGGCGATCATCGTGGTGGCGACGTACCCGTCGTTGCGGCCGGCGGTCGCAACGGTTTCGGTGGACTCCCCACAGGCGGCGATCACCATCGAGAGGGCAAGAACCACGATCATCCTGCTTCGCATCGGCTCTCTCCTGGTCGTCGTACTCCTCCGACGAGGGCGGGGCGGCGTTCGGTTCCCTGCCGGGGAGTGTCGGTTCGGCGACGCTTTTCGGTTGACCTATGGCTCGAATCCGATACAGTGTTGCGTCATGAAGCAATTCACGAGTTCCGCCGCGGCATGCTGCTGCTGTTGTCGTGCCATACAGCCGGGCGGAGCCACGTTGAGCTGCTAACCGATCGGAACACCGATCCTCACTGGACCCGCACCGGCGGTGCGGGTCTTTTTGATGGCCAGAAGGAGCACACCATGACGAGTCGGCTGGAAGCCCCCACCGGTCTGGGCAGCGACCCGGCCCGGCGGCGCTATGAGGACGTGAGGGACCTGCTCCCCGATCGTCACAATCCCACCCCGTTGGTGCGGGTGCGCGGCGCTCTGTCCGACCCGAGCACCCGTCTCTACCTGAAGCTGGAGTGGCTCAACCCGTTCGGCTCGATCAAGGACCGCACGGCCGCCTATCTCCTCGCCGGGCTCCGCGAGCGCGGCGAGTTGGCCGGTCGGGAGATCGTGGAGGCGTCCTCGGGCAACACGGCCATCGCCCTGGCGGCACTGGCCGCCCTCTCCGGGACCCAGCTGACGGTGACCATTCCCGACGGGGTACCCGAGGAGAAACAGGTCCTCCTCCGCATGCTGGGCGCCGAGGTGTGGTCGACACCCGACGATCTGTGCCCGGTCGATCACCCCAAGGACGGGGCCATCGCTCTCGCCCGGTCCCTGGCGGAGAGTGCCGGTGGGGAGCGCTTCGTCATGCCGAATCAGTACGAGAACCCCGACAACGTGCGGGCCCACTACGAGACGACCGGCCCGGAGATCTGGGAGCAGACCGACGGACAGGTGAAGGCGTTCTTTGCCGGATTCGGAACCTGCGGCACGATCACCGGAGTGGGCCGCTATCTCAAGGAGCAGGACCCCTCGATCCAAGTGATCGCCATCGAGCCCCAGACGGGTCACCGGCTTCCCGGGCTCAAGAGCTTCGGTGAAGCCAAGGAGCCGGGAATCCTGGATTGGGATGTCATCGACCATGTGGTCCGGGTCGACGACGAACCCGCCTACGCCGTGACCAAGGACCTGTTTCGCAAGGACGGCCTCATGGTGGGACCGTCCACCGGAGCCATCGTCCATGCCGCCGACCAGATGGACATCGAAGGAATCGCCGTCGGGGTCTCCCCCGACTCCGGCCTGAAGTACACGTCGTACTTCGCCGACCTGCTCGGCGAGGAAGGACTCCCCCAGTGATCACCGAAAGGAGCAGATCCGTGACCCGCCCCACACCCGACACCGGCGTCGTGGTCGCCGAGACTCTCGATACGAGCGGGCTGCTGTGCCCCCTGCCGGTCTACAAGGCGTCGCTCGCCCTCAATCGCCTCGCCCCCGGCGAGGTCCTGCGGCTCATTTGCACTGATCCGGGATCGTTGGCGGACATCCCGGCCCTCGCCCGGCAGCGGGGCGACGGCCTGCTCTCGGTCGAAGAGATCGGTGACACCCAGGTCTTCCTGCTCGAGAAGGCGACGGCGACGTGACCGACCTCGCCCCTGCGCCGAATCCCCGACAGGAGGAGGCGACCAAGCCGAGGCGCCTCGCCCTGGTGGCGGCCAAGGGAACCCTGGATCAGGCCTACCCACCGCTGATCCTGGCGACCACGGCGGCCAGCCTGGGTTGGGAAGTGGGCATCTTCTTCACCTTCTACGGGCTCGACATCCTCCACAAGGACCGCCACCGGGAGTTGAAGATGGCGGCCCTGGCCAACCCGGCGGGGCCGATTCAGATCCCCAGCCTCCTCGGGGCCATGCCGGGGGCCACCGCCCTGGCCACGCGGACCATGAAGAAGTGGATGAGTGAATCCCAAATGCCCGACGTACCCGAGTTCATCGAGATGGCACAGGGCCTGGGGGTCAAGTTCTTCGCTTGCGCCACCACGATGGGCGTGATGGGCGTGGCCGAGTCCGACCTCATTGAAGGGTGCGACATCGCCGGCGCCGCCGCCTTTCTCGACTTCGCCGCCGAGGCCGACGTCCAGCTGTTCACGTAGGGGCGGGTAGCCCCGCCCGGCTCTGACGATGATGCCCTGGACGAACCAGGCGGCCGGGGCGGCCCCGACCCAACGAAGAGCAGATCGATTGGGAGCGCCGCCTTGGGGTGCATGGCCCGCGCCACGCCGCTGACCAGGGCCGGCCCGATCAACAGGACCCCGCAGACGATCCCGGCGACCACGGCGTGCCCGGAATCGTCGATGACGTCAGTTGCGTACCATCACCCGGCCTGGCCGTTCGATGATCCGGCCGATGACCGCGGCCGCGTCCGTGTGCCGGGCGCGGAGTGCCTCCACCAGGTCCACCGCTCGATCGGGAGCGACGGCGATCAACAACCCCCCGCTCGTCTGGGCATCAGCAAGCACCGTTCGAAGAGGCTCCTCGGTGTCGGAGAAGTCGGTGAAGGTGGCGGCGTGATCCCGATTCCGTTTGGTTCCCCCGGGCACCACCCCGGCGACGGCCATCTCCCTGGCCCCGGGCAACAACGGGACCGCCCCCGCATCGATCTCGGCTCCCACCTCCCCGGCGAGCATCTCCGCCAGGTGCCCCAACAGGCCGAAGCCGGTCACGTCGGTGACCGCCGACGCCCCGACATCCCGGACGGCGCGAGCCGCTCCCGCATTGAGGTTCGCCATCACCGCGACGGCATGATCCGCGACCTCGGCGTCGACCCGGTCTCGCTTGATCCCCGTGGCGA
This sequence comes from Acidimicrobiia bacterium, assembly GCA_041551965.1. Classification (GTDB taxonomy): domain Bacteria; phylum Actinomycetota; class Acidimicrobiia; order Spongiisociales; family UBA11373; genus JBFELU01. The sequence goes on from JBFELU010000032.1 coordinate 23,515, forward strand.
TGAGGCCGGTCCCCAGCGGCTTGGTCAGCACGAGGGCGTCGCCGGGCACCGCACCCCGGTTGGTGGTGATCTCTTCCGGTCGAGCGATCCCGGTCACCGCGAACCCGTACTTGGGTTCCCGGTCGTCGATCGAGTGGCCCCCGACCACCAGACAACCCGCCTCCTCCATCACCGAGGCCCCACCCTCCACCACATCGCCGAGCAGGTCGAACGGCAGGTCGTCGCGCGGCCAGCCCACCAGTTGGAGCGCGGTGAGCGGCGCCGCACCCATGGCGTAGAGATCCGAGAGGGCGTTGGCGGCGGCGATGCGCCCCCAGGCGAAGGGATCGTCGACGATCGGGGTGAAGAAATCCACCGACTGCACCAGGGCGAGATCGTCGCCGAGGCGGTACACGGCGGCGTCGTCCGAGCCCTCGATGCCGACCAGCAGATCGGGGTGACGGATCGAACCTCGGTTCTCCAGACGGCGCAGGACCTGCGCCAACTCACCGGGGGCGAGCTTGCACGCTCACCCGGCACCGTGCGAGTACGCAGTGAGGCGGATCTTCACGGCATCACCTCCCTCCCGGGCCCGATGGCCCCCCGGAGGTTACCGGGCAACGAGTACGATCCCCGGCGGGAGGAAGCGTGACCACGGTGACCGACATCGAGGCATTCCGAGCAGAGGCCAGGGCCTGGCTCGGGGCCAATGCCACCCCTCGATCCGGTGACGAGAATCCGGCCGCGCTCTTCACCGAGCACTCCGACGAGGTGGCGTACGTCGCCGAGGCCAAAGCGTGGCAGCAGCGACTCTTCGACGCAGGGTGGGCCGGGATCACGTGGCCGGAGGAGTACGGGGGACGCGGTCTCAGCCAGGTGCACCAGATCGTCTGGGTCCAGGAGTCGGCACGCTACGACCTTCCCCTCGAGATCTTCTCCATCGGCCTCGGCATGGGCGGACCGACGGTCCTCACCTGGGGGACACCGGAGCAGAAGGAGCGATGGCTCAGACCCATGCTGCGTGGGGAAGAGATCTGGTGCCAGATGTTTTCAGAACCGAACGCCGGCTCGGACGTCGCCGCCGTCCAGACGAGAGCCGTCCCCGACGGCGACGAGTGGGTGGTCAACGGCCAGAAGGTGTGGACGAGTGGAGCCCATTACTCGAAGTGGGGCATGTTGCTGGCGCGCACCGATCCCGACGTACCCAAGCACAAGGGCTTGACGTACTTCGTCATCGACATGGAGCAGGAGGGGGTCGAGGCCCGGCCCCTGCGTCAGATGACGGGCGGGGCCAACTTCACCGAGGTCTTCCTCAGCGGCGCTCGGGTCCCGGCGGACGGTTTGATCGGCACTCCGGGCATGGGCTGGTCGGTCGCCATCACCACACTGATGAACGAGCGGACTTCGATCGGGGCCCTGGGCGGCATCGCCGGAGGGTCCGGCACGACCGCGGTGGAGCGGCTGGTGTCCTCGATCGCCGATCGCACCGGCGTCGATCCCGCCGCCGACGAAACCGTGCGAGACCGGTTGGCCCAGATCGCCATCAGGGCCCGCGTCCTCGGCTACCACTCGGAACGGATCATCGCTGCACTCGCCAAGGGAGAGATCCCCACCGCCGAGGGTTCGATCGCCAAGCTGGCGCTCACCGATCTCCTGGAGCGGGTGGCGAACTTCGGCGTCGACGTCCAGGGCCCCTTCGGCATGCTCGGCGGAGACGACGCACTGGGCCAGTGGGAGACGGCCTTTCTCGGTTACCCCGGCATGAGGATCGCCGGCGGCAGCGACGAGATCATGCGCAACATCATCGGCGAGCGGGTCCTCGACCTGCCCGGGGAGCCCCGCAGCGATCGTGATCTGCCCTTTCGCGAGGTACCGAAGAGCGGCTGAATCGCTCAGCGGTTTGGCTACCGGCGCCGACCGGCTAGCATCTCGCCCTCGGCGCCCTTCGTGGGCGCCCCACCCGCAGGTCCCCTCGCCCCCCTAGGGGGCCTGCACACCCACCGGGATCCGCCCCCAGC